>JBDGTI010000045.1:0-212 GCA_042216995.1 Halodesulfurarchaeum sp.
CCAGTCCGCCACTGTCCCCGACCCGTTCTTGAATCAACTCGCGTTCTTCAGTGATGGGGCGGGGCTCCGCTACCCCAAGCGTTCGGGCCAGATTCATGTCCGGATCTGCATCGACGGCGACAACGTCGTGGTGCGCCGCCAGGTGGCGAGCGACAGCGGCCGCAAGCGTCGTCTTCCCGACGCCGCCCTTGCCAGTGATCGCTACTCGGACC
>JBDGTI010000045.1:222-56724 GCA_042216995.1 Halodesulfurarchaeum sp.
GTTCCGTCCGTCTCAATTCGTGTGTTCTGGTCATGATCGTGGGAGTGGTCGTGGGAGTGGCCGTGAGAGTGGTCGGGGGAGTGATCGTGACCGCCGTGCCCTCCGCACGCGTCACACATGGTGTTCAGGCCTCCGCAAACCACGCTTCACGACGATCCTCCAGCGTGTTCTCGAGTTTTTCGGCTGCGGTTTCGGGATCTTCTTCCTGGATAGCGTAGCCGCCGGTGATCTCTTCGAGGTCCTCGGTCATAATCTGCGTGACCTCGTCGCTGTGATCCATGTGGAGGGTCGGCGCGGTATGGAGCGGTAGCCCCAAGGTGAGCGCCCACGTCCCGATGCTGACGGCCTTCTCGGCGATGAGTTCGGGCGCGCTCGCGGCGACTGGCAGATCACGCGTCGGGACACCGGCGTCTTCGGCGATCGCACGAACGACGTTCCCGATACGGGAGTTATCGACGCAGGAACCCATGTGCCAGACCGGCGGCAGGGGGCCGTCGAGCCCCGCCGCCTCTCCGAGATCGTGAAGCACCGTCGCCAGCCCATCGGCCGCGAGTTCGTCGGTCTTGGCGGGGTCGAGGTAGCCGGCCTGGGCAGTGATGTGGCCGATACAACCAGTCACGACCGGGAGGACGTTGTGATCGAGGAGGTGTTCGATGAGCGTTTCGGTCATATCCGCGGTCCGCATCTTCGGGTTCGGACACCCGACGATACCGACGATGCCACGGAGATCTCCGGACTCCAGCGCGTCGATGAGCGGTCCAGAGGGGTTCTCGGAGTCAACTGATTTGAGGACGTCCAACACGAAGTCGTCGGAGACACCAACGAGCGCCGAAGCAGATTCTTCGGGAATCTCGACATCGTAGTTCTGCCGGCTTTGCCGGTCTTCGAACGCTTCGATCGCTCGCTCGACGATTTCGCGGGCGTCTTCTTCGGCGGTCTCGGGATCGAACTCGACGTGCTCGGCACCTGGAATGCGTACATAATCGACAGTCGTGATGAGCCGCGTGTGGTGACACTCGATGACGTCCCCGATACCGGGCCAGATACATTGGATATCGGCCACCATTGCGTCGAGTGCACCAGTGGTGACGGCGAGTTCAGCCTGACTGCTATGCGCTGCCAGGGGGATTCCCTGACGCTCGGCCAGTTCGTTTCCGGTACAGCAGATCCCCACCACGTTGATGCCTTCGGCACCAACTTCTTGGGCTTTCCCCTCGAGGTCCTCGGCGTACTTCACGACCATTTCACTGAGCACCGGTGAATGGCCGTGAACGGCGAGATTGACCTGGTCCTCCTGTAGCGTCCCGAGGTTGGCATCGGTCTGGACCGGCCGAGGAGTGCCGAACACCACGTCCTGCAAATCAGTCCCCATCGTCAGCCCGGCGTACCCGTCGGCCAGCCCTGCCCCGAGGGCTCCGGTCAGCAGGTGTTCCGGGTCGGCGTCGTTTCCCTGCGTGGTCCGGTGCATCGCCCGTGCGACCTCCTTGTCGACGCTCGGCAGCGGTTCGATTCCCTTCTCGGCGAGATGTGCACGCTGCTCGTCGGGCATCCGATCGAGCCAGTTGAGGGACTCCCCTCCTTCCTGGAAGTCCTCGATGGCGGCCGCCGCGACCCGTTTTGCTACGGTCGTCTCATCCCCGTCAGTATCGATCCCGAGATCGGTCGCGATCCGATTGAGCTTCTCCGGGTCCTGAATGTCGTACTCGGAGAGTTTCCCATCCGCGATCTCCGAGAGCACAGTCGCGATCTCGCGGGCGTGGTCGGAGTGACTGGCGGCACCGGATGCGATCTCCCGGTAGAGGTTTCGCGCCGCCACTGTCCCGGGAGTCGCTCCACAGACGCCCCGGTCGGTCCCTCGCTCGCCGTCGCTGACGCGGCAGGGTCCCATATAACAGACCCGACAGCAACTTCCCCCGATCCCGAACGGACACTGCGGTTGGCTTTCTTCCAGGCGGTCTTCCGGAAGCTCGTAGTCGGCTGTGTCTGGCGCGCCCATTGCATCGTATTGTATAGCGTGACATTGGTTAACTTGCCCACCGGTTTTCAGCGCCTGGGAATAACCATGGGTCATGCGGCTTTGGCTGCTGCCCTCCGAAAAAGAACTTCCCCTCTGAACGTACCTCCCTAGAGAGTTGTCACGCCAACCCGATTTGACGTCCTCCCCGCGCTAAAGCGCGAGGTCTTGCGCCTGTTTGTGCCATAACGAAGTCGCGAGGATTGAGGATATGTGAACGTTCAAGCCAACTCGGTATCTGGTGTGTGGTATGGCAGATGAAGAACCAGATGCCCCATCAGAGTATGAGCCCTTCCAGAAAGTGGCGGTAAATGGGAATGTTGTTGGGGAACTTCGGGTGAAGCCCGGGGCGCTATTATCTGACATTGAAGACGAAGCGATGAGTGCGATAGTAACCGCACAATTTGCGGAGGTGGCTCGGGACGGTGAAATAGACATCGAGATGCTCAAAAAGTACGATCCGGAGATACAGATCTGGATGGACCGGGAAGGCGACGACGAACCGTCCTGGTCATCCGCACGGAACATTTCAGAAACCCGATTCCTTGAGGTCTGTGAGGATCTATAGGCTGACGTCCTCCCCGCCCTGACGGGCGGGGCTTTCGCTGGCTACCGTCATCGAACCTCCGCGGGAGGCTATACGGGATCCTTCGGGAACCCGGTTCATCCGGACCCGGCGCGTTCGACCCGCCGTTCGACACGGGTTCGGGACGATTATGCGGAGACAGCCATGACCTATCCCGAAGATCGCGGGCCCGGTTGGCGAGTGTACCGTACGCTTATTGTCTCCTGAATCAAGCGCACGAACGTGAACCGGCGCTCGTCTTCCCACGGGCTCCTGGCACCGCACCGAGGACGGGTCCGAACCCGCTCACGCCGACGGCGCTCTCGACGACCGTTCGGTGGCGAGGGCCCCGCCGTAACCGGTGGGACGTGGGGGTGATATCACGATGTGCTTGAGAGACGACCCCGAAAGCGGCACCGCCGACCGCTCACTCCTCGGATGGGTACTTTGGGGCAGCGCATTCATCGGAATCCCGCTCGCGAGTGCGGGTGGGATCACGGCAGTGCTTGCACTCAGTTGGCCAGCGCTATGGATCTCCCCCGACCAAGTGGTTGCCGTTGGGCTCTCATTGACCGTCATCGGGATCATACCAGTCAGCTTGGTGGTGATGCGAAATCGCCTTCTGACACCGGGTCGAACGGGGCGGGACTGAATCGGGCCCTTTCGCGGTTCGCACCGTGATCGGACTGTTCGACTGCCCGCGGTGAGCCGAAAATTGACGGTCTACTCGTCGAGGTGGTCGATTCCGACCTTCGAGACGTTGGCCTCCGAGACCTCCTCGCCGAGCCAGTCAGGGCCGTCCTCCGGCGCCGGTTCGGTCCAGGCCCACGCCTCGTAGATGTGGACCTTGTCCGTGCCCCGCTCGCGAAGCTTGAGTTCCTTGCGAGGGGCGTCCGCCTCGGAGTTGCCTGTTTCCTCGAGGCGACGTGCGGCCTTCAACGCGGCTTGCCGGGGCACGTTCCCGGTGAAAACGCTGGTCTCAGTTCCGTCGTCTTCCCGAAGGACGAAATTTCGTTTGCCGTCTTCTCGGACCATGCTCGGATTGTGACACTCAATTCACATAAAGGTAGGGTGTCTCAGACGGGGTACTTGAGCGGAATGTCGAACGCAGACGATCACAGTGTAAGCTGATTGCCTACTTCGGATCGAATTGGCCGGGTAGATCTGTGGATCATCGACGGGGTTCGATCGTCCGCAACATGACGATCTCCGGCAGTATTCCCACCCGCAGTCTGCACGGGGTCATACACGCGGCCCCGACACCGTCGAGGAGATCACCGAGGAGCCGACCAATCCCCTGGTCTGTCCGACAGATATCGTGATTACAGATGACACGTCCAGTATGAAATATTGGGAGTATAATAATCTATAATTCAATCTGAGCCATAATTCTTAAATTCTCTCGCACTAATATACGTATATGTTGAAAACAGCGAGCAGCCAGATCGCGTCCCGAGTCAAGCAGCACCTCCGCACCGAGAACAGTACCCTTCCACAGCGCGTCCAGATCGTCAAGACCCGCCGCCAGCGCAAGCACGGCGACACGCGCTGATCCGCCACCGCAACGGGCGGCACCGGAGAGCGCGAAGATGGGGAGGCGCTGAGACAACCGGGGCAGTCTCAGCACTCGGCCCGCTGGAGTTCGAATCGAACGGTCGTCCCGGCCGAAGACGTCTGAAACGAGAGATTCCCATCCGACGCATCGGTGACCCATTTCATCATCCAGAGTCCGATCCCGTGCCCGTGTGAGAGTGCATCTTCGGATCCCCGATCGAGTACGTCCAGTTCACTTTCCGGGATTCCCGATCCATTATCGGCGACGGTCACCACGACAGCGTCCTCGTCTGTTTGGACTCGAACCGTGAGCGTGAGTGGCCTCTCTTCGACGTGATCACGCGCATTTTGAATCGCCTCGGTGATCGCCGATCCGATCAGAGGATGGGCACGTACCATCACCGAATCGGGGATCTCCGTCGTGAGCAGTATATCGGAATCATCCACCCTGGATTTTGCAACGGCCGTCCGGAGTTCCTGGCCGATGTCGACCGTCGTTTGCTCCCTCCGGAACAGGCCGTGCTCGTCGAGGGAGACCATCTTTTCGGTGTGTTGCAGAACACGCTCTATCGAACGAGTTGATCGCTGATACCACTCTTTCGCGTCACCGCTCTCTATCCGAGAGTTGAGCATCTCGAGGTATCCCTGTGCGACCCCGAGTTCGTTTCGGACGTTGTGCCGCAAAACCCGATTGAAGACCTGCAATCGCTGTTGGAGCCGGGACGTTTGGTACTGGTTCGTTTCCAGTTCGGTCTGGCGGGCAACGATCCCGTCCATTGCAACTCCCGTCGGTGCGCCGATGACGGCCCCGATCGACAGCGACGTCGTCACTGCGAATCGCCAGTCGATACGATACAGCACCGCCTGTGAGTGTTCGAGGAGAATCAGGAATACAGTCCCCGTTACGATCGCCATGAAGACGATGCTGACGATGACCGAACTCGCATGTTTCTGTGTGCTTCTATCGGCCCGGGTCGTCCACCAGCCGATGAGGAGAAGGGAGACCGCGGCCCCAATCGGGATGAGCAGACGGGAGGCTGCGACCGGCGTGGGTCCCTCCACGAGACCCACGGCAAGCACCCCGAACGAAATGGCGAGAAACGTCAGCACGAGCGGTGGCCGTCCCGGGATGAGGTGATATCCGGATCGCAACTCGCGAATGAGATACGATTCGGCGTGCGGTCCCACGTCCCGTTCCTGGGGGCCCGGACCGCTCTCATCGTTTCCCCCGGCGATTTCCCCCATCACACCCATCACCTATCTCTTTTTAGCTCCATCGCCCATATAAAAATTGATGGCGAGAGGCCGAATGACGTCTATTCTGACAATTTCACGGTATTCCTATATAAGTGGGAGTGATATCATGTCGTATGAGTTCGATGGATGACGGGGCCGATTTCGGGGACGTCTTCGATCAACTCGAACGACTGTCCGAAACGGTCGACACGCCGGCGGAACGCGAACAGGTCGAGGAAACGATGCGAATGGCCGTGGAGGCGTCCAGGAACGACACGCCGCTCGGCACGGTCATCTGGGGATTCGACCGGGCCGATGCCGTCGAGGCGTTCATCGGTAGCCTGCTGTTCGGAATTCCGATGGCAGTCGAAGGCGGGACGAAAGAGATCGGGGCCCATCTGAGTACCCATCCGCTGTCACTCCTCGGGACTGGGTTGGTCTCGATCGGACTTACCACGGGCGTTCTATACATCGCCGAAATCCAGGACGTTCGCATCAAACACCGTCTGTTCGGTCTGATCCCCTGGCGCCTGGCCGGCGTTCTCTCCATCTCGTTTCTGACGGCATCCGTGATGCTGACAGCGTGGGGACGCATCAGTTGGGGGGACCCCGTGATGGCCCTCTCCAGTGTCGTAATCGCATTTCTCCCGATGTCGATCGGCGCAGCACTGGGGGATATCCTCCCTGGAAGCTGATTCGGAACCCTCGAACCCGATTCCGGTTTGCCGGATTCGAACTGTCGGGACGTTCGTTCGAGACTCGTATTTATACTATATTTGACTACTTTATTCGCGGGAACAAGACCTTTTTCTTATAGAAAAGCGGTAACCCGCCGTAAACTTTCAGCCGGTGCACGACGGTCAACACCGGTTCCCCAGGCAGCCACCACTGGCTACCCGGCCCCAAAATCCTTTGTCCAGCCGCGAGTTCACCCCCTGTGACCCTCGATACCGACCGGATCACGACCCTCACCTTCGACTCGTACAGCACGCTGGTGGACGTCGACGCCGCCGAGCGGGCACTCGCGGAGCACGTGGACACCCCGGAACCGATCTCCCGGCTGTGGCGGGCGCGATCGCTCGAGTACACCTTCGTGGCGAATCACATCGACGCGTACCAGCCATTCTACGGGATGAACCGTGATGCCCTCCAGTACGCACTTGATGCCCACGGCGTGGAAGTGTCCGAGGACGAACGGGAGGAGATCCTCGCCGTCTACCACGAACTGGATGTGTTCGACGACGTCACGCCCGGACTGCGCGATCTGCGTGATCTGGGGATCGATTGCTATGTCGTCTCGAACGGGAACCCCGAAATGCTCGACTCGATGATCGAACACGCGGGGATCGGCGACCTGATCGAGGACACAATCAGTGCCGAGGAGATCCGGACGTTCAAGCCCCATGTCGACCTGTATCGTCACGCCGCGTCCCGGACGGGAACCCCAATCGAGAACATCGCACACGTCTCGGCCGGATGGTTCGATGTCCAAGGGGCGATGCACGCCGGGATGCAGGGGGTCTGGGTCGATCGAAAGGACGAGCCCTGGGAACCCTTCGACGGGGCACCGGACCTGACGATCGAGACGTTCTTCGACCTGGTCGATCACCTCGAGGGGGCCTGAACCGGTTTCACGAGTCCTCCGCGCTGGGGTCGCCGAACTGCTCCGGGAAATAATTTATAATATTTCCATAATTCCCTGGTGGGTAAAACCAACAAATAATTTTAATTTATCACGGAGGGGTCGATTCCCGGTCTGTCGTACTCGACGGGGGACACGCCGGATTCTCACGGGTCCGGGGGCGAGTCCACGGAGAGTCCTCACCAGATCACGGACGACTGGATGGCACCCAGAGCCCCCGGTTCTGGTGACGCCCCTTCCGAGTGCCCCGTCGGGGGCGACGGAAGTGGGAGTGGTTGACAGATACACCACATTGATAATGATAGGCGATATGAATTGTTCGTGTGATGGTATCTACAACGGAAGACGACTCGGCTGAAGCCGACCGTTCCGAGTCGGAACGGGAAGCACTCCGATTGATCCGAGAGAACGATGGGATCTATCAGAG
The DNA here is from genome assembly GCA_042216995.1 of Halodesulfurarchaeum sp. Lineage (GTDB taxonomy): Archaea > Halobacteriota > Halobacteria > Halobacteriales > Halobacteriaceae > Halodesulfurarchaeum. Next base: position 7,661 of record JBDGTI010000045.1, read on the forward strand.
CCAACTGTGGAAGGCCCTTGACACCTCGAGCCGAACGGGATCGCGAATCGCGAAATCGCTTGCCGAGTCGGGGGTCATAACCCGGACGGAGACGACACATAACGGCCGCAAGACCTACGAATTGGAGATCGCAGCGTCCGGGACGCCCGAGAGCCGTTCTCCCGCTGAGACCCGGGAACCGTCCCTCCCGTCCGAGCTGGAGGGGGCATCTCCGTTGGTGAAATCCATCGTCTCGTTCTTGCAGTCGCGGGGCGAAGTGCCGATCACGCGGGTCGACCGCGAAGTCGATGGGACGCCACAGGAGGTCGATGAGGCGATGCGGGAGTTGATCGAGCGGGACATCGTATCGATCGAGCGGAAAACCCTGTACGGGCGAGAACAGGACGTCGTCTCGTATCTCGGTGTGTGACGGTCGCCCCGGCACCGGCAGACGGGCGATCGGATCGCCGCTCTGCACGGCTTCCGTCATCGCGAAATGGGGGATCCCTGTTCGTTGTCCTGAATCGGGGGAATCCGGATCCGTGATTGCTACCGATCCGCGTGCCCTTCCTATTGTTCGTATGATATTTGTGAACCAGTGGCGGCTTTCGGACTGGGATGGGAGGATTCAAGGGCCGGACGGAAAACCTTCGAACGTTGGGGCGAATCGACTCTCTCGATTCGACCGGAGGAGACGATGACAGAGGACACACACTCAAGTACACGCGCACCCTGGTCGTCGCCCCGATTTCACGTCATTCTCGCCAACTCCCTGATTGGGGTCATGGGCGTATCGCTCTTGAGCCCGGTGTTACCGGCGCTCCAAGCGGTCTTCGGCGTCAGCGACACACAGATCGGACTCCTGATTACGGTGTTTACCATCCCCGGGGTCCTCATCACGCCCTTCGTGGGGATCGCGGCCGACAAATTGGGACGACGCCTCACGCTCGTTCCGCTCCTGGTGCTCTTCGGTCTGGCGGGCTCGGCGATCGCGTTCACCCGGACCTATCAGCAGGTGTTACTCCTCAGGTTCGTCCAGGGAATCGGAGGCAGCGCGTTGGTTTCGCTGTCCCTGACGCTCGCGGGAGATTACTACGAGGGGTCCCGGCAGCGAACCGTGATCGGGCTCAACAGCAGTGCACTTGGGATCGGCGCAGCGATCTTCCCGCTCGTCGGCGGGGTCCTCGCCGGCATCCGGTGGGAGGCGCCGTTTCTCTTTTTCGGGGTGAGCATTCTGGTCGGTCTGGTGGCGATTCCGCTGGTCGAAAACAAACCGTCGAGGGCGAGCACCTCGATACGGTCCCACCTCGAACAGATCTGGGACGTCGCGACCCAGCGAACGGCCTTCGCCGTCTACCTCGCGGCCTTCTCGACGTTCTTCCTGTACTATGGGACTGTGCTCACTGCCATTCCCCTGTTGCTGTCCGGCAAATACGGCACCCAGGAACCGTACCTCGGGATCATCATCTCGGTCGTCTCGGTCTCGAACGCCCTCGTTGCGGCCCGCTACGGACGGCTTCAGTCCATCTTCGAGCGGAACACCTTGATCATCGCCGGGTTCCTCCTGAACGGCGTCGCGCTACTTGCCGTTCGACCGGCCCACTCGCCCCTTCACATCGCGTCGCTTCTCGTCGTCTACGGCATCGGGTTCGGGCTGATCATGCCCTCGCTGAACAGCGCGATCGTGAACATCGCGAGCGCCGAGCAACGGGCGAGTATGTTGGGGGTGAACACGGCGGTACTCCGCCTGGGCCAGACGCTCGGTCCGCTCGCTGTCCCCGCTCTTGCCGAGTTGTTCTTCCCGACAGCCGTCATCGGCTATCAGACCGTGCTGCCGGCGTTCGGAATCGTGGCGATCCTTCTCGGTGCCGGAATTGGGACCGTGATCCTCACCCAGGATTGATCGCGCCGAACCGTTAAGGGCGTCCCCGACGTGGTTCGGGTATGGGCATCAAGCCGGACCGGATCATCGAGTTGGGCGATTCGCTCCTGGGACAGCATCACAACACGTTCGGCGAGGACTTCGAGGCCAACAAGGAACTCGTCCAGCAGCTGACGGACGTCGAATCCCAGAAGGTACGCAACCGGGTCGCGGGATACATCACCCGGAAACTCCGGGGTCAGTGATCCGGAGCCGGGGCCTCCCGGAACCGGGATCATTTTACCCTGGACTCGAAAGCGATAGCCATGCACCTGTTCGCGGTCCCGAACCTCCCCGAATTTCGGCCCGGTGAGGACATCGCCGACGCGATCGAGGCGGAAGCCGAAATCCGGGACGACGACGTCGTGTGTGTCGCGAGTACAATCGTCTCGAAAGTCGAGGATCGGCGGATTCGCCTCGAGGACATCGAGCCCTCGGAACGGGCCGAATCGATCGCCGCCCGACTCGAGTCCATTCACGGCGAACCGGTCGATGCCCGGTTCGTCGCGGTCGTGCTGCAGGAGAGCGAGGACGTGTTGATGGAGGCGCCGTTCATGCTCACGGTGACGAACTTCGGCCACGTGGGGGTCAACGCCGGGATCGATCGATCGAACACCGGCGAGGCCGACGTTCTCCTGCTCCCGACGGCCCCGAGTGAATCGGCGAGGCGAATCAGGGCGGGATTCGAGGCCGATCCCGCGGTGATCGTCACGGACACCTCCGGACGGCCGTTCCGGACCGCACAGCGCGGGGTCGCGATCGGCTGGGACGGGATTTCGGCCACCCGGGACTGGCGGGGGGAACGTGATCGGGACGACCACGAACTCGAAGTCACCGTCGAAGCGGTGGTGGACGAGCTGGCGGCGGCGGCCAACCTCGTCACCGGCGAGGGCGACGACGGGCTGCCGGTCGCCGTGGTTCGGGACTTCGAGTTCGGCGATCATGGCTCGACCGACGATCTGTTTCGGTCGGCGGACAGCGACTACGTTCGGGCGGCGCTCCGGGAGTGGGAGTACGAGGAGTCGGCGAGCGATCCCCGATGAGAGCACGCGGGCAACCGAAACGGAGACCGGAGCGGAAGAATTACCCTGCCAGGCGGCAAAGCAGCGGGAAACGATCGCATGCTCACCGTAGGTCTGGCCCACTTCGAAGAAACCGCAGAACGGATCCAGGAGCCCCTGAGAGAGCGGGACATCGCAGTGAAACACGTCTCCATAACCGAAGACGTCACTGACCTGACCGGGTCGACGACCCTGCCCGACGTCGACGTGGGGCTGTTCTTTCCCGGCCGCATTCCCGAAGGGGGCGTTCTCACGGCACTGCTTGACATCCCGTGGGTCAACGGGCGGGAGGCGGTCCTCCGCTCGCGCAACAAGGCCGAGACCATCGCCAGACTCGAGGGGGCGGACCTCCCGGTTCCGGAGACGACCGTCGTTTCGAATCCGGCCGACGAATCGGCCGTCGCTGCGGCAGTCGATCGGCTGGGAACACCCGCAGTCCTCAAGCCGAATTCGACGACCCGGGGGGTCGGGATCCTCAAGGTGCGCGATCCGGACTCGCTTTCGGGCGTGACGGATTACCTCGAACTCATCCACGAGTTTCCCGTCACTCGCGATCGGACGTATCTTCTCCAGGAGTACCTTCCCGAGGCCCGGGACGTCAGGGTGATGGTCATCGACGGGGAGGTCGTTGGGGCCGTCGAGCGGGAACTGCCGGATGAGTCCCGGTCGGCCGGTCGATGGAAGCACAACGTCCACCGGGGCGCGACCGCCCGTGGCATCGATCCCGCCCCGGAGATCCAGGCCCTGGCCCGCAGAACGGCGGCGGTCATGGACGTTCCAGTCCTTGGGGTCGACGTGTTGGACTCGCCCGAACGAACGGTCGTCTCCGAAACGAACGCCCGTCCGACGATCGATGCGGCCTCGAAGTACGACCCGGACTTCTATGACAGACTGGCCGAACTGCTGTGCCGGACCGCCGACCGAACCGGTCGCTGACGGAAACGGAAGGAGAACCGGCCGAGTGAGTTACTCCGGCACTTTGCCCCGGACCGACGGCACGAAGGAACTCATCTCCCGGAAGAGGAACCGCTCGCTCTTGCCCTCGAACTTCGAGCCCCCCCAGACGGACATCTCATCGTTTCTGAGCGCCGAGCGGGCGTTCGCGACCTTGTCTTTGACGTTCTGTGGCACCTGGGGACCCCAGTCGTCGAGCTCGAAGAGATGGATGCTCCGCTCGTTGTTCATCCCGTTGAACGTGTACCCGATGTCGCCCCAGAAGAAGTCGGACTTCCACGTGTCTTGCTTCACGCTGATGAGGGTGGGCGCATAGAAGGCCTCCCAGTTCCAGAACGGCGAGGTGATGTACTTCTCGCCGCCGAACTTCGCCATCGGGGAGTCATAGCCGATCGACCAGATGTTGTTCTCGTTGGCCGTTTTGACGGCCGCCGGGGAGTCCATGTGCTGGGCCATCACGTCGACGCCCTGGTCGATGAGCGCCTGTGCGGCCTGGCGGGTCTTCGTGGGATCATACCAGGCGTTGATCCAGCGGACCAGCACTTCGGCATCTTTGTTGACCGACTGGGCGCCGAGGGCGAAGGCGTTGATCCCCCGGACCACTTCGGGCAGGGGGAACGCGGCGACGTATCCCAGCAGGTCCGAATCCGTGAGCATCCCCGCCGCGATTCCGGTGAGATAGCGATCCTGGTAGATCCGCCCCATGTACCGGCCCATGTTCTGTCGGGTCTTGTAGCCGGTGGCGTGTTCGAAGAGGGTATTGGGGTGGTTTTGGGCCACCGTGTACATGGGCTGCATGTACGCGAAGGTCGTGCCGAAGATGATGTCATAGTCCTGATTCGCGTACTGCTGGAGAACCGCTTTGGCGTCTGCCGGCGGCACCGCCTCGGAGTAAGCGGTATCGAGCCAGTCGTAGTGCTGGTCACACCACTTGCGACCCTGGTCGTGTGCCCAGGACCACCCGCGGTCGCCGGTCTGCGAAATGTAGAGCCAGGCCCCCCGCACGTTTTCCTGTTCCCCGCCACCGCCGGTGGTCGTCTGTTTGGTGGTCGTCGTCCCGTTGCCGCCGTTTCCGTTGCCTGCACAGCCCGCGAGTCCCGCAATGCCGGCCGCGCCGGTCCACTTGAGGAGGTCTCGTCGGGACGTGTTTTCTGATTTTTCGGTCATGGTTACCTTGTGATGGGCTCGCACATTAACTAAGAGGCTGGTGTTTCATAAAAATACCTGTTACTGTCGTATTTAATATATTATATTATCAATACTAACGACGAACACACGCTTCCGATGGGGCGCACACGACTCACCGAACAGTAACTCGAACGTCGATTCATCCCCTCACATTGGGATCACAATAAAAATGCTTTTGCCCCTGCACCGTGGTATATCTTCACGTTAATCATGAACAATGGGGGTTCCCGTTCCTTCTTGGAGATGCGTGGGATCGTAAAGAAATTTCCAGGAGTCATCGCCAACGACGAGGTCGACCTCGAGGTCAGGAAAGGCGAGATACACGGGCTACTGGGCGAGAACGGGGCCGGAAAGAGCACCCTGATGAAAATCCTGTACGGGCTGTACACGAAAGACGGCGGCGAGATCTATCTCGACGGGGAACGGGTGGAGATCGACTCCCCCCAGCAGGCGATCGACGCGGGCATCGGCATGGTCCACCAGCACTTCATGCTGATCCCGAAGCTGACGGTGACCCAGAACGTCATCCTGGGGAACCGGGAGGCCGCCGATGTCTTCGACGGGGGCGACGGCAGCGGTGGCCTGTTACAGTCCATCGAGGAGTTGTTCACGATCGACCGAAAGGGCCCCCAGAATCGGATCGAATCGCTGGCGTCGGACTACGGATTCGGTATCGATCCGACCGATCCCGTCTGGCAACTCGAGGTCGGGGAACAGCAGCGGGTCGAGATCCTCAAGGCGCTGTACAGGGACGTCGATCTCCTCATTCTGGACGAACCCACCGCGGTCCTGACCCCAAACGAGGCCCAACGCCTCTTCGAGACCCTCGTGGAACTCGCCGACGACGGGCTCTCGATCATCTTCATCACGCACAAACTCCACGAGGCAAAACAGATCACGGATCGGGTGACCATCCTGCGGGACGGAAAACACATCGATACCGTGGAGACCGCGGGGATGTCCGAAGCCGACCTGGCCGAACGGATGGTCGGCCACGAGGTCCTCTTCGACATCGAGAAATCCGAGGTGGAGAAAGGCGACGTCAAGATGCGGGCACAGAACATCCACGCCACGGACGACCGCGGACTCCCGGCCGTCGAGGGCATCGATCTGGAGATTCGAAGCGGCGAGATCGTCGGCATCGCGGGGGTGAGCGGCAACGGTCAGAAGGAACTGGCGGAGTGTCTGGTCGGCGTCCGGGACATCGATGAGGGATCGCTGTCGGTCAACGAGCAGGACCTCACGGAGGCCCACCCCCGGAAGTACATCGAGGAGGGAGTCTCCTACATTCCGGAGGACCGACTCAAATACGGCCTGGCCCCCGAACTCTCGGTCATGCACAATGCGGGAGTCAAAGAGTACCGGGACGATCGCTTCCATACCGGCCCCTTCCTCTATTACGGGGAACTCGAGGCCTACGGCAACGAGATCATCGACGCCTACGACGTGCGGGGCATTCAGGACGTCCGAAATATGAACGCGGGAGACCTCTCCGGCGGCAACATGCAGAAACTCATCGTCGGTCGGGAGGCCTATCGTGACCCGGATGTCCTGATTGCGAACCAGCCCACCAGGGGGGTCGACGTCGGGGCGATCGAGGCGATCCGGAAGAAACTCCTCGAACAGCGGGAGAACGGGATGGGGATCCTCCTCGTCTCGGAGGACCTCGATGAGATACTCGACATGAGCGATCGCATTCTGGTCGTCTACGAGGGAGAGATCGTCCACGAGACGACCCCGGAGGAGGCGGACAAACGGGAGATCGGACTGAAAATGACTGGCGGTTCGGAAGACGGGGAAACGGCGGTCGCGACCGACGGCGGCCAGGTCAGTCCCAATCCCAGTCCACAGCCGTCTCCCGATCACGGAGGTGACAGATGAACGTCGACGTCGACTTCAGCGCCCGACAGGAGGTACCACGGTGGCTCGCCTACGGGTCCTCGGTGATCACGATTCTGGCCGCCCTCCTGGTCGGGTCCATCGCTCTGATCGCCCAGAATGTCAACCCGATAGTCGCCTACCGGGTGATGTTTTTCCAGCCGCTGACGAACCTCTCGGGTCTCGCGAGCGTGCTCCAGAAAACGGCGCCGCTCCTCCTGGCCGGCCTCGCCGTGTATCTCCCGCTGCGTGCGGGGCTGTGGAACATCGGGGCGACCGGTCAGATCTACATCGGGGCCATCATCGGGACCTGGATCGGACTGAACGTCACTGCCCCCTCGTTCGTCCTGCTCCCGCTCATGTTCCTGGGGGCGGCCGTCGGCGGAGCGATCTGGGGGTTCATCCCGGGATTCCTCCGGGCGAAGTGGGGCGTCAACGAGATCATCGTCTCGCTCCTGATCTCGTATGCGGCCATCGATATCAACGGATACCTGATCCGGGGTCCGATGCAGGGCGGGGCCGGTAACTTCCCGGTCTCGAGTCTGCTGCCCGCCCGGGCCATGCTCCCCGAGATTCCCGTACTCGGCGCACACTCGGGAATCATCATCGCAGTGGCCACAGCTCTCCTCGTCTACGTCGTCGTCCAGAAGACCAACGTGGGATACGAGATCACGTTCACGGGATCGAACCCCGACGCGGCCGAGCAGGCCGGGATGAACTCGTTTTGGATCTACGTGGCGGTCTTCGTGGTCGGTGGGGCCCTGGCCGGCATGGCCGGACTGATCGAGATCGCGGGCGTCCAGGCACGACTGCGGCCCCACTTCTCCCCCGGCTATGGGTTCACGGCCATCGTCATCGCGCTCCTGGGTCGGGATAACGCGCTCAAGGTGATCATCGCCTCGCTGTTCTTCGGCCTGCTCTTCGTGGGCGGGACGAGCCTCCAGGTGGGCTTCATGGTCCCGGCTGCGATCGTCGAAATCATACAGGCCCTGGTGATCCTCTTCCTGATCACCGCGGAGTTCCTGAAGAACTACAGTGTCGACATCGACCTCGGACTCGGTGAATCGGCGTCACAACCAACCGGAACCACGGAGGAGGTGTAAACCCATGCCAACGTTCCTCGCAGACCTGCTCGACGCGACGATCAGCGCTGGAACCATCTTCATCATCGGCTCCCTCGGTGAGATCATCTCCGAACGGGCCGGCATTCTGAACCTCGGGATGGAGGGGATGATGCTTGTCGGGGCACTGACCGGCTACATGGCGACGTTCATCACCGGTAACGTGTGGATCGGACTCGGCGTGGCGATGGTCTGTGGCATCCTGATGTCCCTGATCCATGCCTTCCTCACGATCACGCTGAAGTCAGACCAGGTGATCAGCGGCGTGATGTTGACGCTGCTCGGGACGGGATTGACCTCCTACTTCGGCTCGGAGTGGACCGGTCGGTCGATACAGGGGATGTCCGATGTCGTCATCCCGGTCCTGGTCAAAATCCCCGTGCTCGGCCAGGCAGTCTTCGCGAACCCCGCGACGGATTACATCGCCTTCGCGCTGGTCCCCGCCGTGTGGTACCTGCTCAACCGGACGAACCTCGGCCTCGAGATCATCTCGGTCGGCGAGGATCCCGAAACCGCCGACACGATGGGCGTGAGCGTGTTCCGACTGCGTTACCTCGCCGTGATGATCGGCGGGGCCCTCGCGGGGCTCGCCGGCGCGCATCTCTCGCTCGCGTACGCGGAGATCTGGACGGGTGGCCTGACGTCGGGACGGGGCTGGATCGTCGTGGCCCTGGTCATCTTCGCCCGCTGGAGTCCGATCTACACGGTCGCCGGCGCCTACCTCTTCGGGTTGCTCGAGGCGCTGCAGATCCGGATCCAAGGGTTTGAGCTGTACTTCGACGTGCTTCCCGGCGTCGTCAACGGGGCGATCGGGTTTTTCACCTCGCCCCAGATCATGGCGACCTACCCCTACTTCATCACGGTGATCGTCCTGGCGATCACGGTCGCCCGCAGTCGACAGGGGGTGAGTGCCGGTCCCTCGGCACTGCAGCAGTCCTACAGTCGCGAGATGGACTAGCGGTTCGTAAGGGATTTATCGGATTCGCCGCCTATTTTCCGGTCGTATGCTCCTTCGTGGCACAGTAGTCACCGATCCATCGACGGTCATCGAAGACGGCGCCGTGGTCGTGGAGGGGTCCACGATCGAGGCCGTCGGCGATCGTGACGAACTCGAGGCGACGTATCCGGACGAGGAACGCACCGAGTACGACATCTTGATGCCGGGCCTGGTGGGGGCCCACGTCCACTCGGTCCAGAGTCTCGGACGCGGGCTCTCCGACGACCAGGAACTGTTGGACTGGCTGTTCGATAACGTCCTCCCAATGGAGGCCAACCTCACGCCCGACCAGATGCGCCTGGCCGCCGAGCTGGGCTATCTGGAGTTCATCGAGACCGGCACGACAACCGTCATCGATCACCTCTCGGTCGCCCACGCCGAGGAGGCCATCGAGGCGGCCGGCGAGATGGGCATGCGGGCCCGCCTCGGCAAAGTCCTGATGGACCAGCGCTCGCCGGACGGGCTGCTCGAGGACACCGAGGAGGCACTCGCCGAGTCCGAACGGCTCATCCAGACGTATCACGACACCTACGACGGGCGCATCCAGTACGCGGTCACCCCCAGGTTCGCGGTGAGTTGCTCCGAGGAGTGTCTGCGTGGCAGTCGCGAGCTCGCGGACTCGTACGACGGGGTCCGCATTCACACCCACGCCAGCGAGAACCAGGACGAGATCAAGACGGTGGAGGAGGACACGGGAATGCGGAACATCCACTGGCTTGACGAGGTCGGGCTGACCGGCGAAGACGTGGTGCTGGCCCACGGGGTCTGGACCGACGAGACCGAACGGGACATCCTCGAGGAGACCGGAACGACGGTCACTCATTGCCCCTCGTCGAACATGAAACTGGCAAGCGGGGTCGCCCCGGTCGTGGACTATCTCGACCGCGGGATCAACGTGGCCCTGGGCAACGACGGGCCACCGTGTAACAACGTCCTCGACGCGTTCTCCGAGATGAGCCGGGCCTCGCTGCTCCAGAAGGTCGACAACCTGGATTCGACGGTGACCCCGACCGAGACGATCCTCGAGATGGCGACGATCAACGGCGCCAAAGCGGCAGGCTTCGAGAAAGTCGGCAAACTGAAGGAAGGCTGGAAGGCGGACATCATCGGCCTGACCACCGACGTGACCCGGGCGGCGCCATTGCACGACGTGCGCTCACATCTCGTGTTCTCGGCCCGCGGCGACGACGTCGAGTTCACGATGGTCGATGGCAACGTGCTGATGGAGGACGGCGAAGTCACAGTCGCCGACGCCGATCGCATCCGCGAGGAGGCAATGAACGTCGATCTCGACCTCTCGACGGCGGGTGAGTGAGAATGGCGGTCGATCTGCTCCTCAGGGGCACGCTCATCAACGTCCACACCGGACAACTCGAACCGGACGGAGCCGTCGCGATCGACGACGGCGAGATCGTCGCCCTAGCCGAGCGCGAGGCCGATCGGACGATCGAGGCCGAATACGTCGCGCCGGGGCTGATCGACGCCCACATGCACGTGGAGTCGAGCATGGTTACCCTGCCCCGGTACGCCGAGGCCGTGGTACCGAAGGGAGTCACCAGCGTGGTCCATGACCCCCACGAGATCGCGAACGTGCTGGGCGAAGAAGGCGTGAGGTCGGTCATCGAGGACGCCAGTCACACGCCGCTGAAGGCCAGGTTCACCGTCCCGTCCAGCGTCCCCGCCTCGCCACTCCAGGACAACGGCGCCACGCTCGGCCCCGACCGTGTCGCCGACCTGCTCGGAGAAGAGGACGTCGTCGCGCTGGGCGAGGTCATGGACATTCCCGGCGTCGAGAGCGGTCGGGAGGGGATTCACGAGAAGATACAGGCGGCTCGCGACCGGGGGCTCACGGTCGACGGGCACATGCCCCAGGTCCGGGGTGACACCCTCCAGACCGTGGCCCGCTACCTGGACAACGATCACGAGAGCATCACCCAGGCGGAGGCTCGGGCCAAAGCCGACGTCGGGCTGCGTGTCTACCTGCGGGAGGGGTCCTCGAGCAAGAACGTCGCGGACCTCGCGGGCATCGCGGATGCCGTCGACACCCGGTATCTCTCCCTGTGTACGGACGACCGGGACGTCATCGATATCATCGAGGAGGGCGGGGTGGACACGGCGCTCCGGACCGCCATCGAGAACGGCGTCGACCCGATCACGGCCGTGCAGATGGGGACGATCAACACGGCCGAGAGCTATGACCTGCCGTTTGGCCGGCTGCGGCCGGGTTCGCCGGCCGATCTGGTGTTGCTCTCCGAGTTGGAGACGTGGGACGTCGAGCACGTCCTCATCGACGGCGAAGTGGATCCGACGGCGGGGGAGCACGAGTATCCCCCCACGGCCCTGTCGACGGACACGGTCAACGCGCCGTCGATCGATGCCACGGACCTGGCCCTCGAGGCTCCGGTCGAAGCAGGGGACGTCGACGTCCGGGTCATCGACTCGCTCGGCGGCCTGCAGACTGCAAAGATGGAATCGACGGTGCCGGCACGCGAGGGGTGGCTCCGGGCGAACCGCGAGGCCGACGTACTCCCCATCGCCGTGATCGAACGCCACTCCGGGGATCTCGACGTCGGCACGGCCTTCGTCCACGGCCTGGGACTCGAACGGGGCGCCATCGGGAGCACCATCGCCCACGACGCGCACAACCTGGTGGTGGCCGGGGCGACCTACGAGGCGATGGCTACCGTCGCGAACCACCTCCGCGAGATCGACGGGGGGATCGCGGCCCACGACCCGGAGACCGGGACGACGAGTTCGCTCTCGCTGCCGGCCGCCGGTCTCATCGCGGATCGGCCGCTGCGGGAAGTCGGCGAACAGTTCGAGGCGGTCGATGACGCCGCCAGGACCCTCGGCATCGAGCAGGCGGCCGGTCTGATGGAACTGGCGTTCCTCCCGCTCGAGGTCATCCCCGAGTACCGCATCACGAACAACGGGCTCGTCGACGTGACGGAGATGGACTACGTCGACGTGATCGTATGAATCGCCGGATCACGGATATTCGCCCCGACTGCCGGTGAGTCGTCGTGGTCACGTGGTTCGAGACGCCGAAAGGCGTCTCGTCATCACGGAAATCTCTGAGTTCCATACGACCCGGGGTATCGCCTTGTCCGCTGATAAAAACCGGATCCCGGTTACTGGAACTTCACGCCGAGGTCGTGCATGCCGTCGTTGTTCATCGCGAGGTTGATCAACAGCGGCGTGATTGCCTCGATCTCGCCGCTCACCGCGAGCGGGCCGCCGATCAGTGCCCGAATGCCGTCGATCTCCTCGGCCAGAGCTTTGATCCGCGCCCGTGCGCCCTCGTCGTCGCCGGTGAGGACCACGTCGTAGTCGAGGTCGTTGTCCAGGTCAGTGAGCGCGCCGGCGGCCAGGTTCTGGAACGCGCCGACGACGGGAACCCCATCCGGCGTCGCCGCCGCGATGGCCTCGGCGACGCTTCCCTGGGCGGGGCGATCGTAGTGGAAGCCCGCCCCGTCGCGGTCCATCGCGACGGCCGGGCTCACGACGATGGTTTCCTCGTCCAGGCCGTCAGCGACCGTCTCGACGGTGTCCGCGGCGTACTGCGGGGGAACGCTCACGACGACGACGTCCGCCTCGGCAGCCGCCGTCTCGTTGCCCGAACCGGTCACGTCCACGTCGAACCCACGCTCGGTCAGTTCCTCGCGGTAGTCAGCGGCCCGGTCTGTGGCCTTCTCCGGATCCCGCGAGCCGATGTGTACCGTGTGGTCAGTATCTCGGGCCCATCTGACAGCGAGTCCCTCACCGATGTCTCCAGTACCGCCGAGGAGCGCGATCCTCATACACGTGGCTTGGCGAGAATTGCTTTATCTCTTACGGGACCGGCACGGAGAAAGGGGGAATCAGGAATCGTCGGATCCGCGGGGACGAGCGTTCGCGAGGGCCCGCCGACGAACGCGATAGAGTCGGACCCCGAGGAAGGCCACGAAGAGGCCGGCGACCATCCCTGCCTGCCAGTTCTCGAGGGGAACGAGCGAGGTGGTGCCCCCGACGGTGAAGATTCCGGCGACCGCCAGGCCGAAGAGGACAAGACCGATGCCCCACGGCTTGGTCGTTACCTTGGCGTCGCAGTGCGGACAGCGGGTCGCGTCGGTCGGCATCGGCTCCCCGCAGTTCCGACAGTCCACGACCATCTCCGGGTCGGTCATACTCGGGCGTAGACGACCCTGGTAAAAGCATATTTCGACCGCTTCGTGAACCGGGGAGAAAAGGCGGCTGAACGTACGGACTACAGCCCGAGTGTCACATCAGGACGCCGGTCTGGACGTAGAAATACACGACCAGAACGGCCGCGAGCAGGTAGACCCCCGGACGAACGTCGTCGGCCTCGCCGACTGCGACTTTCACGAGCGGGTAAGAGATGATGCCAGCGCCCAACCCGTTCGAGATCGAGGCCGTGAGCGGCATGAACGTGATCGTCAGGCCGGCCGGAACGGACCACCGCGGGTCGCCCCAATCGATGTCGGTCACGCCTTCGAGCATGATGATCCCGACCACGATCAGCCCGATGTAGGAGGCGTAGGTCGGAATCGCCGAAATCAGCGGGACGGCGACAAGCGAAGCCGCGAAGAGGACCCCGACGACCAGCGCCGTCATGCCGGTCCGGCCCCCTTCCTCGACACCGGTCGAACTCTCGATGTACGTCGTGACCGTCGAGGTCCCGAGCATCGCGCCGACAGTCGTGCCGATGGCGTCAGCCATCAGCGGTTCGTCGATGTTCGGGAGGTTGCCGTCCTCGTCCAGGAAGTTACCGAGCTGGGCGACCCCGATCAGGGTGCCTGCCGTGTCGAAGAAGTCCACGAAGAAGAACGTGAAGACGACGACGGCAAAGGAGAGCGGATCAATGGTCGAGAACCCATCGATGAAGGCCCCGACGAGCGGCCGAATGTTGTAGAAGGGCTGAACCGGCTGGGGCGTGAGCGCACCGCCGACCTTGAACGGACCGAATAGCGTCAACAGCCACCCGACGATGGCCGTGGATACGATTCCGATGATCACGGATCCCTTGACGTCCCGGGCGTAGAGCATGAACGTGAACGCGAGCCCGATGACGCCGAGGATCGCAGACGGTGACTGTGCAATCGCTCCGAGCGTGAGACCGGTCGCCTTCGAGGGAGCTGCAATGCCGATCTCGAGCACGCCGAGCAGCAGAAGGAACACGCCGATACCGGCGCCGACGGAGAACTTGACGGGTTTCGGGAACAGGCGAATGACGTACTTCCGAGCGCCGACCACGGTCAACAGAATGAATATGATCCCCTCGACGAACACTGCTGCGAGCGCGGTCTGCCATCTGATTCCCATCCCGAGGACGACCGTGAACGCGAAGAACGCGTTCAGGCCCATCCCGGGTGCCAGGCCGAATGGCCTGTTCGCATAGAAGGCCATGACCAGGATCGCGGTGGTCGACGCGAGGATCGTGACGATCGAAATCATCTGGAAGACCTGGCCCTGGGAATACCCCTCGATCTTGATGGCCTTGCTCAGAATCGCCGGGTTGACGACGATGATGTACGACATCGTGAGGAACGTCGTCGCGCCGGCGATCAACTCCGTCTGCATGTCTGTATCGTGCTCTTCGAATCCGAAGTAGCGGGCGAACCACGACCCGCCGCCGGTACTGCTTGACATACTACACTGCGGTATTTAGCATAAATCACCATTAAAGGTACCGGAAATTTCCGCGAGATTCGAAACGGCGAAAGCGAGAGACTCCCGGATGGGAACCGGGGTTTCGTTACTGCCACTCGACCCCCGGACGAGCGCGGCGCGGGTGTGCAATACTCAAAATCGGCTTCGAGTCGGGTGGCCAAGAACGACGAAAGCCATACAGACCAGGGCAGCGGTGTCGGTATTCTGTTCGTCGACCATCGACCTGATCTCCGCCTTGGGTATACCGCTCGTCAACTCTCCGAATATCCGTCGGTGGTCCTCTCTCAGAGACGGGCCCGACGCGGAAACTATTTGAATCGTGGACCGACAACTACAGGTGATATCGACGGATGATCCTGCTCGACCCGATCGGAACGGTCGAGACGCCGTTCCAGTCGCTGTCGGAGGCCCCCTCCCAGGGGTTCCTCGACGAGTTTCGGGGAACGATCTCGCTGCGACCGCGGCTCTCCTATGCGATCGATGGATTATCCGAAGATGAACTGATCGACGTCGTCTGGTACGCCAATGGAGCCGACCGGTCACTGCTGCGATTGAACGACCGGAAAGGGGTCTTCGCCTCCCGCTCTCAGGATCGGCCGAATCCGATCTCGATCACCCGGTGTCGGATTCTGTCTATCGAGGACAACGAGATCGAGATCGAAGGAGTCGACATGATCGACGGGACCCCGATCGTCGACATCAAACCGACGTTCACGGGCCCCGGACAGGAACGGACTCCCTCGTCGCCGGAGGCCCCACACGGCCACAACGCCCCCGATTGATCGGTCAGTCCGCTGGCTCGGGCGTGTCTCTGGCTACTGTCTCCCATTCCGTCGGGTCGATCCGGTTGGCCGAGAAGTCCGTGTGTTCCGGATGGGCCGTGGCGAGGAGGTACTCGGTCCGGCCGTCGAAATACTCGACCAGGTTATGGAGGTTTTCGTCCGAGAGGGACTCAAGGCCATCGAGGAGCAAAAACGGGACCGTCTGCTCGACGTCGAAGGCCTCGTACCCGGCCAGGGCCGCGATGAAACCCAGCACCTCGAGTTCGCCCTCGCTGAGCGCGTCGAGGTTCGCTTCCTGTCCGCTCCGGGCCACGACGAGTTCGAAATCCGCCGTGAGCCGGGCCGATTCGAACCCCGTCTCGAAGACCCGAACGACCTCCTGCATCGTCTCGTAAAACGTGTCCCGCATCGACTGCTTGATCGAGGACTTGCGATCCCGGAGTTCGGCGAGTTCCTCGCGGATCTCCTCCCGCTGGGATTCGAGCTGATCGAGCTGGTAGGCGCTGCGCTGGTGTTTCTCCAGTTCGTCCTCGGCCTCTTCGAGTTCCGATCGCCGGAACTTGAGTTCGCTCTCCACGTCCGTGATCGCCTCGACGGATTCGTCGACTGACTCGCTGAGCGATGAGATGGTGGCTTCGAGGTCGGCGAGTTCGTCATTTCGATCGGCGAGACGCTCCCGCTTGGTCTCTAGCTCCCGCTGTAGCTCCTGGATGTCCTCCTCGAGGACGCGTTTGCGCCGTTCCTGTTGTTGCTGGCGCTCGTACTCGGTCTCCATCTCGTTCAGCTCGCTTTTCTCGTCGCTGAGTTTGCTGCGATGGACCTGGAGGGTCTCCCGCAGCGATTCGAGGTGGTCTTCGACGATCGACCGGGTCGTCTCCGACCCGCAGATCCAGCACGAGATGGTGCCCGTGTCGACGCCGTGATCGACGTCGGTGAGCAACTCCAGCCCGTCTTCCTCCAACAACAGGTTGTTCGCGGTGAACAGGGACTCGAGGACCGTGATGTCACTCCGGATCTCGTCGATCCGGGACTTTTTCGCCTCGATATCCGCGTACTCGACGTCGGTCTCGGCGACGGAGATCGAGTCGAGTTCGTCCCGCTTTTCCTCGATTTTCTCCTCGTATCGTTCGATCGACCGCTCGAGTCGCTCTATCTCGGATTCGAGTTGATTGCGCTCCGATCGGGCCCGGCTGAGGCGTTCGCGTTTCTCAGTCACCGCGTCGGCCGACTCCCCCTCCAGGTCGGACAGCCGGGATTCGTACTCCTGGATCTGGTCCTGGAGGGTTTCGATCCGCTCTTTGAGTTGCGGGATCTTCTGCTTGCTGTTCTCGGCCTTGGAGATCTCGGTGTCGATCCGGTCGCGCTCGCTTTTCAGTTCCCCGATCCGACGGTCGATGTCCTCCAGGTCGAGGGGACGTGTCAGGACTGACTCGAGGTTCTCACCCGCCCGTACCGCTTCCCTGATCGGGTTGTTCTCCCCGAGACAGGCGTAGAGTCGGGCCTTGGTCAGGTCGGCGTCGGACTCGAGCAGCGGGGACCCCTCGACGACCGTCGATCCGTCCCGGTCGAGGACCTCGACGGACGCGGTAAGGTCGCCCCCGAGTTCGACCGCCCCCGAGGACGCCCCCTCGGTGACGGTCGTGGCGATGCCCATCGCCGACTCGAGGGCCTGGATGAAACTCGTCTTCCCCTGCCAGTTGGCGCCCTGGACGACGTTGAGTCCGGGTTCCAGCGTCGCCTCTCCGTCCCGAATTCCCCCGATGTTCTTGATCGTTATGTCGACTGTCATCGCGTCGGTTTTGTGGATCCAACGGGCGAATGACCGATCGACCGGTTCGACGGACAGGCCCTCGCCAATCGATTTATCGACCGCTGTGCCTCGAAACGTACCATGGTTGTATCCATATACGTGAATGGTTGTATCCATATACGTGACTCGCAATCACCTTATCGTTTTCGCCACGGCGTCCATACCGCCCCCAGCGATCACGAACCCGGCGGTGAGTTCGGTCGTGGGAAGCGACGTCCACCCGATCGGGGTGTCCGGAGCGGTCAGGCCCTGTTTCGGTCGATACAGGGGTCGATCTCGCTCCCCGCCCTCGAGCTCTTCCCGAAATAAAAACACACCCTAAGTCCGTGTATCCAGGCGGCAGATCCGCCGCAGCGAATTCACTCGACGAATTCGAGGAGGCGATTTCGAAGCAGTTCACAGACCGTCTCCGATTCGAGCAGTTCCGTCGCCGGTTCGTCGCCGGAGTCCGCCGGGTGCCGACGCACCCGAAAGGCATCGACACGCGAGCCGCTCTTCGGGACTCGTTCCAGCACCTCGATCCGTTCGTCCGCGTCGGTCCGGGCGTATGTCCTGCCCGCCTCCAGGCCGACGACGGGGACGTCGCTGGGCCACTCCCACATGAAGTCACGGACGTACTGATCGAACTGCCAGACGAGCCGACAGAGCCGGTCTCTGTCGTCCTGATCGGTGATCTCTGCCGGGGACTCCGCGAGTCGCCGGTCCCAGTAGTCGATCACCGCCGTCTTGAGGTCGTCTGCGAGTTCGTCCTCGACCAACTTTCGTTCGAGGGGGTAATCGATCTCGATGGCCACGAGGGCGTGGTGGTCGAGGTCCGTGAAACACTGTGGACAGGTCGCTTCGAAGTCCTCGAACGAACAGGCGTCGGAAAACGTGAAATGGGCCACTTCCGTATCGCAGTTGGGACACCAGAGAAACCCGACGTTGTCCTTCGGCGTCTCGAGTTCCGCGAGGACCTTCATCCCAGGTACCGCGTATTCGTCCTCTTCTGTGGGGGCACGATAGGTCTCTTCGGAGACCGTGGGTCCCCTGTTAGCGCGCTTCCGGGCCTCCGCAAGCTGGTGATCTTTCAGGAGCGTCTTGACCACCGAATCGTGCGAGGAGTGGTTTTGTTGCTCCCGAATCTCATCGAGCCGGGCTTTCGTCCAGTCCCTGATGCGGATCGTGGGCATTACTTGTACAACGCGTTCATGGGTAGTAAAAATGGTCGGTTCGCCGAAGCGGTCGGCGGATGGTTCGATCGGGGCCGGTTCGAGCGGAGCCCAGCCCCGCTACACGCGAGGGCCCTCCTCCCGGTCGAGCAACGCCCGGTACCGACGGCCGGCTTCGGTATCCCCGTAAATCACCCGTCCGACCGACTCCGGGATCCACTCGTTTTCGAGGCCGTCAGTCGGGAGGTATCGCTCGTAGACCGGCAGCCGTTCGCGAAGCGGCAGGCCGGCCGACTCGGCGATCGACTCGAGCTCCGAGACGGCCGGCCAGGCGAAGGAGGGGTTGACGTAGTCCTCGGTCACCGGTGACACTCCGCCCAGGTCCTCGACGCCGGCGTCGAGGAGTTTGCCGACGGGGGCGAGGTTCGGCGGAACCTGCACCGCCACCTCCCCGGGGAGCGCCTTCCGGGCCATCGCCACGACCCGTCGCATCGTCTCGACGTCCGGGGGGTCGCCGTCCCAGCGTTCGTTCGGCGTGACGGGCTGGACGATGACCTCCTGGATGTGGCCGTATCGCTCGTGGAGGGCCGCGATCGCGAGCAGGCTCTCGGCCCGGTCCCGCCAGGTCTCGCCGATGCCAAAGAGGATTCCCGTCGTGAACGGGATCTTCAGTTCGCCCGCGTTGCGGATGGTGGCCAGTCGCTGGCCCGGTACTTTTCGCCGCGAGCCCGCGTGCACGTCGAGATCGGCCGTGGTTTCGAGCATGACCCCCATGCTCGCCATGACGTCTGCGAGCTGGGCCATCTGGTCCCGGGTCTGGTCGCCGGGGTTCCCGTGGGGGAGCAGCCCCTCCTCGAGGGCGATTTCACTCGCTTCGCGGAGGTAGGAGTGGATCGACTCGTGGCCCAGGTCCGCGAGGTCCGCCTCGAGTTCGGTGTACCGGTCGTCGGGCTCGTCCCCGAGGGTGAAAAGGGCCTCCGTGCAGCCGGCCTTCACCCCCCGCCGGACCGCTTCTCGGATCTCCCCGGGCGACATGAGCGTGGCCTGGCCCGGGGGATCGTAGAACGTACAGTACGTGCAGGTGTACCGGCAGGCCGTCGTCACGGGGAGAAAGACGTTGCGGGCGAAGGTGAGCTCCGCGGGGCGGGCCACGGAGGCGGGATCGACCGAGAGCAGCGACGTGATTTCCTCCTCCGGGACTTGGACGTCGACGTCGTACTCCGCTGTGCCCGGGATCACGCTTCCCGGTAACGACCGATCCGGGTTAACCATTTCGCCGTCGGTCCGGCGAATCGATACACTTTCGATACGCTTAAGAAACGGGCAGAGTTCGTTTCAACTGAGAGCTATGAGTCTTACAACTGAGCAGCGAGAGGCCATCGACGATTGGGTACAGGACCACCGGGAGGACCTGATTTCCTTCCTGCAGGACATCGTCTCGATTCACTCCGCCTCGACCATCGGCGAGGACGAGGAGGAAGTGGCCAAACGCATCCGCCAGGAGATGGAAGACCTGGACTACGACGACGCGTTCATCGACGAGTTCGGGAACGTTCACGGTGTCATCGAGGGGGAGTCCGAGGAAGCCGTGATGTTCAACTCCCACATCGACACGGTCGGTCCGGGCGACCTGGATCAGTGGGACTGGGATCCCTACGAGGCCGAGATCGAGGACGGCAAGATGTACGGTCTCGGGACCTCGGACATGAAGTGCGCCATGGCCTCCATGGTGTATGGCGGAGCCGCGATCAAGGCCCTTGGCTTTACGCCCGAGCACGACATGTACGTCACGGGCGAACTCATGGAGGAAACCCGCGAGGGGCACGCGATGAAGTACGTCTTCGAGAACATGGACGTCGACTGGCACGCCGTCGTCATCGGCGAAGCCTCGGAGATGCGGGTCAAGCGCGGCCACCGCGGGCGCAGCGAGTGGCGCATCGAACTCGACGGCAAGTCCAGTCACGCCTCCGCACCCGAGCGCGGCATCAATCCGCTGTACCACGCCTCCGAGGTCCTCCAGCGGATCGAGGAACTCAACGAGGAGACCGCCGACCACGACTTCCTCGGGAAGGGCACCATCGTCGCCTCGAACCTGGAGGTCAACACGCCGTCGAACAACGCCGTCCCGGCCGCGGCGACCATCTACATCGACCGCCGCCACACTCTCGGCGAGGACGAGGAGACGGTCCGGAACGAACTCCAGGATGCGGTCGACGCCGCCGTCGAGGTGTACGGCGATGACGTGACCGCGAACGTCGAGATGCTGACCTTCAACGAACCCACCTGGACCGGCTACGAACTCGAGTCCCGGAAGTACATGCCCACCTGGCTCCTCGAGGAGGACCACTGGCTGGTCGAGGACACCAAGGACGTCGTCGACGAGGTGCTCCAGAAGGACACCGAGGTCACGAAGTGGACCTTCTCCACCTCCGGGAACTACACGATGGGCGTCGCGGGCGTCCCGACGATCGGCTTCGGTCCCTCCGAGGAGGAGTGGGCTCACATGGCCAACGAGCGGGTCACTGTCGAGAACGTCGTCGACGCCGCGGGCGTCTACGCCGGCCTCGGTCTGAAACTGTAAGCGCTCGCCACGCTGGGGTCTTTTTCGTCCCGAGCCGACGGGGACCGACAGAACGGTTATAGGATTTCGGCCCCCATCGGCGACTGATGGAACTGGGAATCATCCTCGAGACCGACGATCCGGAGAAGATCTGGAACGGCTTTCGGCTCGCGAACCAGGCCCTGGAAGGCGGCCACGAGGTCCGGACCTTCCTTCTCGGTGACGGCGTGGAGGCCCCGGACGTGGCGACCGAGGCGTACAACGTATCAGGGGTGCTGCGGAAATACCGCCAGAACGGGGGCGACCTCCATGCCTGTGGAACCTGTATGGAGTCCCGTGACATCGAACCGGGCGACGACCGGCCGCGCTCGACGATGGGCGACCTGCTCGAGATCGTCGAATCGACCGAGAAAACGATAACGATCGGGTGATCAGTCGCCGATCGCGGAGTGCCCGGCACTCCGCTCCTCCGCGATCAGGGGCGTATCATCGGCCCGGGGCCCGAGGACGGGCCCCGGACGGCCGTTGGCCGTGTCGATCCGTCGCCGACGGGCGTAGTCAGTCGATCGCTCGACGGGGATCCGATCGATCGATTCGATCAGCTCGGCGAGTTCGGCAAACGAGCGGAACACGCCGTTCCCCCCGCCGGCCCGTTTCGTGATCTCCTCGGAGAGGATCGTCCCCATGAAATCATCGGCCCCGGCCTCGAGCATCTCGAGCCCCCGTTCGTTGCCGAACTTCACCCAGGAGGACTGGATGTGATCGACGTTGTCCAAAAAGAGCCGCGAGACGGCGATCATGAGCGTGTCCTCCGCCGGGGTCGCTCCCCCCTCGATCATTCCCCGCTCGGCGAGGGGGGTATTCTCGTGGATGAAAGAGAGCGGGACGAATTCGGTGATCGATCCCGTCCGGTCCTGCAGGTCCCGAATGCGCTTCAGATGGCGGATTCGGTGGGCCTCGTTTTCCACGTGACCGTACATGATCGTCGCCGTGACGGGAAGCCCGGCCGCGGCGGCCCCCTCGATGGCCTCGAACCAGGTTTCGGTGTCGATCTTTCCGGGACAGATCACCTCCCGGACCTCGTCGACGAGAATTTCGGCCGCCGTGCCCGGGACCGAATCCAGCCCGGCGTCCTTGAGTTTCCGGTAGACGGTCTCGTAGTCCCAGTCGGTCCCGCGGGCGGCGTGATCTGCCTCCTCGGGTGTCATCGAGTGGACGTGCACGCCGTCGATCGACATCGACTCGATCTGTTCGGCATACGACCCGGGATCTTTCTCGTAGGCCGATGGGGGAGTATATCGGGGATGATCGGCGGCCGAAAGGATCTCGCGGTGCTCCCCGTCGAGGGCGAGGGCCGGGTGGAGCCCGCTGACCGAGGTCACCTCGTAGATGCCCCGCTCGACGGCGTCGGCGACGATTTCGCGGGATTCCGCGGGCGTCTTGGTGAACCCGCGGGGATCGCCCTCCGTGCCGACTTCGAACGTGTGAGCGTTGTCGCGGTAGTTACAGAACAGACACCCGGTCCCACAGGCCGAGGTGACGTTGTTGTTGAGGTTCGCGACGATGGTCACCTCCTCACCGACGACCGCCTTCCGACGCTCGTCCGCGGCCGCCACGACGGCGGCCATCCGCTCGTGATCGATGCCCTGTCTGTCCGTCCCCGTCGTCAGCAACTCGATCCCGTCCTCGACGGTCAGTCGGTCTCCCGCCCGGGCCTTTGCCAGCGCGTTCTCGAAGGACTGGTCGGTCTCGGGGCGATGATCGAAGTCATACTCCCCGCGGGGGACTCCCGTCCGGGTCCGAAAGGCATCGGCCATAACGACGAATCACGGGTTTGACCCCCTTAAAATATGGTCATCGGGACCGTCAAAAGATGGCGGTAAAAGTGGGGGCTCTTATTCGTACAGCGGGTACTCGTCGGTCAGGCGATCGACTTCCTCCCCGACTTCGTCGATGACCGACTCGTCATCGATGTTGTCAAGTACGCGCCCGATGAGCTGGCCGACCTCGCGCATCTCCGCCTCCTCGAAGCCACGGGAGGTGAGCCCGGGCGAGCCGATGCGAATGCCGGAGGGGTTCTTGGCCGATCGGGTCTCGCCGGGCACGGTGTTGGCGTTCAGGACGATGCCCGCTTCCTCGAGGGCGTCGGCGGCCTCGTTTCCGGTGACGTCGGGATGGGACTCCCGCAGGTCGACCAGGATGAGGTGGTTGTCGGTGCCACCCGAGACGAGTTTGAAGCCCTGTTCGGCCATGCTCTCGCCGAGCGCCGTGGCGTTTTCGACCGTCTGGGCCGCGTACTCCTCGAACTCGGGTTCGAGGGCCTCGCCGAAACCGACGGCCTTGCCCGCGATGTTGTGCATGAGCGGACCGCCCTGGATGCCCGGGAAGACGGTCTTGTCGATGAGGTCGGCATGTTCCTCGCTCGTGAGGATCATGCCGCCACGGCCGGCCCGGATCGTCTTGTGGGTCGAACCGGTCGTGAAGTCCGCGACACCGACCGGGTTGGGGTGTTCGCCGGCGGCGACCAGCCCGGTGATGTGAGCCATGTCCGCGAGGTGGTAGGCGCCGACGTCATCGGCGGACGCCTGGACGCGCTCCCAGTCGACGACCCGGGGATACGCGGAGTAGCCCGAGATGATGATGTCGGGCTCGAACTCGTGGGCCTTCTCATCCAGCATCTCGTAGTCGATCCGGCCCGTCTCCGGATCGATCTCGTACTGCTCGACGTCATAGAGGGTGCCCGAGAAGTTGACCGGATGGCCGTGGCTCAGGTGGCCGCCGTGGTTGAGGTCGAGCGAGAGGATCTTATCTCCCGGCTCGAGAACGCTGAACAGGACGGCCATGTTGGCCTGGGTCCCGCTGTGGGGCTGGACGTTGACGTGGTCCGCGTCGTAGAGTTCTTTTGCGCGGTCGATCGCCAGCTGTTCGATCTCGTCGACGTGCTCACAGCCGCCGTAGTATCGTTCGCCGGGGTACCCCTCTGCGTACTTGTTCGTCAGGGGGCTGCCCTGCGCGGAGATGACCGCCTCCGAGACGGCGTTCTCGCTGGCGATCATCATCAGGGTGTTTTCCTGCCGATCGGTCTCGCTGCGGAGTGCGTCTGCGACGTCCGGATCACTGTCCTCGACTGGATCGAAGTTCATTACGCGTACATCTACGACCGTCCCCACCGTAACTCTAATGGATCGGGCATGGAATCGAACAGTCTCCCGAAACCGACGGACTACAGTTGGACGGACGAACCGACCGTTCGCCGATCAGGAGTCGACCGCGTGATGGATCTCACAGACGTGTCCCCGTTCGAGTGCGACGACGAGCGGAACGGCGGTATCACAGCGGTCGCAGTGCAGATGCACGTCGATCGACACCGCCGCCTCTTCGGCACCGGCGATCTCGCCCTTCGATCCGAGCGCAGCCACGGCCTCCTCAATCTTCCCCCTGGCCTGTGATCGGGAAATCTCGATGCTGTTGCGTTCCCAGTCGGTCGTGGCCTCCCGGGTCTTCTCGCCGCCGAGACAGTCGGTGAGGTGCCCCCGCATCGAACTCCAGGAGACCATGTCGGCAAGCAGCTGTTCGGCGTCGATCCCCGCGGCGGCCAGTTCGTCCTGCAGATCGAGCTTCTGGAGTTCGTCCTCCCCGGTCAGGACCTCGTACTCCGCGGTTAGCTGCGGGTCGCTGACCCGCCGATCCGCCCGTTCGGCGGCCCGTTCGAACAGCTGTCGGTTGAACCAGTCCGTCAGCGTCCGGTATCCGTGTTCCCGGTACCCATCCCGCCCCTGCCACCGGGCGAGAAGCGCATCCGAAAGTGTCAGCTCCGACGGGACGGCGTCGGGGACCCCGTACTTCTCCGCGACGCGAGCGACCTTACAGCAGTACTCGGTTGTCATGGATATGAGTGCACGGCGATACCGTCTGTGGAGTACACGTCCTCACCGTGTATCAATACACGTCCTTATGGTGTATCAAAATTTCCCCGCCCGACCGGCCATTCGCGTGCGGGCCCCGAAAACCGCGGGCGATCGATTCGGCTAGAGCCGGTCCCAGAGCTCTTCGCTGGCCTCGCCGACCGCCTGGAGGTCGGCCTCGGAGACGCCCGTGACGCCGACGCCCTCCTCGTAGACCACCTCACCGCCGATGATGGTCTTGGTGACGTCGCTCTCGCTGGCCGCGTTGACCACGTAGTAGGGGGCACTCCCCGGCAGGACCGGGTTGGGGCCCATGTCGAGGACCGCGAAGTCGGCCTTCTTGCCGACCTCGATGCTCCCGACGGCATCTTCCATCCCGAGCACTTCCGCGCTGCCCCGGGTCGCCCACTCGAGGGCCTTGGCGGCGTCGAACCCGCTCGGGTTGGTCTGCTTGAGCTTGTGGATGCCGACGGCGGTCCGCATCGTCTCGAACATGTCGGGGTCCCAGCCGTCGTCCCCGATCCCGATGGTCAGGCCCTTCTCCTCCATGGTCTCGACGTCGGCGATCCCGACCGCGTTGTTGGTGTTCGAGTAGGGGTTGTGCGCGAGGCCCACGTCGTGTTCGGCCAGGACCTCGATCTCGTCCTCGGTCGCGTGGACGCCGTGGGCCGCGATGACGTCGGCGTCGAAAAAGCCCATGTCCTCGAGGGCGTGGACCGGGCGCTTGCCGTACTCCTTGATCGACTCGTGGACGTCGACCAGGCCCTCCTCGAGGTGGATCTGGATCGGACGGTCGTCATCGACCGCCCGCTCGACGGTGTCCGTGACCGTCTCCTCGGTGTTGGTAAAGAGGGTGTGAAGGCAGTAGTGACCCTCGACGTTCTCGTACTCGTCCTCTTCCTCGGCGATGAACCGCTCGTTCTCATCGATTCCCGCGGTCGCCTCCTCGACCGAGTTCCGGGCGGTGGCCTCGAAGGCGAGCATCGCGCGGATCGGGGTCTGGCTCACGCCTTCCGCGACGGCCCTGAGGCCGCCAGGGAGGGTGTTCGGCCCGGAGTAATTGTCACAGAAGGTCGTCACGCCGCCCTCGAGCATCTCCTTGACGGAGCCGACCGCGGACGTCCGGGCGGTCTTCTCCGTGAACGCCTCGTCGACCCGCCACCAGATGTCGGTGAGGTTCTCGTAGAAACTCTGCGGGCTGACGTCGAGTGGGGCTCCCCGAATCGGGAGGGAGTACATGTGCGTGTGGGCGTTGACCAGCCCCGGAATGACGACGTCGTCCGACGCGTCGATCACGTCCTCGCCGGAGACAAAGCCATCGTCGATCTCTGCGATCTCGCCGTCCTCGACGACCACGTGAACGTCCTCCAGCACGTCGGAGGAGTCGTTCATCGTTACCAGTGTGCCTGCGTTGAGTTCCATGCAGCTATCGATAGCGTCGCAGCTTTTATAAAAGTATTCGGTTCGGTTGCGAACCGGTCCCACAGGATACGGGGAGAGGACGATCGGCCGGCCGTTCGCCTCGCCACCGCGGTAATTAACCACCGACTGCATCACAGTACTGCGAGATCTCGGAATCGGGAGGGACTCTTTCCCTCTCCGGGTTTCTGGCTCCTGGGGCCACTCGCCGTGGGTCGTCTGTTGAGTGGCGATCCGAGTTCTCCGGGCAAGCGTTTTTGGTCGCGCCGAACGGGAGTACTCGTATGGTCGACCTCCTCATCGAGGACGTGGACATCGCAAGCGCGAACGGCGTCGAACGCGGTTCGATCGCGATCGAGGACGGCGAGATCGAGGCCGTCGGGCCCGCAGTCGACGCGGACGCCGATGACCTCATCGACGGCGAGGGGCGGGTCGCGATGCCCGGAGTCGTGGACATCCACAATCACCTCCAGGACGCGGAACTGTTCCCGGAAGGAATCGACGCCGCCACCCAGACGAAAAGCGCCCTGGCCGGCGGCGTCACGACGGTCGTCATGCTCCCGACCCAGACGCCAAAGGACACCCCAGAGGCGATCCGCGAATGGCGGGAGACGATCGAGGAACTGACCCACGTCGACTTCGGCCTCATCGCGGGCAACATTCAGGACCCGACAGTCGACGTCGAGGGGATCATGGCCGAGGGCGTCCCGGACTTCAAGACGTTCACGGCCGAGCCCTACCAGATGGACGACGGCGGGATCGTGAAACTCATGGACCGCGTGGGCGAGGCCGGCGGCAAGGTCCGGGTCCACAGCGAGTCACAGGGCATCCTCGACCACGCCCGGGAGCAGATCGACTCCGATGACCCCGCGGTCTATCCCCGCACCGGCCCGGTCGAGGCCGAACTCGACGCCGTCAACCGCGTCGGCCTCTTCGGGGAGTACACGGACTGTCCGGTCCATCCCGTGCACATCTCCAGCGGGTCCGGCGTCCGGGAGGCCGATCGGTTCAAGAGCCGAGCGAAGATTCCGATCACCATCGAAACCTGTCCCCACTATCTGGCCTTCTCGGAGGATGACGCCGAGGAGTTGGGCCCGTTCCTCAAGGTGAATCCGGGACTGAAGTCCGAGGAGGAAGTCAAGCGCCTCTGGGCGGCCGTCGAGGACGGGACCGTCGATCTGATCGCGAGCGAGCATTTCCCCACCTACCGGGAGGAGCGTGAGAAAGGCTGGGAGAACATCTGGGAGCCCTACGCCGGACTGCCCGGCCTGGAGACCATGCTCGAGTTCCTGGTCAGCGAGGGCGTCCACGAGGGGCGGATCACCTGGGAGCGACTCGTCGAGTTGGTCGCGAGCCGGCCGGCCAAGGAAGCCCGCATCTTCCCCCGAAAGGGCGCCATCCGGGAGGGGACCGACGCCGACCTGGTCCTGGTCGGCGAGGACGAGTACACCGTCTCGGCCGAGGACCTGGTCTTCAACGGCGGCTGGACGCCCTACGAGGGGATGGAGTGGACCGCAACCGTCGACGTCGTGATCCGTGACGGGGAAATCGCCGCCGAGGACCACGAGGTCTCCTCGCAACGCGGGGCCGGCGAGTTCATCCCCCGCGGCCCGAAGGCCGAGTAGCTACAGGTCCTCGCGCACGTCGACGTCACGGAGGACGCCCGGATCCTCGGTCTCGATCACGGCGATGTCCTCGGCCGACCAGAGCACCGGTCGCCCTCCGGTGTCCCCGGTCACGGCTGCCAGGTCCTCGTAGTACTCGCTCCCGAAGAGCGTGGGATTCCCGCGGGAACCGTCGGAGGCCGGGGCCACGATGCCGCCCAGGTCTTCGAGGTACCCTTCGACGAGCAGGTCGACGGTCTCGGGGCGCACGAACGGCATATCTCCCAGGCCGAAGACGGTGGCCGCCCAGTCGCCCTCGCGGGCCCGCTCGACGCCGCGTCGGAGCGACGTGCTCTGGCCCTCCGGCCAGTCCTCGTTCGTGATGATCTCGACGTCGAGGTCGGCGAGCGCGTCCCGGACCGCCGCCTCGCGATGGCCGACGACGACGGTCACCTCGGGGAGACAGCTCTCGAGGAGCAGACCGACTGCTCGGACGATCATCGGTTCGCCGTCGACGGGTTCCAGGAGCTTATAGCCCCCCTCGAACCGGCGTCCCTCGCCGGCGGCCAACACGACGGCACCGACGTCCGGCACGCCGCTCGGTCGGGACCGTTCCAGGATCGATTCGTCGAACCAGGTCGCCGAGACGGCCGTCTCGTCCGTCCTCCCGGTTGGGTTCGGTTCCTCGCCGTCGCCCGATTGCTGTGACATCACTCTAGACTATCGTAGGGCACCACCGTAACTTGTTCCCCCGCGGAGATCGGCTCGGCGGCGAGAATCGCGCCGTCGGCCCGCGCGATCCGGGTCACCGAGGACAGCGCCGTGGTCTTGAAGACGTTGCCGTAGATGGGCACGGCCGAGGACTCGTGGCCCAGCGGCACCACCTCCCCGCCGGCGAGCGTCGCCGGGATGGCGTAGGTGAAATCCGGGTTCGGGATCCCCACCTCGACGGGACAGACTCCCTGAACGGTCGGCAACCGGGACGAACCCGTGAAAAAGACCCGCAGGACGAAGGCCGCGACCGTGTAGGCGGCAAACGGTTTGCCGGGAATCGCGAACGCGACGGCCGAGTTCAGGTCCGCCACCCCGAGAGACTTGCCCGGCCGGAACTGCAGTCCGTGGAACCGTACCTCCCCGAGGGCCTCGAGGGCCTCGATGACGTAGTCCTTCGAACCGCGGCTGGTTCCCCCGGTCGTCGCGACGACGTCGTACTCCTCGGCGAGGGCGGCGATCCTCGAGCGCACGGTCTCGGGATCGTCCCGCACTACGCCCTCGAAGGAGGCCGTCGCGCCCCACGAGTCAAACAGCTCCAGGAGCATCTCGGAGTCCCGATCCATCGACGGGTCCTGGGCTATCTCCGTCCCGGTGGCGAGCACGGCCACCGAGAACGGCCGGAAGACCGGCACATCGTCTCTCCCGAGGTCCGCGAGCAGAATGGCATCCCTGGCCCCGAGCACGTCGCCCGCCTCGTATACCAGTTCGCCTGCCGTCACGTTCGAGCCCTGTCGGTAGGTGTACTCCCCCGGCTCGACCGGCGGGCCGTAAAGCTGGCCGTCCTCGACGGTGGCGTCTTCCGAGCGGATCACGGCGTCGGCCGTCTCCGGCAACGGGCCACCGGTCGTGATCCGAACGGCCGTCCCGTCCGGGACCGCGGGACGCTCGTCTTCCGGAAACACGTCCTCGATCACCTCGAGGGGGAACGACTGGTCGGCCGCGACGGCATACCCGTCCATCATCGCCCGGTCGTGTTCGGGTCGATCGGCTTTCGCACGGACCTCGGCCGCAACGGTACGATTGGGGATGCCCGCCCCCGGTTCGACGGATGTCGCCTCGAGGGACCGGATCGTCTCCGACCGGAGCCCCCGGAGTATCTCCACCGCTCTCGCCCGCGTGACGAACCGATTCATATCGCCACCTGGGACCGAACGAGCAAACCTCTTTCCCCGACGACAGACGGACAATTTTACGTCCGGGGGGCGGCAACGCGGTGGTATGGGCATGGAACACGTCGAAGCCTATCGGTGTATCGAGTGCGGGGAGGAGTACGAACCCGAGGGGATCATGTACACCTGCCCCAACCACGACGACCCGATGGAGGGAATCCTCGATGTCGTCTATGACTACGACGCCATCGATGCGGACTTCGCCGACGAATTGGGCGGCGGGATTCCGGACCTCTGGAAGTATCGCCCGTTCCTGCCGGTCGCCGAGGACGCCGAGCCCGTGACCCTGGGCGAGGGCGGCACCGACCTGATCGAGGCGCCCCGACTGGGCGAGAAACTGGGCGTCGAACTGCACGTCAAAGACGACAGTCGGAACCCCACGGCGAGCTTCAAGGACCGGGCGACGGCAGTCACCGTCACCAAGGCCGACCACCACGATCACGACGTCGTGACGTGTGCCTCGACCGGGAACGCGGCCGCGTCCCTCGCCGGGTACGCCGCCCGCGGCGGCCTCGACGCCCGAATCTTCGTGCCCGAGACGGCCCCGGAAGGCAAGCTCGCCCAGCCGCTGGTCTACGGCGCCGACGTGATTCAGGTCGAAGGGACCTACCCCGAGGCCGGCGAACTCAGCCTGGAAGCCACCGAGAAGTACGGCTGGTACAACCGCAACGCGGCGTTCAACCCCTTCCAGGTCGAGGGCAAGCGCACCGCCGGCCTGGAGATCGCCGAACAGACCATGGGAGAGGTCCCGGACTGGGTCGTCGTCTCGGTCGGCGACGGCTGTACCATCGCCGGGGTCTGGAAGGGGCTCAAGGAGTTCGAGAAACTGGGCTACATCGAGGAGACGCCGAAGATGCTCGGCGTCCAGGCCGAGGGCGCGCCCGTGATCCACGAGGCCTTCCACGGCGAGGAGAGCCTCGATCAGAAGGCCGAAACCCTGGCCGACAGCATCGCCGTCGCCGCGCCGGCGAACCTCCGCAAGGCCGTCAACGCCATGGAGGAGAGCGACGGGGACTCGGTCGCGGTCTCCGACCAGGAGATCCTCGACGCCGAACTCGAACTCGGAAGCACGGAGGGCCTGTTCACCGAACCCGCCGCCGCGGCGATCATCGCCGGGACGGAGAAGGCCATCGAGCGTGACATCATCGAGGCGGGCGAATCGGTGGTCGTCGTCTCCAGCGGCTACGGGCTGAAGGACCTCGAGAACGCGAAGGCCGCGGGTCGTGATCCCTACTCGATCCCGCCCGAGATCGAGGAGGTCGAGGCCATCTTCGGCGATTAACGAGTTTTCTTGTCGACGATTTTTCAGCGCCGGAACTAGCCGCCGGCTGGTGATTCTCGATTCCGAAAAAGAACGCAAAACAGTGAGAAGACCCTACCCGATTACTCGATCATCCGCCAGCCGTCCTGGTACTCATCGAGGAGCTTCTTCGAGCGCTCGTCGATGGGGTGATCGCGGTCGGGCACCTCGACCTCGTAGTCCGGCTCGAAGAGCCGGGTCGAGAAGTACCGCTCGCCGACGTCGTTGATCATCGTCACGACCGTGTCGACCTCGTCGCGCTGCTCGAGGACCTTCTGGGCGCCCCTCACGTTCGAACCGCTGGAGATGCCACAGAAGATGCCCTCGTTCTTGGGGAGCCAGTCGGCCATTTCCAGGGCCTCCTCGCTTTTGACGCGGACGATGCCCTCGAACAGTGCCGGATCCAGGTTCTTCGGGATGAATCCGTCACCGATGCCCTCGATCTCGTGGGAGCCCCACTCGCCTTTGGCCAGGAGCGGCGCCTCGTACGGCTCGAGGGGGTAGATCTCGGTCGCGTCCTCGCCGTATTCCTCCTCGATGTGCCTGGCGATGCCCGTGACCGTGCCACCGGTCCCCTGCCCGGCGACGAACGCGTCCGGTGCGCCACCGAGCTGGTCGGTGATCTCCGGGCCCGTGGTCTTCTTGTGGGCGGCGACGTTGTCGTCGTTGCTGAACTGGTCGGGGAACCAGTACGTGTCGGGCTCTTCTTCCATCATCTCCTCGGCCTTGTCCTGGGCGAGGTCGACGTCGGACTCGGCGCCCGGCGTCTCGATGAGGTTCCCACCGTAGACCCGGATCAGCTTCTTGCGCTCCTCGCTCATGCCCTCGGGCATGACGATGTTGACGTCGTAGCCCAGACGGGTACCGACGAAGGTACACGCGATGCCGGCGTTGCCGGTGGAGGTCTCGAGGATCTCCATGTCCTCGGTGAGGTCACCACGCTTCTCGGCCTGCGTGATCATCTCGTAGTAGATCCGGTCCTTCAGGCTGTTCGACGGGTTGAACGTTTCCCACTTGGCGTAGATCGTCCCGTCGAGGCCCTCGCTGGCGTTGGTGAGCTCCACGAGCGGCGTGTTGCCGATGGTTTCGAACACGTCCGACGCAGCACTGCTGTTACGGTCCCATTCAGGAGCCATATGCGTTCGTAATAGGGGGTATCACTTATAACTTGAGTAATCGGACCGACGCTCCTGTCCAATCTTACATGGTAAATCAGGGCAAAATCGGGAGAGAAATCGAACGTACGCGAGAAAAATTATAGGAAATTCGAATTGACGGGGGCGTTACAGGTAGCCGTCGGCGAGCTCGTCGATCAGCAGCTCGACGTCGTCACCGAGCTGGTAGATGATCGGGACGTCAGCACCGGATTCGACGTACCCGGCGACCTGTTCGCGGACCTGCTCGGGCGTGCCACTCGCAGTCAGCTTGCGGACGACGTCGTCCGGGACGAGTTCCATGCCCTTCTCGATGTCCTCGTGGTCGGCGGGCCAGCCGCCGATGGCCTCCTCGACGTCGTCGATGAGGTCCTGACTGACGCCGCTTGCCTTCATGATGTGGGGCTGCTGGCCCAGATACTGCGTGATCAGCTCGCGGGCGTTGTCCAGGGCCTTCTGCTCGTCGTGGTCCATGGAGGCGACGACAAGCTGCGGGCGATCGATGTCATCCAGCGACCGGCCGGCCTTCTCGGCGCCCCGCTCGATGGCCTCGATCGCCTGGTCGTTGTACTCCGGACTCACGAGGTAGTTCATGACGACGCCGTCGGCGTACTCCCCGGACATCTCCAGGGCCTGGAAGCCGGTCGCACCCACGTAGACGTCGACCGTGCGCGGGCCGGTGTCCCCGTGGACGACGTCGAGTTCGACGTCCTCGAGCTGAACGAACTCCCCGTCGTAGTTGACCGTCTCCATGTTGAGAAGCTGCTGGAGGGCCTCGACCCACTCGCGCATCGCGAGCAGGGGCTTTTCGCGATTGACCCCGACCTTCGAGGCGATGGGTTCCCACCAGGCACCGATGCCGAGTTCGATGCGGTCCGGGCCCGCGAGTTCCTCGAGCGTACTCGCGGTCTGGGCGGTCAGGGCGACGTTCCGCGTCCAGACGTTGATGACGCCGGTCCCGAGTTTGATCTCGTCCGTCACGGCCGCGTATGCGCCAAGCGGGGAGATCGCGTCGCGGGCGAGGCGTGATTCCGCCTGCCAGATCTCATCAAAGCCCTGTTCCTCGGCGTACTGAGCGATCTCCACGTTGCGCTCCAGGGGTCGTTTGTCTTGCAGATACAGTCCGATACGGTCTCCGCGAGTACTTCCGCTCATGATGCCATTCCACTCTAATTTGGGTTTTGCCAAAAAGGTATGGGTACGGCGCCGACGGTCGGGGTGTAGTCCCGGTGAACTCCGGTATCACATCCCATGGGTGCTCTTGGTGGTGCGTCTCAGGGTCGTTTCCGTTCCAACGCCCAGCACAAGTTTTATTCCCCGGTTGTGTCTTGCTCTAGGTGCCAACTTTGCTTGGCGGTGACGACCAATGAAAACAGACCTACGCGGCAAAGACATGGTTACGCTACAGGAATGGGAAAAGGAAGAACTCGAATCTACTCTCGACGTCGCCGACCACCTCAAGCGCGAGTGGGCCCGCGAGGAGTGGCAGCACCACGACTCGCTGACCGGACGCTCGCTCTTCATGCTGTTCTACAACACGAGCACGCGCACGCGGAACTCCTTCGAGGCCGGGATCAACCAGCTGGGTGGCTACCCCCACGTCATGACGCCCGAACAGCTCCAGCTGGAACACGGGGAGTCCGCCCGCGAGACCTCGAAGATCCTCTCCCGCTATGGACACGGCTTCGCCGTGCGCGTGCTGGGTGCGGCCGTCGACTTCGAGTACCCCAAGGGGACCGAACTCGTCCGCGAGTACCAGGAGGGCGCGGACGTGCCGATCTTCAACATGCAGTGTGACAAGTACCACCCCTTCCAGACGCTCGCTGACCTCCAGACCGTCCGGGAGAAGAAAAACAGGATCGAGGACCTCAACTTCACGATCTCCTACGCCTACGCGCCGGAGGTCCGCCGGCCCGCAAGCGTCCCCCACTCCTCGATCCTGGGTTTCTCGAAGATGGGCGCCAACGTCACGCTGGCACACCCCGAGGGCGTCGAACTCGACCCCGAGATCGTGGACATGGCCGAGGAGAACTCCCAGAAGTACGGCGGCGACTTCGACATCGTCCACGACATGGAAGCGGGCTTCGAGGACGCCGACGTCGTCTATCCCAAACACTGGGTCTCGACGAAGGTGGGCGAGCGCGGCGTCGAGGAAGAGAAGGAAATCCACGACCAGAACCAGCACTGGATCGCCGACGAGGAGATGCTGTCCAATGCGAAAGACGACGCGATCTACATGCACCCGCTGCCGGCCAAGCGCGGGTATGAGGCCACCGAGGAAGTCATGGAGGGGCCCCAGAGCGTGATCTACGACCAGGCCGAGAACCGCCTGCACGCACAGAAGGGCGTTATGGCACTCACGATGGGCGGCCGAGGCTTCTAAGCCATGGCCGACGTCGCCCATCCAGAATTCGACCTCGACGAGGAACCCCCCGACTTCTGGGAGGGAGAGGGGAATCGCGAGAAGCCTCTCTGCATGATCGCCCTCGGTGGCAACGCGATCTCCCCGCCGGACAGCGACGGGACCTACGAAGAACAGATGGCCGCGATCGAGAACACGTCCAAACAGATCGTGGACGTGATGGAGGCCGGCTACAAGGTCGTCCTCAGCCACGGCAACGGCCCGCAGGTGGGATCGCTTTTGCTCCAGCAGGAGCAGGCCGACCCGCCGGCACAGCCGCTTGACGTCTGTGGGGCGATGTCACAGGGCCAGATCGGATACATGTTCTCCCAGCAGATGCTCCAGCAACTGGAGCGGCGCTGGAAACACGTCCCCGTGGCCACGATCATCACCCAGACGGTGGTCGATCCGGACGATCCCGCCTTCGAGAACCCGACCAAGCCCGTCGGTCCCTTCTACCCCGAGGAGCGCGTCGACGAACTGCGCGAGCAGGGGATGAACGTCGAGAAGGTCCGGGATACCGGCGACCGAGATTACCGTCGGGTCGTCCCCTCCCCGGAGCCCCAGGGCATCCTCGAGGAGACCCCGGTCAAGCGGCTCATCGCCAAGCGCGACCTGGTCATCTGCGGTGGCGGGGGCGGCGTTCCCGTCTCACGGGAGCCCGGCAACATCGAGGGCCACGAGGGCGTCATCGACAAGGACCGCTTCGCGAACGTCCTCGGCCACCAGCTCGACGCCAATTACCTCCTCATCATCACGGACGTCGATGGGGTCTACCTCGACTATGGCACCGAGGACGAAGAGTTCCTCGATGAAATCACCGCCGACGAACTGCGGGAACTCCACGACGAGGGGGTCTTCCCCGCCGGAAGCATGGGCCCGAAGGTCGAGGCTGCCTGCCGGTTCGTGAGCGCCGACTCGGAGCGCGAGCGCGAAGCGATCATCACTTCGCTCGAGAACGCCGAGGCGGCGCTGAAATCGGGGGCCGGCACCCACGTCGTCGAATCGGAGTAGCGCCACGATCCCACCTGATTTTCTCACAGCGGTCGAAAATCGCGACGGCCCGAAGATCTATACGGCATGGTAACTTATGTCCCGATATGCCCGATATCGATGACCCCTCGATAGAGACTCGAATCCTGGACCCAGCGAACCGAAGCGTCACCGCCGAAGGGGTCGATCCCGACGTGTGGGCCGTGGCCGCCGGCGACGAGTATGCGACCGAGTGGGCGATCGAACGGACCGACGAAACGGTCGTCCTCGTTGAAACCTACCGACGGAAAGGCGATCGATTCGAGCGGGACGGGGAACCCATCGCGTACGACCTCAGCCAGGATCTCGAGACGGCCGACTGGGCCTCGCAGTTCGCCGGGCGAAATCCCGCCGAAAAGGTCGCTGCCGCCCGGGAGTACTTCGGGAACTAGACGAAGGTTTTGACCGGCGACTCGAAGACCAGATCGACGAGGTCGTCGTAGTCGATCGCCTCGACCGGGTCGGGGGGCGTGATCCCCCGCGCCTCGAGGTCGTCCCGGACGGCGTACACCGGGGCGTCGACGTCGGGCTCCAGGAGGACCCCGTCCTGCACCAGAACGACCGTCGGATCGGGATCGGTCCGCACCGTTCGAAGGGCCAGTTCCTCGTGGGGCTTGTCGATCAGGTACAACATCAGAAGGTGAGCACCTCCTCGGCGGCCCGGATGGTCTCGGAGACTGTTCTGCCACTCGCGACGGCGACGTCGTCTGCGATCTCCTCGGGAGAGATGTCCCGTTCCTCGAGCGCCGCCGCGTCGACGAGCATCTCCCCGTCGTTTGCCTTCAGATCCTCGATCTGGGCCGGCATGTTCAGTCGGTCGCGGTCGATCGCAGACCGCGTGGCATAGACGGCGTCCTCGGCGAAGAGGACGGTCACGTCGTGGTGATCGAAGCCGGCCGCGACACCCCCGGCGGCCCGGAGCCCCTCCGAGAGGTGAATGCGCCCGTAGGGGGCCCGGGTGAGGAGGACAGCGACGGACTTTTTCATCGGGACACCCCCGTCATAGCGAGATCACCCGATCCGCCTCCCCGATGATATCCGCGAGGTCCGGGAGAAGCCCCACAGTCACCCCCTCCGGGAGATCGGACTGGGGATCGATCGAGCGTGCGTCCGTGCAGATCCCGCAGACGAACAGTTCGGCGCCCGCCTCGAGTAGCTCCTGGTACCTCTCTGTCGGCATCTTCCGATAGCGGCCGTTCTCGGCGGCCTCCTCGAAGTGCTGGTCGACCATCGGAACGTACGTGCCATCGAGGTACGCGAAGATCGACACCTCGTGGCCCCCGTCGAGGGCGGCCCGCCCCATCTCGTAGGCGGTCTTCCACCGCTCGGA
This sequence comes from Halodesulfurarchaeum sp., assembly GCA_042216995.1. Taxonomy (GTDB): domain Archaea; phylum Halobacteriota; class Halobacteria; order Halobacteriales; family Halobacteriaceae; genus Halodesulfurarchaeum. The sequence goes on from JBDGTI010000045.1 coordinate 44,821, forward strand.
GTCGAAGGGGGCACCCGTGAGAACGATTCCCAGGTGTGACATCGGCGAATATACTTCTCCCGGACCCATAAATCCACACCTCTCCTCCCCAGAAGTCTCGGGAATCACCCCATCCCTAGTGTTTATTGGGATTGGACCGCGTGTATGTGAACTAGCCGGTAGATACTTACAACCATGGAACTGGAACTCACGATAAACGGCCGCCGGGACACCTACGAGGCAGACCCCGCGGATTCGCTCCTGGATCTGCTCCGGGATAACGGGTACACCGGCGCCAAACGCGGCTGTGATACCGGCGACTGTGGCTACTGTACGGTCATCGTCGACGGCGAGGCGACACAGAGTTGCGTGACGCCGGCGAAAACCGCTGATGGCGCGACGATCGAGACCGTCGAATCGCTCGGCGAACAGGACGATCTCCACCCGGTCCAGGAGGCCTTCGTCGACCAGTCGGCCCTCCAGTGTGGGTTTTGCATCCCCGGCATGATCATGAACGCGACCGCCTCGCTCCGGGAGAATCCCGAGCCCTCCCCGGCGGAGGCCAGAGAGGCGATCGAACCGGTGCTCTGTCGCTGTACGGGACACAAGAAACCGGTCGAGGCCGTTCTCGACGCGGCCGATCGGATCGACGGCCCGGAGGATATCGCCCCCGACGGCGGCGAGTCGGTCGAACCCCACACGGCGGATACCACCGACGTGAGCGAACAATGAGCAAGGATCGACCCAATCCCGACGTCGAGCAGGAAAGCGGGTACCCGGAGGGCGACTCGGCGACGAACCCGAAGACGTGGAACGAACCGGCCGACAACCGCCGGGACCCCGAGGAGCGTGAGTCGATCACGGAACCGGTCGAGAAGGACGACGCCCGGCGCATCGTCACGGGCGAGGCCAAGTACACGAGCGATTACCGGCGTGAATTCCCGGACCTCCTCGAGGCCGCGGTCCGCCGCAGCGACATCGCCCACGGTCGCGTGACCGACATCGACACGAGCGAGGCCGAGGCGATGGACGGGGTCCACGCCATCTTGACCCCCGACAGCGAGGTCGTGCCCGACGCCGTCTACACGAGCGCGGGCCAGGGGTATCCGGAGCCGACCCCCTGGGACCTCCGGGTGCTCCGTGAAACGGTACGAATGGTCGGCGACCCGATCGCCGCCGTCGCCGCCGAGGACGAACGCACGGCCGAGCGAGCGGCGCGGAAGATCCAGGTCGAATACGAGGAGTACGAACCGGTTCTCGACTACCGGAACGCGATGGACCCGGACGCCCCACAGATCCACGACGGGGACGAAATCGAGAACACACAGCCCGGGGCGGACTACTCGCGGAACCGCCAGTCGAGTTTCGAGGGGGAGATCGGCGACGTCGAGGCCGCCTTCGAGGACGCGGACGAAGTGCTCGAGACGACCTGGGAGACGCCCTATCAGTCCCACTGTGTCCCCGAACCACACACCACGATCGCCCGCCGGGACCAGAAGGACCGGTATCACCTCCTCAGTAGCACCCAGGTCCCCTACCACACGCGGCGACAACTCGCCCACCTCTTCGACATCCCGGTGCGTGACATCCGCGTCGAAAAACCCCGCATCGGCGCGGGCTTCGGGTCGAAGCAGGCGATGGTCATCGAGCCCATCACGCTGGCGCTCGCGATCGCGACCGATCGACCGGTGATCTACGAGACGAGTCGGAAAGAGCAGTTCCACGCGATTCGCAGCCGTCACCCGATGCGAATCCGGATGAAGACCGCGGTCGAGGGAGCGGACGGTGACCTCGCGGCCATGGAGATGGACGTCCTCTCGAACACCGGCGCCTACGGTCCCCACGGGATGACCGTCGCCGGCAACGCGGGGACCAAACCCCTCCCCATCTATCAAGACGTTCCGAACGTCCGCTTTGCCGCGGACATCGTCCACACGAACCTCCCGATCGCCGCCGCCCAGCGGGGGTATGGGGCCCCCCAGGGACACTTCGCCGCCGAGGCCCACATGGACGAGGTCGCCCGGCAGATCGGGATGGACCCCATCGAGTTCCGGCGGCAGAACATGGTCGAGGAGGGTGACCTCGACGAGATCGCCGCGATCCTGGCCGACGATGAGTCCCACGCCCGGCGCATCCGGTCGTGTGGGCTGGATGAGTGCATCGAGCGCGGTCGTGAGGCGATCGGCTGGGACGACCTCGAGCAGCCCGCGGAGGACCATCTCCATCGGGGCGTCGGGATCGCGCTCGTCGCCCAGGGCAGCGGGGTGGCCGGCGCCGAACTCGGCGCCGCCCACATCAAGATGAACGAGGACGGCTCGTTCATCCTCCAGGTCGGCGGGGTCGACACCGGAACCGGCACCGACACGATGGTCAGCCAGATCGCCGCGGAGGTACTCGGCTGTGCCCCCGAGGACATCGTGGTCCACTCCTCGGATACGGACATCTCACCCTTCGATTACGGGGCCTACGCCTCCTCGACGACCTATATCACGGGCCAATCGGTGAAGAAGGCCGCGGAGGACGCGAAGGCCTCCCTCCTGAGCTGGGGCGCGAAGATGCTCGGGGCCGACCCCGAGGACCTCGTCGTGGCCGACGGGGAGGTTCGCGAGCAACAGACCGGTGACGGCGTCACACTCGAGGAGATCGGCTACGAATCGATCTACGGCGAGGACGAACGCGCCCAGGTCATGGGCGAGGCCAGCCACTCGACCGATGAGTCACCGCCGCCGTTTGGCGCCCAGTTCGTCGACGTCACCGTCGACGGGGAGACCGGCGAGTACGAGATCAACCAGCTGGTGTTCGCCGCGGATCTGGGGGTGGCGATTAATCCCCCACTGGCCGAGGGCCAGATCGAGGGCGGGCAGTCCATGAGCCTTGAACTCGCGACCGGGGCCGGCTACGAGTTCACCGACGAGGGCGAACCGAAGACCCTCTCGTACAAGCAATATGGAATGCCCCGGTCGACGGACCACCCGCCGATGGAGACGATCCTGGTCGAGACCCACGAACCCTCCGGGCCGTTCGGCGCGAAGTCCATCGCCGAGCTCCCGACCAACGGCGTCCCGCCGGCCCTGAGCAACGCCATCAGGGACGCCGTCGGGGTCAGGATCACGGACCTCCCGATCACGGCCGAGAAGATCAACGCCGAACTCGAGAAAACACAGTAACCGGCTCAGGGCCGGATCACATCGAGGGTCTCCGTCTCGAAGGAGGTTACGAGTCCCCGCTCGAATCGATCGGAACGGGCGAAGGCCGCCTCGAGTGCCCCTCGGGCGCGGTCTCGCTCGTCGTCGCCGTCGGCCTTGTTGATGATCGCCGCGACGCGTGTCGCTTGCGGGACGCCCTTCAGGCCCCCGTCGGCCGAGGCGAGGACCTCGCCGACGAGTTCCGGCGTGATCTCGGTCCCCCGTTCGACGTCGGCGATCGCGGCCACGCGCTCGGGCCGATGAACCGCGGCTTCCCCGAGGGGGCGCCCGAAGATCTTCGCGGAAACGACGGGCACGACGAGGGTGCTCGCCCCGGGAACGGCCGGCTCGCCGTCACCCGGGGCCTTGAACTCCCGCATGCGGGCCCCGTCCGCCTTGACGACGATCCAGTCGAGGAGGTCGGCCTCGAAGATCGAATCAAGCGTCGCCGGCCGGAAACCCGTCACTTTGGCGTCCACCCGGGCCGGATTCGCCACCCGCTCGCTGGCAAAGGCGACTGGCGTGTCCGCGGACTCGAGACGGTCTTCGAGGTCCCCCGGATCCGCGACGAACAGCGGTATCGATTCGGGAGGGGGCATGTGGGTCGTGGTCGTGTAGCCAATTTGGACCCTGGCCCGACCCTCCTCGACCAGCCGCGCCATCGAGGTCTTCTTGCCCCCGGCACCGACGAAAGAGACCAGTTCACGGTCGCCGAGATCGAGTGCGCGAGCCAGTTCCATATCCGCTATACCGCCGACGCGCCCATCAAATTGCTGGTCGGGGATCCCGTCAGGGTTATGGAGCAACGACCCCTCAACGTGAAATATGAGCACGGAGATCGACGTCAAAGGCGAGGTCTGTCCCCGACCGGCGCTGATCGTCCGGGACACCCTGGAGGAGATGGAACCGGGCGAGGACCTGCTCGTGACTGCCGACTATCCCCCGGCCCGGGACAACATCGAACGGACCTGCCGAAAACACGGCTACGAGACGAGCGAAGTGGATGCCGGCGACGGGGACGAGTTCACGCTCCGGATCGTCGTTCCGGAGGAGGCGACGGGGCCGAAGATCGAGTGACATGGCCCGCGTATCAGTCCCGCGGGACGCGCTCAATCCCCCAGTCAAGCTCACCGAATACGCCGACCTCCACGGGTGCTCCTGCAAGCTCGGGCAGAGCGACCTCCAGGGACTCCTCGCCGAGGTCGGTCTCGACACAGAGCGGGACGAGCTCCTCTTCGGGGTCGGCGAGGACGCCGGCGCCCGGAAGCTCACCGAGGACCTCGCAACCGTCTCGACCATCGATTACTTCACGCCGATCATCGACGATCCACACGAGTTCGGTCGCGTGGCCGTGACCAACGCCGCCAGCGATGCGTACGCGAAAGGCGCCACGGACGCGCTTTCCTTCCTGGTCGTGCTCGGCCTCCCGAAAGAACTCACCGAGTACGCCAGTGCGGTTCTCTCGGGAATTGCCGACGGCGTCGAGGAGATGGACGGCGTCATCGTGGGCGGGCATACGATCATCAGCCCCTGGCCCATCGCCGGCGCGGCCGTGAACGCCGTCGCTCCCCCCGATTCGCTCGTGACCACCCGGAACGCCGCGCCGGAGGACGTCCTCTACCTCACGAAACCCCTTGGCACCCAGCCGGCCATGGGGGCGCTGCGGGTCAAGGACGGCGAGTTCGGCGACCAGGTCAGGGCAGCGACCGACCGCGACGTCGAGACGATCGGACGGGAGGCCCTGGAGTGGATGAGTACGCCCAACCGCGAGGCGGCCCTGGCGTTCGAGTCGGGCCCGGTCACCGCCGCGACGGACATCACGGGCTTTGGCCTGCGGGGGCAGTCAGAACAGGTCGCCACACGCTCGGGCGTGGGTTTCGAGATCACCCACGTGCCAGTCATCGCCGGTACGGCCCCGCTCTCGGAACTGTTCGGCTACGGCCTGCTCGACGGCGACAGCGCGGAGACCAGCGGTGGCCTTCTCGTATCGGTCGCGCCCGAGGGTACAGACGTCTTCGAGGAGTCCCTCGACGAACGGGACGTCTTCTACCGCGAAGTGGGCCGCGTCACGGACGGAAGCGGCGTCACGCTCGCCGATCCGACCGTCGAGGCGGTCTAGGTCAGGAGAGCCGCAACACCGCTTCCAGGACGCCGCCGCCGAGGTCGAGGGCCTTATCGGAGATCTTCGAGGGATCGACCTCCTCGCCCCGCGGGTCGACGTCGCCCATCTTGGCGCCCTCCTCGACGTCGAGGCCCTCGTGGACCAGGCCCCGGACGATGCCGTCGATATCGGTCTCGACTGCCGTTTCGCCGACGTACCCAACGACGTCCCCGCTCTCGACGTGATCACCGATCTCGACGTCGGTCGTCCACGTGCCGGCCGTCGGGGCGCGGAGCACTCGTTCGGTGGTGAAGCCCCGGCGCTCGCCCGGGATCCCGTTGTACTCGGTGGCCGTCCCCTCATAATAGACCCGGCCGAGTTCGTGGCCCCGATCGGTCTCGACGACGGCGTCGACGTCCTCGCCGGCCTCGAACCCGGGACCGAGGCCCACCACGACGTCGGCGTCTTCGCGCCGGGTGCCGGTATCGAACTTGCCTTTGGCCATGATCGCGTCGACGAGGACCGCGGCACCGAGCTCGTCGGCGATTTCGGCGTCCGGATCCTCCACGACCGCTATGTCACCCTCCCGGAGTATCGTGACGGCCTCATCGGGGTCCGCGGCGCGGCGACCGGCGACCCCCTCGATTTCGACCGTCTCTTCGTACATCGCTTCGGCGAACGCCACGGCGCGACGGACCGCTGTGGGCCGGGCCACGTCGGTGATGACGACCGGAAATCCGGCCTGATGCAGGCGGTAGGCCACCCCCGATCCGAGGTCTCCCCCGCCTCGAATGACCACCAGATCGTCGAGTGAGAAGGCGGTCCCCCGCTCGCCGGAGGCATCAAAGAAGTCCATCTGGACCTCCGAGAGGATCGACAGGGCCAGGGCCGCCGGCGAACTCCCGCCCAGTTCGAGCCCGATCGGTGCCCGGACGGCGGCCAGGTCCGACTCGGAGTACCCCTTCTCGCGCAGTCCGTCGAGGACGTGTTCGGTCTTGGTCTCGCTGGCCACCAGTCCGACGTATCCCGCGCCACCGTCCAGGGCAGCCTGGACGGCGTTGCGGTCGTAGGCGTTGCTGCGCGTCGCCACGACGACCGCGGACTCCCGGGTCATCGGCTGGTCCAGGAGGTCGTCGTAGTAATCGCCCTGTATGACCGTGACGTCCTCCGGGAAATCGTCGGGATCGGCGTACTCTTCGCGGTCGTCGATCACGGTGACCGCATACTCCATCTCCCGGGCCAGGGACGCCAGCGACTCCCCGATGTGGCCCCCGCCGGCGATGAACAGGCGGCGATTGCCCCGGACCAGATCGATGAAGACGTCCATCTCGCCGCCACAGACCATCCCCGTGTTCCCCTCGGGCCTGAGTTCGTAGGTCCGGATTCCCGGCTCGGCGTTCCCGGCGAGCACCTCCCGGGCCTCCTCGACGGCGAGGCTTTCGACCGTGCCGCCCCCGATCGTGCCGACCTCCTCCTCGGGGGCGACCGCCATGCGGGCTCCGACTTCCCGCGGGGCACTCCCCTCCTTGTCGACGATGGTGAGGACGGCGACGGGTTCGCCGGTTGCCACCAGGTCCTCGATGTCCGCAAAGACTGTCATGGAGTCAATTACGGTCCGGCCAGCAAAATAGTTTCGGAGCTCGGCAACGCACTCCAAGATCGCGGGGATCGACACAATAATTTTAAGGAACTATCCACGAATTTCCAGTGTATTGGGCGACCCCCAGTGAGATCCATGGAAATCGAACTCAGCGTCAACGGCCAGGAGCGGACATACGACGTGGCCAAGACCGACTCGTTGCTCGACGTCCTCCGACGCGATGGCTACACCGGCACGAACAAGTCCTGTGACACAGGCAGCTGTTCGATGTGTCGGGTGCTCGTCGACGGGGAACCGCGGGAGTCCTGCATCACGCCGGCCGTCCAGGCCGACGGCTTCGCGGTCGAGACCATCGAGGGCATCGGCAGTCAGGACGACCTCCACCCGGTCCAGCAGGCCTTCATCGACAACGCCGCGATGCAGTGTGGCTTCTGTACCCCGGGAATGATCATGACCGCCGTCGGCCTGCTCCGGGAGACCCCCGACCCCTCACGCGAGGAGGTCCGGGAAACGATGGACGACGTGCTCTGTCGCTGTACCGGCTATCAGAAGATCGTCGAGGCGGTCCTCGACGCCGCCGACCGCATGCAGGGACGGACCGTCGCCGCCGACGGCGGATCGGATCCGGTCGAGCCGACCACCGAGGACCGCTGACCCACCACACCCAATGAGCCAGAAACCAGCCACATCGACGGAATCGGAGGAATCGACCACGGACACTGACGTGACCGAGCGGGCCACCCCTGACTTCGAGGTCGTCTCCAGCGAGGTGCCCAAAGCCGACGCGGAGAAGTTCGTCACCGGGGACGCGAAGTACACTGCCGACTACGAGTACGAGTTCCAGACCCTCGCCCACGGGACGATCGTCCGGTCGGAGATCGCCCACGGGCGGGTGACCGACATCGACACCAGCGAGGCCGAGGCGATGGACGGCGTCCTGGCCGTGCTGACCCCCGACAGCGAGGAGATCCCCGACAAGCGCTACACCTCCGCCGGGCAGTCCTACATGGAACCCTCCCCCTACGACATGAAAGTCCTGCGGGAGAACGTCCGGTACGTGGGCGACCCGATCGCGGCCGTCGCCGCGACCGACCAGGAGACCGCCGAGCGGGCCGCCCGCCAGATCGACGTGGAGTACGAGGAATACGAGCCGGTGTTGGACTTCACGCGGGCCATGGACGAGGACGCCCCCCAGCTGTTCGACCCCGAGGAGGTCGAGAACAAACAGCCGGGCCACGACTACGAGCGCAACCGGGAGATGCACCTCGAGGGGGAGATCGGCGACGTCGAACGCGCCTTCGAGGCGGCCGCCGACCGCGAGGACGCGGTCGTGCTGGAAAACGAGTATCGCACCCAGTATCAGTCCCACGCGCTGCCCGAACCCCACACCACGATCGTCTACCGGAACGAGGACAACCGCTATCACGTGATCTCGAGCACGCAGGTGCCAAACCACGTGCGCCGGATGCTGGCCCAGCTCTTCGAGGTCCCCATCGGGGACGTCCGGGTCACGAAACCCGCCCTCGGCTGTGGCTTCGGCGGAAAGCAAACCCTGCTCCTCGAACCGGTCGTCTGGGCGCTGCACGAAGCAGCAGGGATGCCGGTCAAGGTCGAGGCCAGCAGACGCGAGGAGTTCCAGGCCATGCGGTTCCGGCGGGAGGCGTCCGTCGAGGTCAAATCCGCCGTGACAGACGACGGCGAGATACTGGCGACGGACTTCCAGACGCTTGCGAACTCCGGTGCGTACGGCCCACACGGGCTGACCGTGACCTCCTCGATCGGTACGAAGCCGCTCCCGCTCTATCCACACACGCCGAACATCCGCTTCGTCGCGGACGCCGTGCACACGAACAAGCCCGTGCCGGGCGCCCAGCGAGGGTACGGCAACCCGCAGGGAATCTGGGCACTCGAGAGCCACATCACCGAACTGGCCCTCGCCGCCGACGTGGACCCCCTGGAGTTCCGCCAGCGCCACCACGTCCGCGAGGGCGACGAGAACGAGGTCCTGGGGATCACCGCCGGCGAGAGTTCGGCCCAGATCGTCCAGTCCTGCGGGCTCGAAGAGGCGATCGAACGCGGCAGGGAGGCCATCGGCTACGACGACGTCGAACAGCCCGCCGACCCCAGCAAGCACCGGGCGATCGGCGTCGCCCTGACCCGACAGGGCAGCGGCGTCGCGGGCGACGAACTCTCCGCGGCCCAGCTCAAGATGAACGAGGACGGCACGTTCATCCTCCAGACCGGCGCCGTCGACATCGGGTCGGGCGCCGACAGCGCGATGGCCAAGATCGCCGCCGAGGCCCTCGGCGTGACCCCAGATGACATCGTCGTCGAGTCCTCGGATACGGACACCACGCCCCACGACTACGGGACCTATGCCTCCTCGACGACCTACATCAGCGGGAACGCGGTCAAGAACGCCGCCGAGGACATCAAAGAGCGCATCACGTACTGGGCCAAGAAGCTCCTCGAAGCGCCGGAGGGCAACTTCGAGCTGAAAGACGGGAAGGTCATCAATACCGGCACCGGCGAGTCGGTCACCCTCGAGGAGATCGGATACGAGTCGATCTACGGCGAGGACGAACGCGAACACATCATGGGGCAGGGACACTTCTCGACGGACATCTCCCCCACTCCCTACGGCGTCCAGTTCGTCGACGTCACCGTCGACGAGGAGACCGGCGAGTACGAGATCAACAAGCTGGTCCAGGCCCTTGACGTCGGCACGGCCATCGATCCACAGATGGTCGAAGGGCAGATGGAAGGCTCCCAGATGATGGCCCTCGAATACGCGACCGAGGAACTGCTGACCTTCGACGAAGACGGAACTCCCGAGGTCCAGGGGTATCGGGACTACGGCCACCCGCGGGTGACGGACATGCCGGAGATGGAGTCGATCCTGGTCGAACCCCACGACCCGACCGGGCCCTTCGGTGCCAAGTCGGTCGGCGAAGTTCCGGTGAACCCGCTGCCGCCGGCCCTCGCGAACGGCATCCGGCGGGCCGTCGGGGTCAGGATCACTGACCTCCCGATCACCGCGGAGAAGATCAAGGCCAAACTGGCCGAACAGTAACCAGCCGAAACCCGCCCCCGACGTTCGGGTTTTTGATAGGCGATCGATCCGATCAGCCGTCGCGCCGTTCGAGGACCCGACGGGTCGCCCGTTCGTGTCTCTCGAGCAGATCCGCCCGGTCGGCCGGGAGGAACTCCCCGTGGCGGACGATCCACTCCCCATCGACCATCACGTCGCTGACGTCGGCGGCCTGGGCCGCGTGGACGACGTTCGGGACGAGGTTCCGGTAGCCGCCCGGACTCGGATCCTGCAACACCGGACTCATGTGGAATTTCTCCAGGTCCAGGAACGTCAGGTCGGCCCGTTTGCCCGGTTCGATCGAGCCGATCTCCTCCTCGAGGCCCAGCGCCCGGGCACCCCCGATCGTGCCCATCCGAAGGGCCTGTTCGGCGGGGATCGCGGTGGCGTCCAGGGTGTGGACCTTCTGGAGCAGCGCCGCCTGTTTCATCTCCTGGATGACGTCGATCCGGTTGTTCTCCTTGATTCCGTCGCCGCCGACCCCGACCGCGACGCCCCGCTCGAGGAGGTCGGGGACCGGGGCCACCCCCGAGGCCAACTTCATGTTGCTCACGGGGCAGTGGGCCACCCCCGTATTCGTCTCCGCGATCAGGGCCCGCTCTTCGGGCTCGAGCCAGACGACGTGTGCCAGCACGGTGTCCGGGCCCAGGATACCGCGCTCGTGAAGTTCGGCGATCGGCGGCTGGCCGTACTCCTCGGTCAGTTGCTCGTGCATCTCGCGGGACTCCTCCCCGTGGGTGTGAATTCCGACGCCCGCGGGGGCGTCCTCGGCGTATTCGGCGACCCGGTCGTAGGCCTCCTCGGAAGCGTAGGTGAGGTGTTCGAGACCGTACCAGACCCGGATCCGCCCGTCAGCGTCGCCGTGGCGCTCCTCGACGAGTCGGCGGTTGGCCTCCAGGGTCTCGAAATACTCGTACTCGTCGGCCACGTACGGCGCGAGGGTCACCCGGAGCCCGTACTCCTCGGCGACGTCTGCGGCCTCACCCATGAACCGATACATGTCCAGAGCGGTCGTGATACCGGCCCGGGCCATCTCGGCGTAGGCGAGTTCGTAGGCGACCCGGGCCTCCTCCCGACGGAGGGCCTCGTGGGTCGGATCGACGTGTTCGGTCAACCACTCGAAGACCGGCATGTCCTCGGCCAGCCCCCGGATGAAACCGCTGTGGAGGTGCAGGTCGACGAGGCCCGGGAGGATCGCCTTCCCGCTCGCGTCGACCCGGCGGTCGACCCGGCGAGTGGCTTCGATGTCGGCGGGATCACCGGCGGCGGTGATCGCCCCGTCAGCGACGAGTACCGCCCCATCCGTGAGCACCCGGTTCTCCTCGTCGACCGTGATCACGATCCCGTTCTCGAGGAGCAGCGTCTCCGCGTCGGCGTCGACCGTCATCGGTCGCTCCACCCCAGCGACATCGTCACGTGGTAGTCCATCACGACCTCCCGTTTACGGCCGATCAATAAAGCGCTTTGGTGGGGACGGTCCCCGTTAGGGAACTTCGCCCTCGACGTTCTGCGCGTAGGTCGCCATCTCGCTGAAGAGGTAGGTGTCACTCTCGCCCTCGAACATCGAGCCCTCCCACACCGTCGTCTCGCCGTCGATGATTGCCTGTCGCTTGGATGCGACTTCGTCCTTCACCGAGGAGGGGACCTGTGGGCCCCACTCGGCGATGTCGACCAGGCCCCGGTCCATGCCCCACCAGTCGAAGTCCGGATCCCAGTTGCCAGCCCGGACGGTCTTCAGTTCGGGCGGATAGAAGCTATCCCAGTACCAGATCGGCGAGGTCAGGAAGTTGTCACCGCCCTGTTGTCGCATCGGGGAGTAGAGGCCCAGCCCCCAGACCCCGCGTTCGTTCGCCGTCTCGAGTGTCGCCGCGGAGTTCATCGAGTCGGCGATGACGTCCGCGCCGGCGTCGATGAGCGCGTTGGCCGCGTTGCTGGACTTGGCCGGATC
>JBDGTI010000045.1:56734-61298 GCA_042216995.1 Halodesulfurarchaeum sp.
ACCAGGTGTTGAGCCAGCGGACTTTCACGGTCACGTCGGGGTTGACCGAGGCAGCCCCGATGGTCCAGGCGTTGATCCACCTGACGACCTCCGGGATCGGGAACGCACCCACGAAACCGAGCGTGTTGGACTCCGTGACCCGCCCCGCCGCGATGCCGCCGAGGTAAAAGCCCTGGTAGAGTCGGGCAAAGTACCGGCCCATGTTCTCCCGGCTCTTGAATCCCGAACAGTGGTCGAAGAGGGTGTCCGGGTACTCCTTAGCCGCATTGAACATCCCGTCCATGAAGCCAAAGGAGGTCCCGTAGATGATGTCGTAGCCGTTCTCCGCGTACTCCGCGCAGATCTGCTGTGTGTCATCCGGGTTGACCTCCTCGGTGTAACTGGTCTCCAACCAGTCGAACTGTTCCTTGGCGGCCTTGAGCCCCTGGTGGTGCTCGTAGGTCCAGCCGTTCGATCCGATCGACGTGTTGTAGAGCCACGCCGCCCGAACCTCGGCGGACTGGGTCGTCGTCGCGGTTCCGTTCGGTCCCCCGGTGCACCCGGCCAGACCGGCGATGCCAGCGCCGCCGACCCCCTTCAGGACGTCCCTGCGAGAGAGTCGCTTGCTATCTCTTGCCATCCGGGAGTACACACTCGGCCACATCACCTTAACAGTTGTGCCAGATTCGGCCGCTCACCCTGATAGATCGTCCGTTTAGCCACGAATCGTTGCGGCAATCGAAACGCTCAGAGCGGACCACAGACGCCAGCCTCGTCGTCACCGATCAGAATATGCACACCATAAGGGGTTACACGTGTACGCTCCGTGTCGCCTCCGCGGTCGGACCCGAATCGGCACACGCCAGCCCCGCGATCGAACTGACCGATCGGGGTCGACCCGGCACACGTCCTGACGGAACGTCGAAAACGGACCCACCCTGGGAGCAAGGTGGGGTGGTCACATGAGTCCGAGCACGGGTCGGGTGGGACCCGTCGGCTACTACCCAGGCAGGTTCTCGTTTTCTCGACGCGATACAGTTGGCATCAGTGGGGAAACTGCTGCACGTGAATGTACATCCCGGGGTGGCAAATATTTTGTGCCACTTCTCCGCCCGTCGAAAGACCCCGACCAGTTCCGCGACGGTCAGTTCCCCCGGGCCCCGTCGTTGCTCAGCGTCTCGACGATCTCCCCCAACTGGTCGACGGCGCGCTTCTGTTCGGCGGTCTGGTCGCTGATCGCCTCGCCGGCCTCCCGGACCTCCGCCGCCCGGTCGCGAACCCCCTCGAGCATCGAGGTGAGCTCCTCGACGGTCGCCGCCTGGCCGTCGTTCGCCTCGGCGATCTCCGCGATGCTGGTCGAGACCTCCTGGATCTCCTCGTCGATGTCCGCGAAGGCGGCCTGGGCCTCCTCGACCTGCTCGATCGTGTTCTCGATCTCCTCGTTGGCCCGCTCGATCGCGGCGACGGTCTGGTCGGCCTGGGTCCCGATCTCGTCGATCTGCTCGGCGATCTGGTCGGCGTTCCGGGCGGTCTCCTCGGAGAGCACCTTGACCTCGTTCGCGACGACGTTGAACCCGTCGCCGCCGGACTCCGCCCGCGCGGCCTCGATCGAGGCGTTGAGCGCCAAGAGATTCGTCTGGTCCGCGATGTCCTGGATGACGTTGACCACGGTCTCGATCTCCTCCATGTGGTCGTTGAGCTTGCCCACCGTCTCGACGAGCTCCGTCCCCGTCTCCGCGAGGTTCTCGGAGCTCTCCTTCGCGCGGGCCCCCGACTCGCGGCCGGCGTTGGCCGTTTCCTTGGCGGACTCCGCGGCCTCGGCGACCTGGTCGGAGTTGGCCGCGACCTCCTCCATCCGTGCGCTGAAGTCCTCCATCTCGCTGACCGCCTGGTTCAGGTTCTCGGTCTGCTCGGAGACGAGCTCCTCGATGTCACCGGCCATCTCGGTCGTCGTCGCGGTCGTGTCGATCAGCCGCCCTGTCTGGTCGTCGATCTGGTCGACGGAGGTCGCCAACCGCTCGGCGGTCCGGTTCACCTGATCGAGGATCTCCAGGAGGTCCTCATCGACGTGCTCGGTGGCCTCGAAGGACGCCCGGGCCGAGAGATCGCCGTCGCTCAGGGCGGCGAGGGTGTCGATGACCTCCTCGAGCAGCGCCTCCGTCGCCTCCTGCCGGCGCCGCTGTTCGGTCTCGTCACGGCAGAGCTGCACGACCCCGACGAACTCCTCGCCCTCGAAGAGGGGCGTCGCGTTGAACCGGATGAACCGCTCCTCGCCCGCGTCGTTCGTGAGCCAGTTCACCGACTCGTAGACCGGCGTGTCTGTGTACTCCGAGTCGACGCGGGTCGTCCGCTCCTGCTTGTCGGCCTCGAGGGGGTCCTCGACCACGCGGTTCGCGAGGGTCTTGATCCGGTTGCCCTCCTCGTCGCGCCCGAAGTACTCGTCGACCCCCACCATCTCCTCCTTCGAGAGCCCGAGCAGGGGCTCTAACCCCTCGCTCCACTCGACGACTGTCTGCTCGTCGTCCAGCGCGTAGGCGGGGATCGGGAGCGCGTCGAAAACGGTCGAGAGTGGAACCGACAGTTCGTGTTCGGCCTCGGTCACAGCGGCGTCGGTGGTGCCTGCCGACATGGGTTGGACACCCGTTCCCACCGTCCTCGCATAAAACCCGTGTTCCAATTATACGATCTGATAGCAAGCCGGGACGGAACCCGAGGCCCTACTCCTCGAGTTTGGCCTTGATCTTCTCCGCCGTGATCGGCATCTCGGTGATGCGCACGCCCACCGCCTCGCGGACCGCGTTGCTCAACGCGGGCGCGACCCCGTTGGTCGGGAGCTCGGCGATGGACTTCGCGCCGAACGGGCCCGTCGGCTCGTGGGTCTCCACGAGCATCGCGTCGATCGGCGGGGTTTCGGCCGCCGTCGGGAGGTGGTAGTCGTCGTAGTCCGAGACTTCGGCGACCCCGTCCTCGTCGAAGGTCACGCCGTCGCTGACGGCCATCTCGAAGCTCATGTGGTTGCCGCCCTCGACCTGGCCCTCGGCCATGCCGGTGTTGATGGCGGTGCCACAGTCCACGGCCACCGCCAGGCGGTTGACGTCGAACTCGCCGGTCTCCTCGTTCACGGTCACGTCCACGAACTGCGCGGCGAACGGCGGCGGGCTCTCCTCGGTGCTGTAACTGCCCTGGCCGAGGATCTGCTCGCGGGTCTCGTCGCCGTAGGTCGTCTCGTAGCCGATCTCTTCGAGGGTCACCGACTCGCCGGTCTGCTCGCTGTAAACGGTGCCGTCGCCCGTTTCCAGGTTCTCGACGGGCTCGTCCAGCATCTTCGAACCCCACTCCAGGAGCCGCTCCTTCGCGTCCTCGGCGGCTTTCTTCACGGCCGAGCCGCTGATGTAGGTGGTCGAGGAGGCGTAGGCGCCGTAGTCGAAGGGGGTGACGTCGGTGTCGGAGGCCTGGATGATGACGTCCTCTTCGGCGACCCCGAGGACCTCCGCGGCGATCTGGATGAGCGCGGTGTCCGCGCCCGTCCCGATGTCCACCCCGCCGACCTTGAGGTGGAAGGAGCCGTCCTCGTTCATCATGAGCTGGGCCGCACCGAGTTCGTCGCCCGCGACCCCGGTGCCCTGTGCGGAGAGGGCCACGCCGATGCCCCGATGCAGGTGGTCCTCCTCGGGTTGCTCGACGTCGCCCCAGCCGATGGCCTCCTTGCCCTTGCTGATGCAATCTTCAAGCCCGCAGGAGCGGATCCGGCGCTTGGAGCCCTCGCCGCCCATCATCGCCGCGATCTCGTCGAGGTCGCCGACCTCCATGAAGTTCTTGCGGCGGAACTCGATGGGATCGAGGTCGAGGTCGCGAGCGACCTCGTCGAGGTGCCCCTCGAGCGCAAGCGTCCCCTGCGGCGCGCCGTAGCCACGCATGGCCCCCGTCTGGGGGGTGTTCGTGTGGACGACGTCGGCCGCGAAGCGGGCGTTCTCGACCTTCGAGTACAGCGGCATCGGCTTGCTGCCGACGTTCCCGGCCACGGTCATCCCGTGGCTGCCGTACGCTCCCGTGTTCGAGAGCGCGTAGAGGTCCATGGCGACGATCTCGCCATCGTCGGTGACCGCCGTCTTCGTGCGGAGCTGCATCGGATGGCGAGTTCGCATCGCCTGGAACTCCTCCTCGCGGGTGGCCTCGTACAGCACCGGTCGGTCCGCCGCGCGGGAGAGCGCGAGCGTGATCGGCTCGGTGACCATCGCCTGTTTGCCCCCGAAACCGCCGCCGACGCGGGGCTTCTTCACGCGGACGTCACGGAGCGGAATGTCGAAGAGGTGTGCGAGCTGGCGGCGGGTGTGGTTCGGGACCTGCGTGCTCGTTACGAGCACGGTCCGGTCGTCCTCGTCGGTGTAGGCAAGCGAGGTGTGTTTCTCGAGTTGGGCGTGGGACTGTCGGATCGTCTCCCACTCGCTCTCGTGGACGTGGAGGGAGTCGTCCTCGAACGCTTCCTCGACGTCGCCGATCGACCCACCGATGCTCGACATCCGGTTGCGGTCGTAGTCGTGGCCGACGATCTCGTTCTCGACCTCGTCGTCATCGAAGAGCTGCG
>JBDGTI010000076.1:0-53165 GCA_042216995.1 Halodesulfurarchaeum sp.
CAAGTCTGGTGCTGGACGGGCCACCAGTCAACTGGCCCTGAAGTCAGGGACGCTAAACGCGAACGGCGATTATACGCCTTCCGCATTACGGGGATAGAGCGGGAGTTCACTGACAAGCCTCGGGGTCGTCCGGAAATATCCGATTTCCAGGATGACGAGAGACGAAGTCTCTCGAACCACTTGACCCCGAGGCGGTTGACCAGCCAGTTGGATCCGGACCGGACCCGATCGCGCCGGGCGAGTTTTCTCGGTGAACGGGCGGTCACACTCGACACGGACCGGACCCGAACAAAACGGAGAGAGCCGGTGAAGGGATTTGAACCCTTGACCTAATCCTTACGAAGGATTCGCTCTACCAGTCTGAGCTACACCGGCTCGCACCTGCCCGTATTCGCAGTGCAGGAATAAGGCTTGCGATCGATTCAACCGAACGCCAGCGGCGGGTTATCACTCCACCCGCGTGAGATCCACGTCCAGCACGACGTTGACCTCGTGGGGGGCGTAGGTCCTGACCTCGTGACGGGTCGCGACCGACACCTCGTAGGTCGGCTCGGCTGCCGCCCTGATCGCCCGTTCGCCCGGTTCGAACGGCGCGGATTCGTGCTGAATGTCGTAGTAATGGATGCGAGCCTCCGCCCCGGCGATCCGTATCGCCGACTCCAGAAACGATTCGGCGGAGTGGGGGAGGTTCATCACGATCCGATCCGCCCAGTCCTCGTAGGAGGGGGCGACGGTCCTGACGTCTTCGGCGATCGCACTCACCCGCTCTTCGACGCCGTTACGGCGGGCGTTCTCCCGGAAGAAATCGATCGCGGCCTCGTTCACGTCGGTCCCGACCACGTCGGCGCCGCGTTTGGCCATCGGGATCGCGAACGGCCCGACGCCGGCGAACATGTCGAAGACCCGCTCGCCGGGTTCGACCTGTTCGACCACCCGGTGGCGTTCGGTCGCGAGTCGGGGCGAGAAGTACACCCGATCGACGTCGAGGTGGAACGCGGAACCGTACTCCCGGTGGACAGTTCGCGTTGTCGACCCCCGGAGCACCTCCCAGTCTCGGGTCCGGGTCTCTCCCTTGACCTTCGAGGCGCGGTTGAGCACGCCATCGACGGGAAGATCCGACTGCCAGATGGCCTCTGCGACCGCCTCGGCCGCTTCGGGCTCCTCGACGTCGATGATCGCCAGATCTCCCAGCCGCTCGTAACTGGGTTCCTCGTCCAGCAGATCCGCCGGCATCGTCTGGGTGTCACGGGGCGGGGCCTCGTGGGCCACGACGGGCAGGTCTTCGGGGACTGCCTCCGGGTCAGTGACGGGGATGTAGACCGACCCGTCGGCCACGTCGAGGTCCCACTGCTCGGCGAGGAGTCCCGCCTCGGCCAGCCGGCGCCTCGTGGCCTCGCCTGCCGTTCGATCGACCCGGACACAGGGGACCGCCATACCGCCTTTTTTCTCCACTCGGGCTTACGCGTGGCGTTTTCCACGGATCGGACTCGACGTCTCCCTCGGTCGAAACGCCTACTTCGCTCGCTCCCGCACGGACGGTATGCTCAGTTTTGTCGGCCTGGGGCTCTACGATGAGCGCTCGGTCACCATCGAGGGCCGGGACGCCATTCGGGACGCCGAGGCCGTCTTCGCGGAATTCTACACGAGCCGGCTCGTCGCGGCCGACCTCGAGGACCTCGAGGCCTACCACGACGTCGAGATCGAGTTGCGGGACCGGGACGGCGTCGAACGGGACCCGGACCCGATTCTCGCGGCCGGTCGCGACGGGTCGGCCGCGTTCCTCACCGCCGGGGATCCCACGGTGTCGACCACGCACGTCGACCTGCGGCTCCGGGCCCACGACCGGGGCATCCGGACTCGCATCGTCCACGCGCCGACCGCCCAGACGGCTGCAAGCGGGCTGACGGGCCTGCAGAACTACCGGTTCGGCAAGTCCACGACGATCCCGTTCCCGTGGGCCCATGGGGCCGATGGACTCCCCGATTCGGTTCTCGAGACGATCCGGAACAATCGGGATCGGGGGCTCCACACGCTCGTCTACCTGGACATCAAGGCACACGAGGAGGAGCTGATGGACGGATCGGAGGGGGCCCGACTGCTCGCGGAGCACTGGGAGCGGGACGCGCTGGGGGTCGTCGTCGGGCAGGCCGGGAGCCAGGACCCGACCGTGCGGGCCGGGCGGCTGGCCACTCTGGCGGGCGACTCCCACGGACCGCCGCCACACATGATCGTCGTTCCCGGGGAGTTACATCCGATCGAGGCAGACGCCCTGGCGGCCTTCGCCGACGCCCCCCGGGAACTCCTGCGGTGATCACCTGTTGGCGACGATCCGGAGAACGTCCTCGTCGGCCAGTTCGTGATCGCGGCCGACCTGCTGCTCGTCGTGTTTCGCACTCGGGCCGCTCACCCGGGCGAAGCGAAACCGCTCGTCGAAGGTGCCCCCGAGCTGGGAGAGCAGGTCGTCGACGGTCTCCCCCTTCCGGAGGATGACTGGCTCCTCCCGGTCGACCCCGCGTCCCGGTTTGTCCATGTAGACCCGGATGAGTTCGAGTTCGTCCCAGAGCCGTTCGACCAGTGCGTCGAGGCCCTTCTCCTTCTCGGCGCTGATGAACACTGCCTCCTCGGGGTCGACCCCGACGTCCCGGAGGTTCGACCGCATCGTGTCGGCGTAACTCGGGTCGATGAGGTCGACCTTGTTCACCACGGTCAGCGAGGGGAGGTAGACCCGGTTGTCCATGATTCCGTCGACGAGTTCGTCGAGGTCGGGATCGCCCCGGATGGTGATCGTCGCGTTGACGAACCCGTGTTCGCGAAGCACGCTCTTGATGGTCTCCTCCTCGAGGGAGAGTTCCGCGGAGGCGTTGACGTCGATGCCGTCCTTGCCCTTCTTCCGGACGGAAATCGAGGGCGGTTCGGTGTCGAGCCGGATGTCGTTGCGGTACAGTTCCTCGTCCAGCCGCTCGTATTGCTGGACCTCGAAGGGCGAAAGGAGGAACACGACCAGGTCGGCGGTCCGAATGACCGAAAGCACCTCGCGGCCCTCACCACGACCGCCTGCGGCCCCCTCGATCAGGCCGGGCACGTCGAGCAACTGGATGTTCGCGCCCCGGTATTCGAGCATCCCCGGATTCACGTCGAGCGTGGTGAAGTCATACGCCCCGACCTCGCTGTCGGCGTTGGTGAGCGCGTTGATCAGCGTTGACTTGCCCACGCTTGGGAACCCGACGAGCGCGACCGTGGCGTCGCCGGTCTGTTCGACGGCATACCCGCTGCCCCCGCTACTGGATTCCTGCCGGGCTTCGAGTTCCTCGCGTTTCTCCGCCAGTTTGGCCTTGAGTCGGCCGATGTGGCCCTCGGTGGACTTGTTGTATGGAGTCTCGGCGATCTCCTCCTCGAGTGCCTCGATCTCCTCCTCAAGTCCCATTGGGATCCGGTACTGGGCAGGCGCCGAAAAGCCTGTCCAATCGGCGTGAACTGGACTGGATCGGGCCGGAAAAGACAAGCGTTAAACCCGATCATCGACTGCCTGCCAATATGGCTGATACGATCGAGATTCTCATCCCTGGCGGCCAGGCCGATCCGGGTCCACCCCTGGGACCGGAACTCGGACCGACCCCGGTCGACGTACAGGCGGTCGTCCAGGAGATCAACGACGAGACGGCCGCCTTCGACGGCACCGAAGTCCCGGTCACCGTCGAGTACGAGGAGGACGGGAGCTTCGAAATCGAGGTCGGCGTCCCGCCGACGGCGGCCCTCATCAAGGACGAAGCGGGGTTCGAGACCGGCAGCGGCGACCCGGACACCGATTTCGTCGCCGACCTGTCGGTCGAACAGGTCAAGAAGATCGCCGAGCAGAAGGTCTCGGATCTGCTCTCGTACGAGATCAAGGCCGCCGCCAAGGAGGTCGCCGGCACCTGTGTCTCCCTGGGTGTCACCATCGAGGGCGAGGACGCCCGGACGTTCAAACAGCGCGTCGATGAGGGCGACTACGACGACGTTCTCGAGGCCTAGACGACCTTCGACGGCTTTAAGTCACCCAGGACTCCTTTCTTCGACCGAGACAGGCACCGCCTGTTTCACTGACCCGTAGGAGATCAGACCTGAGATGGTCGTTGACTACGGAGGTGAAAAATGGCAGATACTGCTATCGAAGAGGCCGTCAATCGCGCACTCGAGGAGGCACCTGAGCGGGCGTTCCGCGAGACGGTAGACCTCGCCGTGAATCTGCGTGATATCGACCTCAATGATCCGTCGAATCGAATAGACCGGAGCGTCGTCCTTCCGGAGGGCACCGGCCAGGACACCCAGATCGTGGTGTTCGCGACCGGCGAAACGGCCGTTCAGACGTCCGACGTCGCCGATCAGGTCCTCGGCGAAGACGATCTCGAGGACCTGGGTGGGGACGACGATGCGGCCAAGGACCTCGCCGACGAGACCGACTTCTTCATCGCCGAGGCCGCGATGATGCAGGACATCGGTCGCTACCTCGGGACCGTCCTCGGTCCGCGAGGGAAGATGCCGACGCCCCTGCAACCGGACGACGATCCCGTCGAAGTCGTGAATCGCATGCGAAACAGCGTCCAGCTCCGGAGTGGCGAGCGCCGCACCTTCCACACGCGGGTCGGCGCGGAGGACATGACCGCGGAGGAGATCGCCGAGAACATCGACGTGATCCTCCGCCGACTCCACGCGGACCTGGAGAAGGGACCCCTCAACGTGGATTCCGTCTACGTGAAGACCACGATGGGTCCCGCCGTCGAGGTGGTCTAAATGACGGCTGAAGCCGACCACACGACCGAACACGTCCCCGAATGGAAGCGAGAAGAGGTCGAGGAGCTGGTCGACGTGATCGAGTCCTACGACAGCGTCGGCATCATCGACGTCGAGGGCATTCCGAGCCGACAGCTCCAGGAGATGCGGGCGGACCTGTACGGGTCGGCCACGCTCCGGATGAGTCGGAACACGCTCCTCGAACGCGCCCTCAGGAAGGTCGACGAGGGGTTCGAGAACCTCGTTCCGTATCTCTCGGGGCACGTCGGCCTGATCGGCACGAACGACAACCCCTTCGCGCTCTACCGGCGACTCGAGCAGTCGAAGACTGCCGCGCCGATCAGCGCCGGTGAGGTCGCCCCGGACGACATCGTAATCGAGGAGGGCGACACCGGCATGGATCCCGGTCCGTTCGTCGGCGACCTCCAGAACGTCGGGGCCTCCGCACGGATCGACGAGGGATCGATCAAGGTCCTCGAGGACAGCGTCGTCGCCGAGGAGGGCGACGTCGTCACGCAGGACCTCGCCGGCGTGCTCGGAGAACTCGGCATCGAGCCCAAGGAGGTCGGACTGGACCTCCGGGCCGTCTACGCCGAGGGCGTGCTCTTCGAGGCCGACGAACTCGAGATCGACGTGGACTCCTACCGCGCCGACTTCGAGGCCGCCGCGGCCGCCGGTCGAAACCTGGCGGTCAACGCCGCCATCCCGACCGAGGCGACGCTGCCGACGCTGGTCGCAAAGGCCAGGGGCGAGGCCAAGAGCCTGGGCCTGCAGGCCGGAATCGAGAGCCCGGACCTGATGGACGAACTGGTCTCGACCGCGGACGCCCAGGTGCGGGCCCTGGCCGCCCGGATCGAGGACGAGGAGGCACTCCCCGAGGAGCTACGGGACGTCGAGGCCCCCGGCGGGGCCGAAACCGCCGAACCCGAGGAATCGACCGACGACCAACCGGCCGAGGCAGACGCCGAATCGGAGACTGACTCCGACGTCGAAGACGAAGACGAGGACGACGATGCCGGCGGCGAAGGCCTCGGAGAGATGTTCGGATAAGACCCATGGAATACGTATACGCAGCACTCATCCTGAACGAGACCGACGCAGAGATCAACGAAGACAACCTGACTGACGTGCTCGACGCCGCCGGCGTCGACGTCGAGGAGTCCCGCGTGAAGGCCCTGGTGGCCGCCCTCGAGGACGTCGACATCGAGGAGGCCGTCGAACAGGCCGCCGCCGCGCCCGCCGCACCCGCTGGCTCCGCTGGCGGTGCCGAAGGCAGTGCCGAGGAAAAAGAAGAGGCCGAGGAAGAGGCCGCTGAAGAGGCCGAAGAGGAAGAAGAGGAGGCCGAAGAGGAAGAAGAGGAGGCCTCCGGCGAAGGGCTCGGCGACCTCTTCGGGTAACTCCGGCGGATCGTTCATCCCGGTTTTCACGAGCCACCCGTCTAGTCACACGGCCAGCCCGAATCGTCGGGGAGCGTGCTGAACCCCTCGCGGTGTCCGTCGAGGACGGCCAATTCCTCCCCCCGACGGCGTTCGAGACACCGGAGCAACCGGGCGGCCCACGTCAGTTTGCGTGCCTTCTCGGGACCCACGGACGGGTCCTCGAAATTCCAGCCGGGGAACGAGAGCGTTCGGGCGCCCAGGTGATCAGCCAGGAACGCGGCCCGATCGCCGTCCGTGAACCCGCCGACGTTGTACACGCGATCGGTCGGTTCGACCTGGGTCGTCCCGAGGACGAACTCCCCGTCGAACTGCGGGACGTACTTCTCGATGGCCGGGATGTTGTCGCCGTGCGCGTGGACCGCGACTGGCACGCCCCGCCGACTGAGCTCGATCGCCCGCTCCGGGGTCGTATCCAGGTCGGTCACGATCAGGTCCGGCTCGATGCCCGCATCGGCGAGCACCGCCGCCGCCCCCGACACCCCGATCCGCCGGTCTGCGGTTCGGACGTCGTCCAGTTCGCCCCCGAGCGAATCGCTCCCGCCCGCGACGCTGACCGAGCGGCCCCGAAAGTCGAGCCGGTCGAAGTCGAACGCCGTGACCCGTTCGTGGAGTTCGTCCCGGGCGCGGCGGTCGCCCGCCGGGTCATAGCCGAAGTCGGCCGCGATCGACTCGTATATCGGTTCCCAGGCGGCGAATTCCATAGCCGTCGCTTCGCGGTCGAAATATGTAGGAACCCTGGTTTGAGCCGGAGGCCCCAGACCGCGAGTACCCCTACCCATGGGGTCCGGCCTCCAGCCGAACGGTTTACCCCCGTCCGGTATAAGTTTTCTTGTTGTTACCGGCCGGACACGGGATCGGTTCGACGAATGGCTTTTTGAACGCCGGTCCGTGGATACAGACATGTCAATCGAGTTCACACGCGAGATCCAGACCGCGACCTTCAACAACCCCCTCGAAGATTTCGCGGAAACCGACGTCGAGGTCGAGATCCGCGAGGATCCACTGACCGGTCGCCAGACCCGGATCGTCCCCGACGCCTTCGTCGAACCGGAGTCCGACCCCGACCTCGATACCTCGGTCACGGACGGCGAGGGCTGTTTCTTCTGTCCGGACATGGTCGAGGAGGCGACGCCGACGTATCCGGACGTCGTGGGGATGGACCGCGGGTCGGTCGGCGAGGCGACCTCCTTTCCGAACCTGAATCCCTACGGCGCGCACTCGAACGTGGTCGTGCTCACCGAGGACCACTACGTCCCCATCGAGGAACTCCCCGCGGACCGCCTCGCCGACGGCCTTCGGGCCGCCCTGGAGTACGTCGAGGCGGTCTTCGAGAACGACGCGTCGGCCACGGTCGCCTCGATCAACATGAACTTCCTCCCCTCGGCCGGGTCGAGCATCGTTCACCCGCACGTGCAGACCCTGGTCGACGATCGGGGGACGAACAGCCAACGAGCCAGGATCGAGGGGGCCCGCGAGTATCGCGAGGAGACCGACTCGGAGTACTTCGAGGACGTGATTGCCGCCACTACTCCGACGGATCGATACGTGGGCACGACGGGCGAGGTCGAGTGGCTGGCCCCCTTCGCCCCCAGACACCACCGCCACGTTCGGGGCATCGCCCCCGAACGGGGGCGGCTGTCCCCCGATTCGGCGGTCCTCCCTGCCATCGCCCGTGGCATCGAGCACGTCCTGTCTCATTACGCCGAGGTCGGTCTGAACAGCTTCAACTTCGGCCTCCACGTGGCCGATGAGCCGTCCATCAGACCACACGTGGACGTCGTGGCCCGGTCGGTGTTCCAGGAGTACGCCTGGAGCGACGCCACCTTCTTCGAGACGATTCACGACGAGAGCGTGATCGACGTCCCTCCCGAGGAGTACGCACGGGACCTCTCGACGCGCTTCTGCTGACGGCGGATTTTTCCGCGCTCGCGATGAGTCCCGTCGTATGACCGATCAGTCGGACCCCGATCCGTCGTCGCCGGCGGTGGTCGTCGTCGACGCGAAGACGCCGGGCAACGTCGGCACCATCGCCCGGTCGATGAAGAATTTCGGCTTTCGGGAGCTGTTGCTCGTCGATCCGCCGGAGCTCGATCCGGACGGCGAGGCCTATGGCTTCGCCGGTCAGGCCCGCGAGGACGTGTTACCGAACGCCGAGCGGACCAGCCTCGATTCGGTGATCGAGGGATACCACACGGTCGGGTTCACGGCCGTCACGAACGAGGACGGATCGAGTCACGTCCGATTCCCGTTCAAGACACCCCGGGAACTCGCCGAATCGCTGCGTGCGGTCGACGTGCCGACGGCGCTGGTCTTCGGGCGTGAACCCACCGGGCTGCACAACGAGGAACTCGCCCGGCTCGATGAGATCTGTGCGATCCCGGCCGACCCGGACTATCCCGTGTTGAATCTCGGACAGGCGGCCACGGTTGCGCTGTACGAACTCCGGGAGCTCGCCCTCCCGGAAACCCAGCTCCCGGACCGGGAGCCATCCCGGGCCGACCCCTCCGAGATCGAACGCTTCTACGAACACGTCGATCGCTTCCTCGCGGAGATCGGCTACGCCGAGGGGAAGCGGGAGAAGACCGCCCGGCTCGTCCGTCGCCTGGTCGGCCGCGCCCATCCGACAGGTCGGGAGATCACCACCCTCCGGGGCGTGATGCGCGAGGCGACGAACGGGAACCGAGACCGGTAGCTCACCGGTTTCGGGGATTCTCCGGATCGGCCGCCCCGGTGGGCCGGTATCGCTCCGAGCGGGCATCGCCCCGATCGCCAAGCGACCGGAGTGCTTGCCTGAGCGGGGAGTCAAGGAGGCGAACGACGAGATCCCGTCGGATTGCGGTGAACCCGCCCATCACCAGGACGAACCCGACGACCGTGTGCCCGGAGATGACCTCGCCCAGCACCACCCAGGCGACGAGGGCCGCGGCGATCGGTTCGAAGTAACTCACGAGGTTGAGCTGTGTGGGGCCGACCTGCTCCAGCAGCGTGAAATACAGGAGGTACGCCAGAACCCCCGAGAAGAGCACGAGATAGCCCAGGACCAGCCAGTCCGTCGCGGTGAGGGAGACCCCAGCAAGCGATTCCCCGCGGAGCGTCCCGACCGCGAACAGGAGCAGGGAACCGGAGAGCATCGACCAGGCCTGGAGGGGCTTCAGCGGCAGTCCGGATCGGACCGTCCGCGAGAGCACCCCGCCGGCGGCGAAGCTCGCTGCTGCCAGGAACACCAGTCCGATGCCGAAGAGGTGTTCGAGATCGAGCGAGGCGGGGTCGGGCTGGGCGACGACCACGACGCCGATGAGTCCGAGGACGAACCCGACCAGTTCGTGGAGCCGCGGGAGGCCGCGTTCGACGGTCAGACTCGCGAAGAGGACCGTGAGCACGGGCGCGAGGCTGACGACGATCGCGGCGATGGCCCCCGAGACGATCTGTTCGCCCAGATAGAGGAAGGCGTTGTTGGCGAAGATGAGAAAGATTCCCATCACGCCGATCGACAGGTAATCCGCCCGTGTCCGGGGCAGGATCTCGGGCGCAGTCATGACGGCCAGCCCCAGGAGCACCCCACCGGCCAGCAGGTAGCGGATGCCGGCGAAGTAAAGCGGCGGGAAGGCGTGCAGACCGATTTCGATCGCGACGAACGCGGCGCCCCAGAGGAGCGCCAGGAGGACGAACAGGGGAGCTGTCGCCCGCGGGTCGGAGAGGACATCCTCAAATTTCATTGATTGATACAAAATACACCGAATAACTTATATCTTCCTACGAATAAATAGAGAAAATCTATAATGCAGACGGATTCATATAGAATAGTGATAGAACTCGGCAGGGAGTGGCGGATGAGTCGGCCGAGACGACATGAGAACCCGGGAGACGAAATGGTAAGGACGGTTTGGGAGACGAATTGGCAAGTGGACGGCCCGGGAGACGAAATGGTAAGTGGACGGCCTTCCCAGGTGTGAGTAGCCATGGACGAACGCGACGTCGCCATCCTCAAAGCGATCGCTGATCTGGGGACCGGGAGTCCGGACGAACTCCACGAGGAGACCGGCATTCCGGTTTCGACGATTCATTATCGCCTCAACAACCTCCGCGAGGCGGGGATCATCTCGAATGACCTCTACGATTTCGACCACGAGGCCCTCGGTCTGGGCGTGACCGTCCTCGTCGAGGTCCTGGCCGAGTACGACGGCACCTCGGAGGAGGTCAGCGAGTCGCTTTTCGACATCGAGGGAGTCACCCAGGTCTACTTCACGATGGGTGAGACCGACTTCATCGTGGTCGCGAAACTCCCGGACTCGGACAGCGTCGAGCGGCTCATCGCCGACTTCGAGTCGATCCCGGAGGTCGAGCGTACCAACTCGACGTTCGTGATCTCCACCCACCGTGATGAGTCACGGGCGCCCGCGACGTACGACCTCGATACGCTCACCGAGGCCCTGGTCGACTAGCCCTCCGAGTTCGGGAGGGTTCGTTCGACGTAGAGCAGTCCAATTAACCCGAAGATGATCACCGTATAGGCGATGGCCGCCAGCAACGCGTCTTCGAGACTGCCATACTCGGTGGTCCTGAAGATGATGACCTTCCGGACCATCGCGATCACGCCGGTGTAGATCACCAGTCGCACGATCTTCCGGGTGTCGTTCTGTCGAACGTACGCGACGACCGTCTGATAGACCTCGACGATGATCAACAGGAGCAGGCCGGTCTCGATGAATCCGATGACAACCTGGGGATCCGTGATGCGCCCGGAGACGACCTCATTCGCGATCTGTATGCTCAGATCGACGACCCCGATTCCGAAGAGCAGGGCAAAGACGCCCGCGGCCGCCAGCTCGACCGCCTGGACGAATCGGCCGATTCCGTGGGAAATCCGACTCGCCAAACTATCCGTCTCGGGCGGGCCGGGTTCCTCTTTGCCCGAATCTGTCACGGTACCTTCGCCCGAACCTGTTATGGGTTATTAATATGTTGTCTGATGTCCTAAAACCAGGGCCAACAGTTCGCCGGCGGAACGCACGGCCACCGGTTCACTGGTCCGAGACCCACGGTCACCCGCTCACTGGCGCTTCCGGATCTCCTCGCGCAGGATGTCCGAGACGACTTCGCCATCGGCCTTGCCTCGAAGTTCGCCCATCGCTTCGCCCATGAGCGCCGAGAAGGCGCCCATCCCCTCCTCCTGGATCTGGGAGGCGTTGCGCTCGACGACCGCCTGAACCGCCTCGCGAACCGTCCCCTCGTCCACGCCGGCGAGCCCGGCCTCCTCGATGGCCGTCCCGGCCGAGAGTTCCGGTCGCTCGGCGAGCACCTCGAGTACGTCTCCGATCCCCTCCTTGGCCAGGTCGCCGTCCCGCACGCGGGAGAGGACGCTCACGATGTCCGCCGTCTCCAGGTTCTCGACCGGCACGCCCTCCCGCCGGAGTTCGGTGGTCGTGGACTCGACGGTGGTCGCGGCCAGCGCGGGATCGACCCCCTCCTCGACGGCGGCCTCGAAGGCCCTAAAGCGCGGTCCGAAGGCCACCTGCTCGGCCAGCCCCCGGTCGAGGTCGAACTCCTCGACGTACCGATCGACCTTCTCCTCGAGCAACTCCGGCGTTTCGACGGCGCTCGGATCGAGCTCGACCGGCGGCACGTCCGTCTCGGGGTACATGCGGGCGGCCCCGGGTAGCGGGCGCAGGTAGGAGGTCGTCCCGTCCTCCTTCGCGTCCCGGGTCTCCTCCGGGACGCCCTCGATGGCCGTCTCGGCGCGGTCGGCTGCGGCCTCGATCGCGAGTTCGCTCGTCTCCGCCTCGTCGGCCACGATGGCGACGGCGTCCTGTTCGCCGGCCCCGACTGCCGCCTCGAGGGCCGTGACCTCCTCGGGGCTGATTCCGTATGCCGGCAACTCGTCCGTGTGGAAGAGGCCCCCGGCACCGTGGCGCTTCGCGTGGTCCGAGAGTTCGCTGCCGAGCCGGCGGTCCGGCTGGATCTCCCGGCCGACCAGGCCGTCGAACCCGTAGAGGGGGACGGCCATGACGACCCCGCCGGCATCGAGCGCGCTCCGAATGACTCCCGAGTCGGTGTCAGCGAACACGTCGGTCACGTCCTGGACCGCCCCGACCGACGCCTCGCGGTCCCGAAGCGTGGCGGCGATGTCGAGCAGTTCGGCCTGTCGTCCGACCTCGCCCCGGACGATGGTCTCGATCCCCTCGAGGTCCTGGACGCCTTTCACCTCGACGCGGGCCCCCTCCTCGATCGAGACGTTCACGTCCTGGCGAATGGTGCCCAGACCGCGCTTGACCGCCCCCGTCGAGCGCAGGATCATGCCGATGCGTTCGGCCGCTTCCCGGGCCTGTGCGGGGCTGGTGATGTCGGGTTCGGTGCCGATCTCGACCAGGGGCACGCCGAGGCGGTCGAGGGAGAAGGTCACGCCGGTGTCGGTCTCTTCGATTCGGCGGGCCGACTCCTCCTCGAGCATCAGGTCCTCGATGCCCACCGTGCCCTCGCTGGTCTCGATCTCGCCCTCGGTCGCGAGGAGTGCGGTCCGCTGGAAGCCGGTGGTGTTCGACCCGTCGATCACCACCTTCCGCATGACGTGGGCCTGATCGACCGGCGTCATCGCGAGCAGTTGGGCGATCTCCAGGCTGATCTCCAGGGCCTCCTCGTCCATCGGATGGGGGGGCTCGTCGTCCTCCTCGACCAGACAGGTGGTGTCATAGCCCAGATACTCGAACTCCCGTTCGACCTGGCTCTCCTCCAGGGCGGCCTCGTCGATCTCGCCGAGTTCGCTCGGGGTGGGGTGGAGAAACCGGGTGAACGACCGGACGTGCTCCTCGGGGTCCCGCTGGGTCGTCGGACAGTTGCAGAACAGTTTGGTCTCGGTGTCGAGTTGCTGGTGGATCTCGAGGCCCGCGACGAGGTTCAGGTCCTCGTAATCGAACTCGGTCATTGTACGTCCGTCCGGGGGCGAGAGTTAAAACCGTTCAGTCTCTCGGATCGCTCCCCGATCGGGTCAGGCCGAGGGCACGCAGTAACTTCTCGGCGACGGCCTCCCTGAGTTCCTCGATCCGCGTGTCGCTGACGTCGATGGCCCTGGCCTCGGCGGCGTCGAACCCGCCCGAACTCGCGGTGTCGATCACCACCGTTCCCAGGTGCCAGCGCCGCTGGAAGAGCGTGCGCCGGTCGACGACGGTCTGGATCCGGTCGTCGGGCACCACGTGGGTCCGGCGGCGCCAGAATCCGGCCCGGGTGGCGACGTACCCGTCCAGGAGGTCCCATCCCCGATGGAGCCAGGTCTTCCGGGCGGCGAGCGGGACGAGGGCGTAGAGCGCCGCGAGCCCGTACCAGGGATACGGAACGAGAACGCGACTCGCCGCGAACGCGGCCCCGAGGAGACCGGTCACCAGGAGTGCGTACCGGACCGCGTAGCGCCGACGGGCCTCGGGGGCCGGGTGTTGGAAGCTCAGTTCGCCGAAGTCCTCGACTTCACGGGCCAGGGCGAGAAGCTGCTCCCGCCTGGCCAGCGGGATGGCCGATTCGGAGCCGGATTCGGCGTTCGGCCCGTAACCCGCCGTCTCGATGGACAGCGAGGCGTAGTCGAACCGTCGCATGAGCAGGTTCTCCTCGACGACCACCGTCTGGATCTTCCCCTCGGGGATGCTGCCGTCGTAGCGCTGGAGGAGGCCGCGTTCGTATCGGAGCTCCCCGCCCACGCGGGTGAGCGTGAACCCATAATACCCGACGAACCGTCTGAAAGCGCTGAGAATCCACACGCCGATCCCCAGGAGTGCCACACCGAACAGGCCGAATACGGCAACGACCGCCGCGGCACGTCCCTCCACGTACCCGCTCAGGAGGGGCGCGACCGTGGGCACGACGACGAAGAGGACCGAGAGGAGCCGCGGATCGAACCCGAGCAGGCTGTAGACGAGGAGGTCCTCGTCGTCGAGTTCGAAGAGTCGTTCGCGTTCGTCGGACGCGGAGCCCGTTTCGTCCGCTGTGTCGGCCGGTTGCGTTCGCTTGCGGGTCCGGATCCCCTCCTGAAGGCGGAGGGCTTCGTCCCGCGAGACGAACCGCAAGGTCGCCTCGGTCGAACGCCCGCCGGCGGTCTCGATCCCGACGGCGGCAACGTCCAGGACCCGCTGGACGATCGAGCGGGTGATGTCCACGTTCTGGATGCGGCCGAGCGGGATCTCCCGCTCGCGGCGGAAGAGCACTCCCGATTCGATGGTGAGTGTGTTCCCGGTGAGTTCGTACCGGTAGAGCCAGTACCGAAGCCCCTCGTAGAGGAGTGCCCCCGCGGCCAGGAGTACCGCGAGGATCGGTCCGGCCGGGGGGAGCCACCGCGGCACGAAACCCGTGGCGGCGAGTGACTCCTGGAGCACCGAGCCCAGAACCGACCCGGCGATCGCCAGCCCGAGTGCGCGGCTCGCCCCGCGAACCGGCACCGTCAGGGGATGGAGCTTAGACGCCATCGACGGCTTCGTGTTCGCCAGCGAGGGTTCGGAGCCGCTCCTGGAGGGACACCGCCCGCTCGGCACGGAGTCCGGGAATGGTCACGTCGGCGCCACGCGAGCCGGCCGTGTAGACGACGACCCGGCTCAGTCCGAGCGCCCGTTCGAGGGGGTTTCGCTGGGTGTCGACGTGCTGGACTCTGACGTAGGGGACGACCGTTCGGACGCGGGTGAACACGCCGCGGTGGAGGAACAGCGCGTCGGACTGGAGCTCGAAGCGCCAAAGACGGTACCGGAGGTGTGCGTGGAGCAGGAGGAAGCCGCCGACGGCGACGAAGACGAGGAGGGCGTCGGCGGGGTTTCGCCACTCGAACCAGAAGAGTGCGGCTCCGATCACGGCGGCGAGCGCCCCCGCCAGCACCACGGCGAGGAGCCCCCACATGACCTGCACACGGGCGGTGAGACGTTCCATGGTCTCTCCTGGCGAGTCCCGCTGCCTTGAAAGAACCGGGTCTCCCGAGGGGGCGATCAGTCCGTGAGGATCCCCCGTTCGGTCATGGCTTCGGAATCGATGACCTGCTCGGCTTCCTCCTCGGTGAGATACCCCTTCGCGACTGCGACCTCGCGGATCGTCTTCCCCGTTTCGAGGGCGGTCTTGGCCACCTCCGCGGCGGCGTCGTAGCCGATGGCGGGGTTGAGGGCCGTCGCCAGGGCCAGGCTCCGCTCGACCTGTTCGGCACAGGCCTCCTCCTCGGCCTCGAGTTTCGCGACGAAACGGGTCGCGAAGGTCTCGGCGCCGTTCGCGAGCAGTCGGGCCGACTCGAGGAAGTCGGCCACGAGGACGGGCTTATAGAGGTTCAACTCGAGTTGGCCGCCCGCACCGCCTTTGGCGATCGTCGCGTCGTTGCCCACGATGCGGGCGTGTATCTGGTTCACCGACTCGGCCACGACGGGATTGACCTTGCCGGGCATGATCGAGGAACCGGGCTGGTTCTCCGGCTGGTCGAGTTCCCCGAGCCCGTTGCGGGGCCCGGAGGCCAGGAGCCGGAGGTCGTGTGCGATCTTATCGAGCGAGCCGGAGACGGTCCTGAACGCGCCGTGGACCTGGGCCATGGCGTCGTGGGCGGCCTGCGCTTCGAAGTGATTCGACGCCTCACGGAAGGGCAGATCGGTCGCCTCGCTGATGGCCTCGACGGCGAGTTCCGGGAAGTCCGGATGCGTGTTGAGACCGGTCCCGACCGCGGTTCCGCCGATGGCGAGCTCCGACAGGTCGGATTTCTCGCGTTCGATCCGGGTGATCCCCTTCTCGACCTGCGTCCGGTACCCGCCGAACTCCTGACCGAGTCTCACCGGGGTGGCATCCTGGAGGTGGGTGCGGCCCGTCTTCACGATCCCGTCGAAGGCCGTTTCCTTCGCCTCGAGTTCCTCAGCGAGGGTTGCAAGCGCCGGCAGGACGTCCCGCTCGGTGGCCTCGAGGGCCGCGACGTGCATCGCGGTCGGGATGACGTCATTCGAGGACTGCCCGAAGTTCACGTGGTCGTTCGGATGGACCGCGTCGCTCTCGATCGACCCCGCAAGAATCTCGGCGGCCCGGTTCGCGATCACCTCGTTCGCGTTCATGTTCGTCGAGGTGCCAGAACCGGTCTGGAAGACGTCGACGGGGAACTGGTCGTCGTGTTCCCCCCGGATCACCTCACTCGCCGCCTCCTGGATCGCCGCGGCGATGTCCTCATCGAGCAATCCGAGTTGGTGGTTGGCCGTGGCGGCGGCCCGCTTCACGACCCCGAGCGCGCTGATGAACCGCCGGTCCATGGTTTCCCCGCTGATCGGGAAGTTCTCGATCGCCCGCTGGGTCTGGGCGCCCCAGTAGGCCGCCGCCGGGACGGTGATCTCGCCGAGGCTGTCGGATTCGATCCGCTCGTCGGATTCGGGCATGGTGGGGGTTGGTCGACCGGCGTCGTAAAACCACTCTTCACGCGAAGCGCCGCAAACCCCCTCTTCTCACGTGAATCGGTCCGGATCGTCTGCTCCTCACGTGAACTGGTCCAGGCCCGTCTGTGCCACCGAATCCTCGATCCGTTCGAATCCCCGGGCGACCTCCTCGGCGGGGATCTCCCACGTCCCGGTGACGTATTTCCGGGCAGCCTCGACGTCGGGGTCCCTGTCCGGGTCGATCTCGTAGTCCCCGGTCACGTCCGGGTCGAGGAACAGCTCGCGGATCCGGTCGGCGTACTCGATGTACTCGTCCTCGGCCTCGAGGACGCCCCAGAGGTCGCCGTGTGTTTTCACCGCCTCGAGGGCCGTCTTCGGCCCGTATCCGTGAAGCCCCTCGTTGAAGTCCGTCCCACAGAGGATGCCCACGTCGACGAGCTGGGACCAGGTGATGTCGTGTCGCTCCAGTGTGGCCTCGAAGTCCATCAGCTCCGGGTCGTCGCTCGTCGTGAGCTTGCGGAGCGTGAACGGCGCGCCCAGGAGCAGCGTGTCGTAGTCCTCGCTCCCGGCGTAGTCGACGGCCGGATCCGTTCGGGCCATCGCGGCGGCCTGGGCCTCCCCCTCGGCCGGGGCCTCCACGACCGGCACGTCGAGGAGTTCGAGCAACTCGCGGGTCGTCCGCTGGATCACGTCCGTCAGTCGCTGGGTGCGTGACTCCAGCCGAGCGGCCTCGATCCGCTCGCCGGCCTCCCTGGCCTCCGCCAGTCGCTCCTCGGCGGCCTCGCGTCTCTCCCGCCGACGCTCGATCTCCCCCTCTTTGAGGTCGGTCACCCCGCCGTCGAAGACGAAGACCGGCGTCAGGTCGTGTTCGAAGAACTTCGGGAGGCCCTGGACCACGCCGATGAGGTTGGCCACCTCCTCGCCCGCCTCGGTCGTGTAGACCCCATCGCGGGTGAACTTGACCGTGGTCGTGAGATACCGGTAGAGCCAGTTGTGGGCGTCCACGGCGACGACGTCACCGTCGAGGTCGTCGTAGGAGACCGTCGAGAGCACCGCGAGCTGTCTGAGATCTGCGAGCCCCATTGTGAGCCCCTTCGACCGAGGGGCCCTAAGGGATACCGTTCACCGGTTCGGGTGGGGTCCCATCGGCGCGCCACTCGGCCAGCAATTCGGCGTGTTCGGGCGGGAGGTCCCGCTCGGCGAAGCGGTCGAGCCCATCCATGTAGGTCCCCTCGTACCCGTCTCCCGGGAACTCGAGCACGAGTTCG
The DNA here is from genome assembly GCA_042216995.1 of Halodesulfurarchaeum sp. Classification (GTDB taxonomy): domain Archaea; phylum Halobacteriota; class Halobacteria; order Halobacteriales; family Halobacteriaceae; genus Halodesulfurarchaeum. Next base: position 17,833 of record JBDGTI010000076.1, read on the forward strand.
GCCAGGCCCGTCTCCTCGCCGGTGAATCGAAACCCGGCCCGATAGAGCGCCCGGTAGGCGATGGGATTGTTGACGGCGATCCGGACGGTCGCATAGCCCCGCTCGCGGAGCGTCTCGACCACCGACCGGGCGAGCGTCGGGCCGAGTCCCTCGCCCTGTCGGTCCTCCCGGACGGAGAGATACCGGATCCACGACCGCGCTTCGTCCTCCCGGTCGGCGTTGAACGCCGCCGCCGCGACGATTTCCCCGTCCCGAAGCACGGCCTTTCCGGTGGTTCCCATGCCGAACTTCCCGGCGTAACTGAACGAGCGCCAGTCCAGGTCGAGGGTCGGACCGTCCGGCGGAAATCCGAGGACCTGAAACTCCATCAAATCGCCGTTAGCGCCCCACTCTTAAGGGTCCCCGGACTGGGTTGGAGCATGCACGACGTCCCCATCTTCGATCGGTTCGCCCCCGTCTACGATCTCGTCTTGCCCGAGACGGACACCGCACCGCTCGCCGCCGGACTGGGATACGCGGACCGGCCCGTCGAGTGCGTGCTCGACCTGGGCGGGGGCACCGGGCGAGCGGGGCGAGCGATCGATCCGGACGCGGTCGTGTTCGACGCGAGCGACGCGATGCTCGCGAACGCCCGCGAGAGGGGATTTCCCACCGTTCGCGGGGACGTGCGACACCTGCCGTTCGCCGCGGAGAGCGTGGACGCCGTCGTCGCCGTCGACGCCCTCCATCATCTGCCGGCGATCGAGACCGTCCTCGCGGAGGTCGAACGGGTCCTCGAACCCGGCGGCGTGTTCGTGATCCGGGATTTCGATCCCGGTTCGCTTCGCGGCCGGGCGCTGGCCCTGGGGGAGCGACTGGTCGGCTTCGAGTCGACCTTCCGCCGCGCCGAGGAGCTGGTCGAGCACCTCGACGCGGCCGGTCTCACCCCGACCGTGATAGACGGTGGCTTCGTCTACACCGTCGTCGGCACGGCCGCGCCGGCGTAGGCGGTCATCCGAGACGGGCGGCCAGTCCGAGGGCGTCGAGCAGGGGGATCCCGCTCGCCAGCGCACCCACGAGGTAGCCCGCGATCGACCCGCCGTTGAGCAGCGGCAGTCCGGCGTGGGCCCGCCCCTTGAGAACGAGGGCGAGCAGGGCTCCCAGTCCGAGGAGGGTCCCCACCATCGCACCCAGCGAAGCCAGTTCGACGCCGAGAACGGCGGGCGTCTCGAGGAACGTGGCGCTGCTCACGACCAGGATGGTCGGCATGACGGCGTCGCCCAGCCCGATGAAGACGGCGTCCCGATCGAACGGCGAGGACTCCGACGCTGACCCCGGGTCGTCGGCCCCGTTCGATTCGCCCTCACCCGCCATCTCCGCCCCGAGTTCCCGAAACGAGAACGACCGGGTCGTCGGCAGGACGACCACGACCGGTACCCGGAGCTCCATCACGCCGGAGGCCAGCGTCAGCATGTGTTCGGTCCCGTAGACGCTGATGGCGTCGTAGACCGCGAGCACGGCGAGCAACAGGAGCACGGGGAGCACGTCGAGGCTGATGCCGAACAGGGCCGCCGCGCCCATGCCCATCACCAGGCCGGCCGCGTCGATCACCCACCACTCGGGATACCAGGTCAGCCCCAGGAGGAGCGCGCCGGCGGCTAACAACGCGCCGAGGTGGAAGGCCCCCGGGAGATCGACGAGGGGCGGGACCACCACCGAGAAGACGTAGGCCGCGATCAACCCGCTCGTGAGCACGATGATCCCCCGGAGCAGGGGCGTCAGATCGTACTTCAGCAGGGCGAGCATCACCACCGTCGAGACGAGGAGCACCCCGACGTAGAAGGCGGCGTTGGCCGGATCGCTCGGGTCCTCGACGGCCCGGAAGCCGGCGGCCGCGAAGGGCTCCTGCAGCCAGAGGGCGCCGAGCTGGACGGCGAGAAAGAAGCCGACTGCACCGAGGAGGGCAACGGCCGTCCCGCGACGTCGGTTCATGACTCGCGGTATCCCCGGTTCGCCCTTGGCCCTTGTGACTCAGTCCGGTCGCCAGTAGAGCGTGTCCTGGAGCAAACTCGCCGCCGCGATCGAATCGATCGGGCTGACGGCCAGGTACGGGTGCTCGGTGGGGCCGAACACGTCGACGACCCGCCCGACGGTCTCAAGTGACTCGTCGATCGCCATGGTTCCGATATCGGGCGGGTCCCCCGCCGCGGCGCGCACCACGAGCACGTCCCCCCGGGTACGGACCACCGTGCCGAGTCGCCGCATCAGTCCCGAAGCGCCTGCACGTAGGCAGCGACGGCCTGGAGGAGGTCGCTCTTCCCGGCGTCGTCGGCGTTCTCGACGGCCACCCGCCCGGTCTCTTCGCGGGACTGGCGCGGGTAGGCCAGATCGGGCTCGATCACCGCGTCGTACCCGACCTGTCTGACCGCCTCGGCGATCTCTTCCGGGTCCGGGTCCTCGACGGCCATCGACTCCGGGACGCGACGTCCCTCCGATCGGGAGCGGGTCGCGTCGAAGTAGGCCGGCCAGATGATGTTCTCGACCATTTGTGATCTCCTACCCCGCCCAGCGGGTAAACACTGACGTTGTTTTCGAACCGTGCGTTCAAAGCCCCTCCCGCCGATAGGTGGGTATGCACCATCGCCCGATCGCGACGATTCTGGCCGTCTGGATCCTCATTGGCTCGGTGGCGGTGGGCCCCGTTGCCGCCGGAACGGGTGGCGACGACCCGGGAGGAGCGTCGGTGGAACCCCTCCGGAACGGGGCACAGATCGTCCGGACCATGACCCTCTCGCTGACGCCGTCCGTTCCCGGGTCCATCGAGGCGCGTCTCGCATTCGCGATCCCTGACCAGGTGGTCGAACTGAAGAGTTCGATCCCGGCGCGGGCCACCGTCATCGAGGCCACGGGTTTCACGCCCGACGGGACCGGCAACTACACCTGGGACGGCGGGACGCCCTCCCCCTCGGTGACGGTCTCGATAGCCGTCAACCGCACGGGCGCCTCCCACCGCTCGTTCCCGGGAGCGGGGGGCGCCTCGGGTCTGCTGTTCGCCGATACGGGCGACTGGGCAGTGCTTCCGGTGCCGACGGCCGCTGCCTGGTGGACCGACGTGGGGGCTGATCGCCCGGGTTTCCGGAGCCGGACGGTCCTCAGCGGCGAGGGCGTGGCCGGCCGACGGATGGCCTTTCTCGGGGCCCACACGACATCCACGCGACGGATCGGTGACCAGCGGGTTCGGCTCGTCGTCCCCGCCGCGGCGAGCATGGCAGTCGATCCCGCCGCGGTCCTCGACTCGCTCTCGGCGGCCGGCACCTCTCTCCCAGCGAGTCCGGTGACGGAAACCGTTCTGATCGCCGCCCCGACCAGCGTCGACTGGGGGCCCTCGGGACTCGCCGCCCGAACCGATGCCTGGGTGCGCGCCGACCAGTCCCTCGCCGTCCCCGGAAACGTCTGGATACACGAGTTCGTCCACCTCCGCCAGGACTTCGAGACGACCGCTGAGACACGCTGGCTCCGCGAGGCGATGGCCGAGTACAACGCCGCCCAGCTTTCCTTCGCCCGGGGACGGATCGACTTCGAGACCCTCAGTACCCACCTGAATCGCGGAACACGCTCCCGCTACGCGGAGACGGTCCTCTCCCGGCCCGGCACCTGGGCGCCACTCGCGAATTACGCGAAAGGCGCCCTGGTCTATGGCACGCTGGACTATCGCATCCGGCAGAGAACCGACCGTCGATATTCGGCTCGGCACCTCTTCGAGGCGATGAACCGCCACCCCGACGCGATCGACCACGCCTTCCTCCACGAGCATCTCGAGCGGATCGGCGGGACCGAGCTGGCCGCGGCGTTCCACGGGTACGTGACGACCGCGAGCGGGCCGCCCGCGTGGCCCCGATCCGCCCACGAACGGGCCATCGGAACGGCCTCGGCCGACGTCACCGTGTCTGTCGACGGGCCGATACGGATCTCGGGGCCGTACCGGACCGGCTCGGTCGAGTCGATCCCCCCGCTCGTTCCCGGCGAACGGCTCTCGATCCCGGTCACCGTCGCCAACGCGGGCGGGAAACCGGCGCAGTATCGCATCGAGCTGACGGCCGATGGGATCGTGGTGGCGACCGCGACCGGGGCCCTCGATTCCGGCGAGTCCGAACGGGTCGAACTCGCCCACACGTTCGCCGAGACGGGGACGGTCGGACTGACACTCGATTCGACGACCTGGGCCGTCGAGGTCCTCGAACCGGCCACGCCGGTGGTCTCGGCGATTCACGTCCCGGAGGGACCGGTCGACGCCCGCGACGCGGTCGAGATCCGCGTTACCATCGACAATCCACGGGACCGGCCGGCAGGCGGGACCATTCCCCTCAGGATCGACGGACAGGCGAGTGATCCGATCGGGATCGCCCTCGGCCCCGGGGAGACGGTCGTGCGCCCGGTCGCTGTTTCCCTCGGGAAACCGGGCGACCACGCGATCGCCATCGGCGATCGGACGGCCACGATACCGGTGGCTGGACCGAGTACGCGCCGCCCGGCAGCAGGACCGACCGACACGGCCACCCCGGGGTTTGGCTTTGGCGCCGCGGTAGCTGCCCTGCTGGTGACTGGCCGCATCGCCGTCGGGCGGATCAACTGAGCTCCAGAAACGCTCTGGGGGCTCGGGTCCTAATCTCCAAAAGTTAAAGTCGTCGCTCCCCTCGGTGGGGGATGGTGACCAACGCGAATGGGCGAACTCCCGGAGGACTTCGACTGTACCATCACGAACTGGGACTACATCTACGGCCTCAATCGGGACGTCGCGAGTCAGGTCCGGGCGGCCGAGTTCGAACCGGACGTGATCGTGGCGCTGGCCCGCGGGGGCTGGTTCGCCGGGCGGGTGCTCTGTGACTTCCTCGGGCTCGATGACCTGACGAGTCTCAAGGTCGAACACTACGTGGGCACGGCGGCCAAATCCGAGGAGCCCGAGATCCGGTACCCGATGCCCGAGGGGTCGGTGGCGGGCAAGGACGTGCTGGTCGTCGATGACATCGCGGACACCGGCGGCTCGATCGAACACGCCTACGAGTACGTGACCGACCGCGACTCGAATGAGGTCCGGACCGCCACCCTCCAGCTGCTCCAGAACAGCGAGTTCGAACCCGATTTCGTCGGCGAACGCCTCTCCGACTGGACCTGGATCGTCTACCCCTGGAACTTCATCGAGGACATGATCGAGCTGATCTCGGGGGTCATGGAGACCGTCGACGACGGTCCCTACACCCGCGAGGACATCCGCGACCTCCTGGAGGCCTACCACGACATCGACCGCATCGAGATGGAGATCGCCCAGCCGGACCGGCTGGAGGAGGTCCTCGACGAGATGGTCCATCGCGGCGTGATCGAACCGGCCGGGCCCGAACGCTGGGCACTCACGGCGGGGAACTGACTGCTCGCCGAAACGGGCTGGTGGACCCAACGTTTTAGGTCGATTGTGTCCACGGGAGGGGTATGATCGGATTCATCGGCGGCAGCGGCATCTACGAGGCCCTCCCCCTGACTGACGTCCGGGAGCGGGCGGTCGATACCCCCTTCGGTGACCCGAGCGCCCCCGTCACGATCGGCACCTACGAGGGAACCGGCACCGAGGTCGCGTTCATCCCCCGGCACGGTCGACACCACCAGTACTCGCCGACCGAGCTACCCTACCGGGCGAACATCTACGCGTTCAAGAAACTGGGCGTCGAGCGGGTCATCGCCAGCAACGCGGTCGGAAGCCTGCGCGAGGACCTCGAACCCCGGACGCTGGTCGTCCCGGACCAGCTCTTTGACCGGACCCGCCACCGCGAGTACACCTTCTTCGGCGAGGGGTTGGTCGTCCACCAGGGCTTCGCCGAGCCGTTCTGTCCGGACCTCTCCTCGGCGCTCCACGAGGCGGCGGTCGCCGAGACCGACGCCGCCGTCGAGGCGGGCGGGACCTACGTTACGATCGAGGGCCCCCAGTTCTCCACCCGCGCCGAGAGCGAGTTCTACCGGGAACAGGGGTTCGACGTCATCGGAATGACGGCCATCCCGGAGGCCAAACTCGCCCGGGAGGCCGAACTCTGCTATGCCATCGTCGCCGGCGTGACCGACTGGGACGTCTGGAAAACCGACAGCCAGGTCTCCCTGCAGGAGGTCCTCTCGAACGCCGAGGCCAACGAACGGGCCATCCGACAGGTCGTGGGCGCGGCCATCGAGTCCCTCCCGGATCGCCGGGGCTGTGACTGTGACTCGGCGCTGGCGGGGACGATCAACACGGATCCCGAACACGTCCCCGAGGGGACACTGGAGTCGGTCGATCTGCTGGTCGGGGAGTATCTGTAGCTACTGGGTCTCCACCGGTTCGGTGTCCGCTGGCCCGGATTTGCCGTCTCCCCCGTCGCGACGGTCCCGAATCCAGAGGTCCCCGAAGAGTTCGTCCTGATCGAGGAAGACCGCCCCGCGGTGAGCCAAAAAGAGCAGCCCCAGGAACGTCTCCACGCGGGATCCGGCGACGTCGGCGATCTCGGCGAAGAGTATCTCCGGCCGCCCGCGGTCGTACCGCTCGGCGAGTGCGGCCTCGACGGACGCGATGAGTTCGTCCATGTCCTCGCCGTGGGCGGTATCGGTGACCGCTGACTCCGCGGGTTCGCCCGCGTCCCGGGAGTCATCATTGGTTCGGTAATCCAGCGTCTGGACGCCGCGCTGGTAGCCCTTCGGCGAGTTCTCGGTATCGTAGGAGCGCCCCGACTTCCACCAGGAGCCCCGTTCGGCCTCCCGGAGTTCGCGGATCAATTCGTCGAGGGTCTCGGGGGTCCCCCGGGCCGACTGGCGCTCGAGCCGGCGGTCCATTTCGGCCTCGAGCTGGTCGATTGGATCGCCGACACCGTCGGGGCCGCCACCCGCCAGGCCGGGTTCGGCGGCGGGATCGATACGCTCGGGTTCCTCCGACTCCGGGTCCGGTTCGTCCGCGGCGAACAGCTCGTCGCTTTTCATCCGCAGGAGGACACTGGCGTAGAACAGCGCCCGGCCGGAGGTCCGGATCTCGGCCTCGTCGATGGCCGCCAGGAACGCGTCGGTGACCTCGATGATGTCGATGTCCCAGGGATCGATCTCCCCCTCCTCGGCGAGGGTAACAAGCACCTCGACGGGCTCGGGGCCGGCGTCGGATCCCTCGGGCGGGTCGTCGATCCCGACGGCCGTGGCGTCAGTCATCCGCGACCCCCTCCTCGCGGTCCGCCAGATCGATGCCGGTCACCGTCGAGACGTTGTTCTCCTGCATGGTCACGCCGATGGCCCGCTCGGAGCGTTCGAGCATCGCCGACCGGTGGCTCACCACGACGAACTGGGCCTCGCTGGCGAGTTCGTCGACCATCTCGCCGACTCGCTCGGCGTTGGCCGCGTCGAGGAACGCGTCGATCTCGTCGAGTGCGTAGAACGGGGCCGGGTTGTACCGCTGGATCGCGAAGATGAAGGCCAGAGCCGTGAGGGACTTCTCGCCGCCGGACATGGCGTCCAGGCGCTGGACGGGTTTGTCCCCCGGCTGGGCCTGCATCGTCAGCCCGCCATCGAAGGGCTCTTCGGGATTCTCGAGGGAAAGTTCGCCCGTCCCGTCCGACAGTCGCTCGAAGATCTGCTGGAACTGCTCGTCGATCGACTCGTAGGCGTCCATGAAGTTCTCGCGCTTGAGCCGATCGTAGCGGTCGATCCGGTCCTCGATGGCCGCCCGCTCCTCCTCGAGTTCGTCCCGCCGCTCGACCATCGTCTCGAGGGTCGACTCGACGCCGTCGTACTCCTCGATGGCCTTCATGTTGACCGGTTCGAGGCGGGCCATCTCCCGTTCCAGGCGTCTGACGTTTTCCTCGATGGTTTCCAGATCCGGCACCGCCTCCGTGTCGGTATCCTCGATTGAGGATTCGAGCTCCTCGATCTCCGATTCCAGCCGCTCGGCGGACTTTTCGAGGCTCCGGATCCGATTGCGGCGGTTCTCGACCTCGTTTTTGACCTCGTCGCGGCGGTCCCGGGCCGCGGCGAGTTCCTCGCGCACGTCCTCCCGTTCGGCCTTGAGATCGGCCAGTTCGTCTTCGAGTTCCGCGATGGCCGCTTCCTTCTCTTCGAGGGCATCTCGCCGGTCCTCGATCTCCGCTTCGAGTTCCTCGATGCGCTCTTCCTGCTGGGCTTTCGTGTTCTGGGCTGACTCGACCTCGTCCTGGAGGTCCTCGATCGTGGACTCGGCGTACTCTTTCTCCAGGTTCAGGCTGTTGAGCTCCCCGTCGATGTCCCCGATCCGGTCCTCGATGTCCTCGATCTCGGCCTCGAGTTCCTCCTTCTCCGCGGTGAGTTCCGGAATCTTCGACTCGGCGAGTTCGGCTTCGAGTTCCTCGATCTCGGCTTCGGTCTCCTCGATCTCGGCCTCGGTGGCCTCGATCTCCTCGTCGAGGTCGTCCATCTCATCCCGGACGGACTCGCGTTCGGTTTCGAGGTCGGCAATGCGCGCTTCGAGCTCCTCGATCTCGGATTCGGTCTCCTCCCGGGAGCGTTCGGTCCGATCGATCTCGGCCTCGATCTCCCGGATGTCCTCCACCGCGTCGGCCCGCTTCTCGCGGGCGCGATCGAGCTGCTCCTCGAGGTCCTCGATGTCGGCCTGTATCGAGGCGCGCTCGTCCTCGAGGGACTCGATGCGTTCGGCCACCCGTTCGAGCTGGCCCTTCCCGGTCGCCTCGAAGGAGTATCGCGAGCCGGCGGAGCTCCCGCCGGTCATGGCCCCGCTCTTCTCGACGAGGTCGCCCTCGAGAGTCACGAGCCGGTACTCGCCCATGAACTCCCGGGCGGTGGCCATGTCCTCGACGACCAGCGTGTCCCCGAGCACGTATGAGAAGGCCGGCGCGTACCGGGAATCGAAGTCGACGAGGTTGAAGGCGAAGTCGATCACGCCGGGATCCTGGGGCGGGTCGGGGAGGTGTCGGTCCTCCATCTCCGTGAGCGGGAGGAAGGTCGCCCGACCGGCGTTCCGGGACTTGAGGTACTCGATACACCGCTCCCCGACGCCGTCATCGGCGACCACGACGTGGGCCATTCGCCCGCCAGCGGCGGTCTCACAGGCCTCCGCGTACTCCCGGTCGACGCTGCCGAGCTCCGCGATCGGTCCGTAGACCCCCTGGAGGTCCGCGTTGCGGATGGTCGTCACCGCCCGACCGAAGGAGCTGTCGCCGCTCTGGTCGGCCCGCGCCTCGAGCTGGGCGTACTCCTCCTGGGCCGCCTGCAGATCGGACTCGACGCGTTCGAGGTCGGATCGGCGCTCCGATTTTTCCGCCTCCAGGTCGTCGATGACGCCCTCGATCTGTTCGCGGTTCCGCTCGGCCTTCTCGAGTTCCCGTTCCAGGTCGGTGAGCCGGTCGGCCAGCTCGTCGAGTCGGGACTCGGCCGCGTCGAGATCCGCTTTTGCCGTCTCGAGTTCCGAGGAGCGGCGACGGGCCTCGTCCAGCAGGCGGTCTTTCTCGCGCTGGAGGTCGTTGCGCGCTGCCTTCGAGTCCTCGAGCGTGGACTTTGCCGCCTCCAGATCGTCCCGCAGGTCGTCATAGGCCGTGTCGACCGCGTCGATCTCGGCCTCGATGGACTCCACGTCCGCCTGCAGGTCCTGTTTCTCGCCGGTGAGCGAGGCCTTCTCGACCTTGATCTCGCGGATCTCGTCCTCGAGCTCCCCGATCTCCTCCTGCTTGCGATCGATCTTGACGAAGGCCTGACGGCGGGTCTCGGTGGCCTCCTCGATGCGCTCGGTGGCGCTCTCGATCCGGTCCTCCAGGCCCGATATCTCGCCACGGATCTCCTCCATCTCGCGTTTGAGCGCGAGTTGTTCCTCCTCGCCGGTCCGCTCGATCTCGGCCTCGAGATCCTCCAGGTCCTCGGTGAGTCTGGTGACCGTCTCCTCGCGCTCGGCGAGGGTCTCCTGGAGTTCGGCCAGTTCCGTCTCCCGGTCCTCGATGTCGGCCCGCGTGGCCGCGAGCTCCTGGCGGCGTTCTTCGAGTTCCGCCAGGTCGCGATAGGCCTCGTACTCCGCTTTCTCCTCGCGCAGGCCCTGGTACTCCAGGGCGGTCTCCCGCTCGTCTTCGAGCTGGTCGAGCCGCTGTTCTTTCTCCTCGATGCGGAGTTCGGCCTCGCTGATGTGCTCGCGAACCTGTTCGAGTTCCTCGAAGGCGTCCTCTTTTTTCCGGTCGAACTCCGCGACGCCGGCTATCTCGTCGATGATCTCCCGGCGCTCGTGGGCGGTCATCTGGATGATGCCGGTCACGTCCCCCTGCATCACCACGTTGTACCCCTCCGGGGTGACCCCGGCGGCGGCGAGTAGCTCCTGGATGTCCGAAAGGTTCACCGAGCGGCCGTTGAGGTAGTAGTAGGAGTAGTAGTTGTCCTCGGTCTGTTTGACCCGTCGCTTGATCCGAACCTGATCCACCTCCTCGACGGACTCGGTCCCGATCGCCGAGGCGATCTGGGAGGCGCTCACCGTGCGATCGCCGTTGTCGAGCACCACTTCCACGGCCGCCTCGCGGGCCCCCTCGGATCCGCGGTTCTCCTCGTGGGCCGGGTTGTAGATGAGGTCGGTGAGCTTCTGGGCGCGCATGCCCCGTGTCCGGGCCAGTCCCAGGGCGAACAGGATCGCGTCGATGATGTTCGATTTCCCCGACCCGTTCGGGCCGCTGATGGTGGTAAAGTCCTCGTAGAAGGGGATCCTGGTGGTCCGCCCGAAGCTCTTGAAGTTCTCCAGGAGGATCTCCTCGATGTACATTCGACCTACCCGACGATGATATCGTCGTCGATGGTCTCGGTCCCGTCCTCGTCCTCCCCGGTCCGGTCCGCCGATGATTCGGCGAACATGTCCTCGACGCTCTGCCGTTCGGTCCCGGAGTCGGTTTCTTCCTCGAGTTCCGCCTCGAGCCGTCGAACGCGTTCCTGCAGGTCCAGCAACTCCGCAGTCAGGCCGTCGACGGTTGCAGCGAGTTCCTCGACGCGCGCTGAGTCGGCGTCGCCGTCGGTCATGCGTTTACGAACCGTCGTGACGGCCTTAAAGCGTCCGGCAGACGTCCGTCAGACGACCCCGGCCTTCGTCAGGTTGAAACCCCTCGGCGCGGAATCGAGTTGCAATGTCACGGGCCGCTACGCGGGCATCCCTCGCACCCGTCATCGGTCTCGAGGTCCACGTGCAACTCGAGACGGAGACGAAGATCTTCTGTGGGTGTTCGACCGACGTCGAGGACGCCGAGCCGAACACCAACACGTGTCCGGTCTGTCTGGGCCTGCCCGGCTCGCTGCCGGTCCTCAACGAGGCCGCCGTGGAGGCCGCGGTGAAACTCGGGAAGGCCATCGAGGCCGACATCCCCGAACGGACCCGCTTCCACCGGAAGAACTACTTCTATCCCGACCTCCCGAAGGGCTTTCAGATAACCCAGTACGACGCCCCGATCTGTGCGGACGGCCACCTGGAGATCTCCCACGGGGGCCGGCGCCGCGAGATCGGCATCGAGCGGGCCCACCTGGAGGAGGACCCCGGAAGCCTCCAGCACGCCGGCGGGCACATCGACACCGCCGATTACACTCTCGTCGACTACAACCGGGCCGGCGTGCCGCTCATGGAGATCGTCACCGAGCCGGACTTCCGGAGCCCGGAGGAGGTTCGGGCCTTCCTGTCGAAACTGGAGGAGGTCCTCGAGTACCTGGGCATCTATGACGGCCAGCGGGACGGAAGTCTGCGCGTGGACGCCAACATCTCGCTCGTCGAGGACGCCGAAATCGAGGCGGACGGCTCGGTCGATCCGTCCGTCCTGGAGTCGGCCAACCGGACCGAGGTGAAGAACATCTCCAGTCACAAGGGCGCGGAGACCGCCCTGACCTACGAGATTACCCGCCAGCGCAACGCCATCGAGCGGGGACGCGAGGTCACCCAGGAGACCCGCCACTGGGACGAGACCCGGGGCATCACGGTCTCGATGCGTGAGAAGGAGGCCGAAAAGGAGTACCGGTACTTCCGGGAGGCCGACATTCCCCCGCTGGAGGTCGCTCACTGGACGGCCGAGATCCCCATTCCGGAACTGCCCGAGGCACGCCGCGAACGGTTCCGCGCGGAGTACGACCTCGGCGAGGAGGCCGCCGCGAAACTCACCTCGACAAAGCAGGTCGCGGACTTCTTCGAGGCCGTCGCCGACCGCTTCGACCCCGACCTGGCCTCGGCGTGGGTCGCGGATATCCTGCTCGGCGAACTCAACTACCGCGACATGGCGATCACCGACGTCGAGGACCGTTTCGACGAGATCACCCGCCTGCTCGAACTCGTCGACGGGGAGGAAATCACCGAGAAGAACGCCCGGGAGGTCGTCCTGCGGACGATGCTCGATGAGGGCCTGGGCCCCGATGACGTCGTCGAACGGGAGGACCTGGGCAAGACCGACGAGGACGAGGTCGTCGCGGCGGTCGACGCGGCCATCGAGGAGAACCCCGAGGCCGTCGAGGACGTGCTGGCGGGCGAGGAGGGTGCCATCAACTTCCTCGTGGGGCAGGTGATGCAGGAGACCGGCGGACGCGCCGACCCGGCGGACGTCCACCAGTTGCTCGAACAGCGACTGCCCGAGGAAAACTGACCCGTCGGGGCCCCGGCGACGGCGGTCGACCGATCGACGCAATCCTTACAAACCGGTCCGGCTTACGGCCACTTCATCCCGTGGAACTCATCATCACCGAGAAGAACAACGCGGCACGTCGCATCGCCGACATTCTCAGCGACGGCTCCGCGCGAACCGAACGCGTCGGGGGGATCGAGGTCTACGCCTGGGGAGCCCACCGGGTCATCGGGCTCGCCGGGCACGTCGTGGGCGTGGACTTCCCGCCGGAGTACGAGGACTGGCGGGACGTCGAACCGGCCGAGTTGGTCCACGCGCCGGTCGAGACCCGGGTCACGAAGCCCGACATCGTCGCCAGCCTCAAGCGCCTCGCCCGGGAGGCCGACCAGGTGACCATCGCGACGGACTACGACCGCGAGGGCGAACTCATCGGCAAGGAGGCCTACGAACTCGTCCGCGAGGTCGACGAGTCGGTCCCGGTCGACCGGGTCCGGTTCTCCTCGATCACCGAGAACGAGGTCAAATCCGCCTTCGCGAACCCGGACGAACTGGACTTCGAACTGGCCGCCGCGGGCGAGGCGCGCCAGCGCATCGACCTGCTCTGGGGGGCCGCACTCACCCGGTTTCTCTCCCTCTCGGCCGGCCAGCGCGGCGAGGACTTCATCAGCGTGGGCCGGGTGCAGACCCCCACTCTCAAACTCGTCGTGGACAAGGAGCGGGAGATTCAGGACTTCGAGCCCACGACGTACTGGGAGCTCTTTGCGGAGCTCGCGGACGGACGGGCCTTCGAGGCCCAGTACTTCTATGACGACGACGGCTCGGAGGCCGAACGGATCTGGGATGCCGATCACGCCGAACGGGCGGAGCGCGCCCTCTCTGCAGCCACGACGGCGACCGTCGAGTCGGTCAGCCGACGGCGCCGGACGGACGACCCGCCGGCCCCGTTTGACACCACCCAGTTCATCACGGCCGCCGGATCGCTTGGCTTCAACGCGGGTCGGGCGATGAGCATCGCCGAGGACCTCTATACCGCGGGATACATCACCTATCCCCGGACCGACAACACGGTCTATCCCGACGACCTGGAGCCGGCGGAGTTGCTCGCCGCCTTCGAGGGCACGCCGCTCGCGGAATCGGCCGCGTCCCTGCTCGACGGGGGCGATCTGGACCCGACCCGTGGCGATTCGGAGACGACCGACCACCCGCCGATTCACCCGACACCGGACGTCCCGGAGCAGGGTGACCTCTCGGAGGACGAGTGGCAGGTGTACGAGCTGGTCGCTCGCCGCTTCTTCGCGACCCTGGCCGAGCCGGCGGTCTGGGAGCACCTCCGGGTCGTGGCCGGGGCCGGCGACCGGACCCTCAAGGCCAACGGCAAGCGCCTGGTCGAGCCGGGCTACCACGCGGTTTACCCCTACGTCGACACCGCCGAGAATCACCTGCCGGACCTCGAGGAGGGGGAGGCCCTCGACATCGAGTCGGTCTCCCTCCAGGAGAAGGAGACCAGGCCCCCTCGTCGGTACGGGCAGTCCCGGCTGATCGAGACCATGGAGTCGTTGGGAATCGGGACGAAGAGCACCCGACACAACACCATCGAGAAGCTCTATGAACGGGGGTACCTGGAGGACGATCCGCCCCGGCCGACCCAGCTCGCGATGGCGGTCGTGGAGGCCGCCGAGGAGTACGCCGACCTGATCGTCAGCGAGGAGATGACCCAGGAACTGGAGGAGGAGATGTCCGCCATCGTCGACGGCGAGAAGGATCTCTCGACGGTCACCGAGGACTCCCGGGCGGTTCTCGAACGCATCTTCGAGTCACTCTCGGCGTCCCGCGAGGAGATCGGCGACCACCTCAGACAGTCCCTCAAGGCCGATCGGACCCTCGGCCCGTGTCCCGAGTGCGGCGAGGACCTTCTGGTCCGCGAGAACCGCTATGGCTCGCACTTCGTGGGCTGTGATGGCTATCCGGACTGTGAGTTCACGCTCCCGCTGCCCAACCGCGGCGAGCCACAGATCATGGAGGCGGTCTGTGAGCGCCACGACCTCCACCACGTGAAGATGCTCGACGGCCGGAACACCTTCGTCCATGGCTGTCCGCGCTGCCAGCTCGAGGCCGCGGCGGAGACCGAGGACGAGATCATCGGACCGTGTCCGGAGTGCGGCGAGGAGGACGGTGGCGAACTGGCGATCAAGCACCTGCGGACCGGTTCGCGGCTCGTGGGCTGTACCCGCTATCCGGAGTGTGAGTATGCCGTCCCGCTCCCGCGTCGGGGCGAGATCGAGGTCACAGAAAAGCGGTGTGCAGAGCACGGGCTCCCCGAACTCCGCATCCACGACGGCGATGACCCCTGGGAGTTCGGCTGTCCCATCTGCAACTATCAGGAGTACGCCGCCGAACAGAACGCCGATCTGACGTCCATCGACGGCATCGGCGCGAAGACCGAGGAGAAACTCCAGGGGGCCGGCCTGGAGACGGTCTCGGACCTGCTCGAGGCCGACCCGGAAGGGGTCGCGGCCGACGTCGAGGGCGTCTCGGCCGATCGGATCCGGGACTGGCAGACGAACATCTGACCGGGGATCTGGCGGTCGAACGGCCAGCCCGGCGGCCCGAGAGTTTTAACCCGATCGCGTCCCTCCCTTCGATCAATGCGCCTCGACGAATACCTCGAGGACTTCCAGCCCGACGAGTCGGCCCGGCGTCGCCGGCTCGCCGAGGAGAAGTCCTATGAGATCCTGGACTACGTCGAGGACCTCCAGACCGGGATCGAGTCCTCGCTGTCGGGGGACTCGCTGGTCGGCAGTACCTCCCCCTCCGTCTTCGTCGGCCGATCCTCGTATCCGAACGTGAGCGCCGGTATCCTCGCGCCGGTCGGCCACGAGGAGTCCGCCGCCGAGTTCGCCACGAGCGGGGAGTGGTACAACCGCGGGCTCGCCATCGAGAACGTCCTCCAGTACCGGACCGGGCTGCTCAACTCCCGGCGGGCCTCCCGGGTCGACGTCGAGGACGTCTGGGACGGCTTCGTGGGCACCCAGCGCGAGGTCGCCATCGCGGACCGACCGGTCGACGTCGAGATCGGGCTCCGGGACACCCCCGATATCGACCTCGACCGGTACCGGAACCCCCAGGCCAACGCCCCCAGCGGGCCCAGCGCGACCGCCGATCGCGCGATCCTGGGCGAGAATCCCCACGTTCCGCGGCAGGTGAAAAAGACCCTCGAGGACGACGACTGGCGCGCCGAGGGCGCGATGACCTATCTCTACCGCCGGGGATTCGACGTGTATGACATCAACCAGGTGCTCTCGGTGGGGGCACTCGGGCAGGCGGAAAACCGGCGGCTCGTGCCCACCCGCTGGTCGATCACGGCCGTGGACGACACCGTGAGCAAATTCCTCCGGGGGTCGATCCGGAACGCCCCCTCGATCGATCAGGTCCAGGTCTTCGTCAACGAGTACATCGGCAACCGCTACTGGATCGTGCTCGCCCCGGGGTCCTGGGAGTTCGAACTCGTGGAGATGAAAGCCCCGGGCAGCATCTGGAATCCCGAACCGAACGGCGATATCTTCATGTCGAGCGCCCACGAGGGCTACGAGGGACGGTCGGGGTACGTCGAGGAGACCGCCGGGGCCTACTATGCGTCCCGCCTGGGGGTCCTCGAACACCTGGAGTCGATCGGCCGCCAGGCCAAGGCGCTGGTGCTCCGGGAGGTCTCTGATGACTACTGGGCCCCGGTCGGGGTCTGGCAGGTTCGGGAGAGCGTGCGAAACGCCTTCGAGGACGGGCCCACCCCCGACCTCGCGGGCGAACCTGGCGTGGCCGAGACCTTCGACGCGGCGATCAGCCAGATCCTCCCCCACCTCCCGGTTTCCGAAGGAGCACTCCGCCGCAAGTCAGAACTCGTCGCGGGTCGCCAGGCCGGGCTGGGGGACTTCTCGCCCTGAGCTGTCGCCGCCAGAAGGGTTATTCGCCCGAGGGTCCGAGGCGCTGCCATGACCGCTGATCCGTGGGCACCGGCGACCGACCGCGGGCCCCACTCCGGATACGCGCTGCTGACCGCGATCGGGGCCGGCGTGGGCGGCATCGCTGCGGCCTTCCTGCTCACCGCGCTCGTGGCACTCCTGCTGGGTGGGCGCTGGAACGGGTTTCCGCTCGCGGTCACCGCCGGAACCCTGTTCGTCACGAGCGCCATCGGACTCGCCGGAAGCGGCATGGTCGCCCTCCGCGTTCGGGGCGTCTCGGTCCGCTCGTACGTCCCCTGGCGGGTTCCCGGACTGCGCGACCTGCTCTATGCCGCGGGTGGGTACGTCGCGGCGGTGGGATTGGTCTTCGTCGCCGGCGTCGTTCTCTCCGTGCTCGAGATCCAGCCCGAAACCACCAACCAGGCCGTCCAACTCGGGATCGGGAACCCGGTGCTGTTGCTCTGGCTGGTCCCGCTTTCCCTTCTCGTCATCGCGCCGGGCGAGGAGTTCCTGTTCCGCGGCGTCGTCCAGGGCCGACTGCGCGAGGCCTTCCCGGCCCGGATCGCGATCCCGGCCACGGCGGCGCTGTTCGCGCTCGTTCACTACTTCTCGCTGACCGGGGGGTCGGGTGGCAGGCTGATCGCCATCGCGATTCTCTTCCTCCCGAGTCTCGTCTTCGGGGTCGCCTACGAACGCACGAGAAACCTGGTGGTCCCGATCCTGATCCACGGCAGCTACAACGCGACCCTGGTGTTGTTGCTCTACGTCACGATCACGGTACTCGGCGAGATGCCGGCCTGATTACTCCTCGGTCGGAATCGGTTCGTTGCCGATGACGGGGTCGATGGCCTCCCGGAAGGCCTGTCGGGTCGGGAAGTACGTCTCCTCGACGACGTCCAGGATCTCGGTGAGTTCACGCGGTCCCTCGGGGGTCCGGATCACGGTCTCGCCCTCCTTCCGGTCGATTTCACTCTTCTGGATCGCCCAGGTGAGCCGCTCGGCGACCCGGGCGATCGGCGCGCCCTCGACGGCGGGTCCCGACCCCAGCTCGACCTCGTCCTCCTCGTCGGTGTCCTCGGCCATGTGCGAGCTTTTTCCCGGCCATCGATTCAAGCTTTCGATGCGTCGGCCCGCCGGAGACCGTCTGACGTACTGTTATACGTCTTGGACGTATACCCTCCGGCATGCCGAGTCTCGGGGAGACCTACGAGGGACGGGTCGGGGCGGCGAGCCGTCGACAGGTTCTCCTGGGGACCGCGCTGTTCGTCGCCGGGGCCCTCCTCCTCGTGGCCGCAATACTCGCCGGCGGAACGGGGCTTCTCATCGAACGCGGATTCGGGGTTCTGGAGAGCCGGGAGATCGCGGGCGTCCTCGGCGGGATCGGGATTCCCGCCGTGTTTCTGGGCGTCACGATCGTGCTCCCCGCGGCTCGCTTCCACAGGGCCGCTGCCGGGATCGGCGCGGTCATCGCTCTCTTCGGCGTCGGGCTCTTCCGGTATGCGTACCCCGAGCACTGGTATGCACGCCCGGGAGTCCCGTCGACGATAGTTCTCGTGCTGTTGCTCGTCTACGCCGCTGGCCTCCTCGTTTCGGTCTGGACGCTCTTCACCGCCGTCGCGACCTTCCAGACCCGGAACGATCCCGGCGGCACGGTCTCCCTGTCGGTCGGTGCCGAGGGCCCGACCGTCCGGGCCGTCTCGGCGGTGCACTCCGAGGTCCAGAGCGCCGGGAAGGCCATCAGCAGCGGCCTGGGCGGGATCGGCACCTTCGGCGAGGAGACCGACACGTCCGATCTGGGACCACAGCCCCACCGCGAGACGGGATCGGTCTCGGACGGCGGGGTGTCGGCCGATGCGGAGATCGCCGAACCGGCGGGGAGCGGAGCTGATTTTGCCCCCAGTCGGACCGACGACGCCGAAGTGCTGGACGAGAGCACACGGGGCCCCGATCGCTACTGCGGGAACTGCACGCACTTCGAGTACGCCGACACCGACGGCGAAATGGCCCCCTACTGTGGGCTCACCGACGAGACGATGGAGGACATGTCGGCCTGCCAGTGGTGGGAGAACGCCTAGTCGTCGGGAAGGCGCGCTCGGAGGTTCGTCCAGTGGCTCCCGATCCAGTAGTACTGTCCGCAGTCCCGGCACCGCCAGACCGGTCGTTCGGTCGGGTCGGGACCGTTTTCGGGGCCGGGCCCGCGATCGACTCGCTCCAGGGCTCCGTTGCACTGCGAGCAGCGGCTGGGCTCGGTGAGGGTCAGATCGAACCCGGCTGCGGCCAGTTCTTCGAGCTGATCCCCGGGATCCAGTGATTCGAGGCAGACACTCTCCGCGGCCCGCCCGGCCGCCGCCACGTCACGGGTGAGCAGGACTCTGTCCTCCGATTCGGCCGCCTCGATGATCCGGTCGTCGGCCTCGGTTCCCCGGTCCAGCGCGTAGGCGGTGTCATAGCCCACCATCCGGAGGGGCGAGACGAGCCCCCCGAGCATCACGTCGAGGTAGAGCCGCGTGTCCGCCGGCGCGGGCATTATGGGCTGTTCTCACGCCCCGACCGATCGTGTCCGCCCTTCGACTGGAACTCCTCGCCGGTCACCGACTCGATGAATGACATCCAGCGCTTGCGGTCCGCCCGTCGGCGACGCCGGGTCGCTGCTTCGAGGTCGACCTCCTCATCCGCTGTCTCCAGGGCGTTCAGCGCCCGGTCGATCCCCTGAATCGCCTCGGCGAGGCGTTCGCCCGCCTCGCGGGAGATCTCCCCCGATTCGATCTTTGCCCGACGCCGGCGGCGCTCCGCTCGCAGGTCGCGGATCACTTCTCGGACTCTCGACTCCGCGGGGCCGTCCCCGCGCCGGACTTCGAAGACGAACGCCGCGAGATCGATCGCCTCATCCTCCCCGATAGACAGGCGGTCGGGGATGGACACGCCGACGGTGCTGCCCTCGCGCTCGATGCGTTCGAGGAGCTGTGCGCGCTCGTAGTCCTGCACGGCCGTTCCTACGCGGTCCGGGCCTATCGGTCTTATCCCGGCTCCGGAACCCCCGTCGGGGGTTTTATCCCCCGGACTGCCATACCCGGTGCCATGGTGGGATGTGAGTACTGTGGGCGGGAGGCGGGCATGCCATACCAGTGTCGCCTCTGTGGCGCCACGTTCTGCTCTGAGCACCGCCTCCCGGAGAACCACGAGTGTCCGGGCCTGGAGCAGTGGAACGATCCGGGCGGAGTTTTCGACTCGGGCTTCGACCCGAGTGTAAGTGGGCAGGCAGGCTCCAGTCGGTCCATCACCCGGCGTCTCCTCCGGCGACTCGGCGTGGGAACCGGTCCCGGCGGCCTGGGCGGGTACGTCCGCCGGAACATGACCTACGTCTTCCTCGCGATCATGTGGCTCGTCTTCCCGCTCGAGTTGCTGGTCGCCTACGGCCTGCAGGCTCCCCAGTTGTTCTCCGCGCTTTTCACCCTCGATACGAACCACGTCGCGTACGTCTGGACCTGGGTCACCTCGATCTTCGCTCACTCCCCGACGAACTTCATGCACATCTTCTTCAACAGCATCGTGCTCTACTTCTTCGGGCCGGTCGTGGAGCGGAAGATCGGCACGAAGGCCTTCACGATGCTGTTCCTGGGCAGCGGGGTCGTCGCCGGCCTGGCCCAGATACTCGCGACCATGGCGGTTGGCGGCTCGGCCTCCCTGCTCGGTGCGAGCGGCGCCATCGCCGCGCTCCTCGGCGTGCTCACCGTCCTGAATCCGAACCTCCGGATCTACCTCTACTTCATTCTCCCCATGCCCCTCTGGGTGGCGACCGCGCTGTTCGCGGCCTACTCGGTGTTCGTGAGTACCCTTGGGGGCATCAGTGCGGGCGGCGTGGCCCAGTTGGCCCACCTCGCCGGGCTGGGAATCGGCCTGGCCTACGGACTGTACCTCAAGCGAACCGGCACCCGCGCCCCGCAGCAGCTCCGGATCGGGGGCGGCGGACAGCGCCGCCGTCGGCCCTGACATGGAGCCGGTCCGTCCCGCCTTTCTCCCCGACCCGGAGGCATCGCAGGCCGAGATGGAGGCCCAACAGCGGGACCTCGCCGAGGTCGCCACCTTCTCGGACGACGGCTGTCCGGACCCGGCGGCCGTCGAACTCGTCGAATCGCTCGATCTCGGCCACCGGGGCGAGCCCCGTCCCGAGGACCCTGTCGTCGTCGGCATCGACCAGGCCTTCGAGGACGACACGGCCGTGAGCGCGGTCGTCGCTGTGCAGGCGGGGCGGGTCGTCGACGTGGTCTGTGGCCGCGCTCCCCTCTCGATCCCCTACGTCCCCGGGCTGCTCTCGTTCCGGGAGGGGAGTCCGATCGTGGCGGCCCTCTCCGCCCTGGGCGTCGAGCCGGACCTCCTCGTTTTCGACGGGAGCGGACGCATTCACTTCCGGCAGGCGGGCATCGCCACGCATCTGGGCGTGGTCTATGACCGACCGGCCGTCGGCATCGCGAAGAACCTGCTCTGTGGCCGGCCCGCCCGGTCGCTTGACGTCCCGCTCCCGGCGGGGACCCGCGTCCCCATAATCGCCGACGAGGACGTCGAGGCCGATCGGGGGACCGTCATCGGGTATGCCTTCCAGTCCCGCCAGTTCCCGAACCCCGAGCGGCGCCACGTCAACCCCCTCTACGTGAGCCCGGGCCACCGCGTCGGGGCCGAGACGGCAGTCGCGTTCGCGGCGGCGCTGGGGGCGGGATACAAGCTCCCCGAACCCGTTCGCCTCGCCGATCGGGCCGCTGCGGACTGCAAGGATTAACTGGCAGTCCGCCGAGGGGCAGGTATGGACCGGACCGTACTCGTAACCGGCTGCTCCTCCGGCATCGGCCGCGCGACGGCCGAAGCGTTCCTCGCGGAGGGGTGGACGGTGGTCGCGACCGCTCGTGACGAATCGGACATCGGGGACCTCGCCGAGCGGGGCTGTCTCACCCGCGAACTCGACGTGACCAGGCCCGCGCAGTGCCGGTCGGTCGTCGACTGGACCGTCGAGGAGACCGGGCGGCTCGACACGCTCATCAACAACGCCGGCGTCGCCCAGTACGGCCCGCTCGAGGACGTTCCGACCCGCCGGGTCGAATCCCAGTTCGACGTGAACGTCTTCGGCCCGCATCGGCTGATTCGGGCGGCCCTCCCCCACATGCGGGAGGCAGAGCGGGGGACGATCGTCAACGTCTCCAGCGTCTCGGGCCGGCTCTCCGCGCCCGGCATGGGACCCTACTCGGCCTCGAAAGCGGCCCTGGAGTCCATGAGCGACGCGCTTCGGGTGGAAGTCGCGCCGTTCGACGTCGACGTCGCGGTGGTCGAACCGGGACCGGTCGACACGCAGTTCGACGACCGCGCTCGGGCCTCGATCGAGGGCCTCGACCGAACGCCCGCCTACGCGGACCTCTACGGCGCGCTCGATGACGCCGAAATCGTGGGGTCGATGGGGTCGATCCCGCCAGAGGAGGTCGCGGCCGTGATCCTCGAGGCGGGCACCTCGACCGACCCGCAGCCCCGGTACACCGCCGGCCCCGCCTCGCCGTACCTGCTGCTCGCTCGCTTCCTGCCGGACCGGATTCGGGACCGGATCTTCTCGCTCCTGCGGAGGCTCGGCACATGACCGCGATACGGAACCGCGAGGACCTCGCCGTCTCGCCCGCCCACGAGACGGTCCTCGATGCCCTCCTGGCCGGCATCGAGGCGAGCGACCCGGCGACAGTCGTCGAATCGTCGGTCTCGCTGGTGGGGGAGACACTCGAGATCGGCGACGCGTCGTATGACCTCTCGGGCTTCGAGGAAGTCATCGTGCTCGGGGGCGGCAACGCCGCCTCGCAGGTCGCACGCGCACTCGAGGACGTCCTCGGCGAACGGCTCGATGGCGGCCTCGTCGTCACCGACGACCCGGTCGAGACCGAACGGATCGAGGTCCTGCCGGGGGACCATCCGGTCCCGAGCGAGCGCGGCGTGGACTCGACCCGACGGCTGCTGGACCGGGCCGAACGGGCCGGGGCGGACACGCTTGTTCTCGGGGTCATCACAGGCGGGGGAAGCGCGCTGATGCCGGCCCCCGCCGGGGACCTCGACCTCCAGGACCTGGTCGAGACGACCGACCAGTTGCTGCACAGCGGGGCGCCGATCGGGGAGATCAACGCCGTGCGCAAGCACCTCTCCCAGCTCAAGGGCGGCCGGCTGGCCGCCGCGGTGGCCCCGGCGGAGACGATCGCGCTGGTGCTCAGCGACGTCGTCGGAAATCACCTCGACGTCATCGCCAGCGGCCCGCTGGTCCCCGATCCGAGCACCTACGCCGACGCGCAGGCGGTCCTGGACCGCTTTGCGATCTCGATTCCCGAACCCGTCCGGGACCACCTCGCTGCCGGCGCGGCAGGCGAGCGCGACGAAACGCCCAAACCCGGCGATCCGATCTTCGATCGGGTCTCGACCCACATCGTCGCCGACGGCATGACGGCCCTCTCGGCCGCCGCCGAGGTCGCGGCCGAGTCGGGGTACGAGCCCCTCGTGCTCTCCTCGCGGGTGGAGGGGGAGGCCGCAGAATCGGCGAAGACCCACGCCGCCGTCGCGAACGAGATCGCGGCGACGGGGACCCCACTCGAGCCGCCGGCGGCGGTGCTCTCCGGCGGCGAGACGACCGTCACCGTCGATGGCGGCGGCTCGGGCGGACCGAACCAGGAGTTCGCGCTCTCGGCCGGGCTCGCACTCGAGGACGACGCCGTGGTCGGCGCGGTCGACACGGACGGCATCGACGGGGCCAGCGACGCGGCGGGGGCCATCGTCGACGAGTCGGTGATCGACCGCTCCGAGGCCCAGGCCGCACTCGACACGAACGACTCGGGGGCCTACCTCACTGCCCGCGGTCGGACGATTTTGACCGGGCAGACCGGGACCAACGTCAACGACCTCCGCCTGCTTCTGGTCCGGGACTAGTCGAGACACGCCGCGACGAGCCTGAGAAACTCCTCGCCGCGAACCTCCTCGGCGAACAGCGGCACGCGCTTTATCTCGTGATTCCCGAACAGGGACTGGGCCGCCCCGAGGGCGGACTGCTGGACCTCCCACCGCCGACTGCAGAACGGGCACTCCTCCAGGTTCGGGGCGACGTATTCCCCGGGCGGCACGTCCTCGACGATCCGCTCGACCGGCTCCATGACCCGGTTGACCACGATCGTCGAGACCGGGATATCGAACTCCTGGAGGCGCCCCTCGAGTCGTTTTGCCTCCTCGATGGCCATCTCCTCGGGGACGGTCACGATCCGGAAATCGGTTCGCTGGGGGTCCGCGAGGAGCGCCCGCAGGCGTTCGATCCGCTCGATCTCCTCCTCGAGGTCCGCATCCGATCCCGCGTCCGTCGTCCCGTCGCCGAACAGGCCGGTGAGCTGATCGCCGAACGAGCCCAGTCGCTCCTTGAACCGGGCGAACCGGCCGAGCATCGACTCCATCATCTCGGGCAGTTCGAGCAGCCGCAGCGTGTGACCGGTCGGCGCGGTGTCCACGACGATCCGGTCGAACCGGTCGTCATCGAGGTACCGCAGCAGGAGTTGCATCGCCGCCGCCTCGTCAGCGCCGGGAAACTGCCCCTCGAGCATCGGCGCGGCCTCCTCCCCGAAGAGATCCCCGAGTCCGCCGAGGGAGTCGCCGAACGCGCCGACCTCCTGGAGGGCCGTCTCGGGGTCGATCTCGACGGCGCTGAGCGGGACGTCCTCGCGAATCCGGGTCGGCGAGGCGGGAACGTCGCGGCCGAAGGCGTCGCCCAGCGAGTGGGCCGGATCGGTCGAGACCACGAGGGTCTCGGTGCCGGAGAGCGCACTCGCGAGGCCGGTCGCCGCGGCCATCGTCGTCTTCCCGACGCCGCCTTTCCCGCCGTAGAGGACGTACTCGGCCGTTCCGGCGGCCAGTTCCGGCTCGAGGGAGTTCACCGCCTCGACCTCGATGTCGTCCATGCCCCCTCTTCTCCCGGAGCGGGGTGTATTCGTCGGTTCGGGCTGCCCATGCCCGTGGTTCGGGTCGCGTTCGGGCTGCCCATGCCCCAGTTTCATGACCGCGGCCGTCCCAGCGTCGGTATGGACGAGTCGAACCCGGTCGAGGCCCGCGTGGGAGCGAAACTCGAATCCCGGGGGGAGACCCTGGCGACCGTGGAGTCCTGTACCGGCGGCCTGCTCGGCTCGCTCGTGACTGACGTGCCCGGGGCGAGTGCCTATTTCGATCGTGGCTTCGTGACCTACGCAAACGAGGCGAAACTGGCGCTGGGGGTCACCCGCGAGTCCCTCGACGAGCACGGGGCCGTGAGCGAACCGGTCGCCCGCGAGATGGCCCAGGCCGCCCGCGACGCGGCCGGGACCACCTGGGCGATATCCACGACCGGGATCGCCGGGCCGACCGGCGGGACCCCCTCGAAACCGGTCGGTACGGTCTACGTCGGCGTGGCCTATGCCGGCGAGTGGGGGAGCGGGTCGACCCGGACGACGGTCACGAGACGTGAGTACGAGGGAACCCGGACCGAGATCAAGTCACAGGTCGCCCGCGGCGGGCTCGACAGGCTCGAAACGGCGATGGCGGAAACCGATCAGTAGACGGCCACGTCCTCGAACCGGCCGTCGTAGGCGACGTGGCGCGGATGGGTGGGCTCGGTCCCGGAGAGCAGGAGCCGGTCGAGCTTCTTCCAGGTGTTCTCCCACCCCAGGTGGGCGAACTCGCTCAGGCACCGCCCCTCGTGGCGCCGGCCGACCCGTCGCTCGACCCGCCGTTTGCTCCCCTCGCGGAACGCCTCGAGCAGGGCCTGCTCTGAGGCTATCTCCCCCTCGAAGGCGGTCCAGACCTCGCCGACGGTCCGGGGGAGGTGGGCATACGAGGAGCCGTAGACGTCGACCGGGAGCTCCCGGGCGAGAGCCTGGGCGCGGTCGTTGTGCCGCGGGAGGTGTTTCGGGTTGTAGACCTCGATCGCGTCGACGACCGACCCGTAGGTCCGGAGGTCGCCGCGATCCAGGCTCACGGTCAGGAACTCGGGGTGGGGGGCGAGCACGACTGCGCCCTGGCGGTCCAGTTCGCGCATCGCCGCCTCGAGGGTGATGAAGTCCGGGACCGGTTCGGTCAGACCCAGCGCGAGGACGTGCTTGCGGTGTTGCCAGGGCCCGGTGAATATCTCCCGGGCCGGGACGACCAGGAGGTCCCCGTCGCTCAGGCGCTCGGCCCGGCGGCGGGCGGCGGGCAGCCGGGTGAAATGGGGCGCGTAGACGAGCACGTCCAGCCCGCGGGATTTCGCCCGCTCGATGACCCCTTCGTCGAGGACCTTCACGTGGGGATCGACTCTCGTTTCCGACACGCCGTGTGCTACTGTCGGGGACGTATTGGTCCTTGCGGGTCGCGGGGACAATGTTATGGGCTCGCCTTGCCAAATCCGGATATGTCGCGCTGGCTCTGTGCGATCGCGGGGTGCATGACGGGCTTCGAAGACGTCGAGTCCCTCCTCGCCCACCAGAGGGACGACCACGAGAGTCGCCAGTGTGAGATCTGTGGGCAGTCCGTCCCGGCGGGCCTCTTCGCGATCAGACACGGCCTCCAGGAACACAGTCGGGCCGAGTACGTCCGGCACTACGACGCCGATTCGGAGGACATCCGCTGGCGAGAACAGGTCCTGGCCGCCGTCGAGGACGCCCTGGATTCGGCGGCCGGGGACTGACTACCGTTCGTCGCTGTCGAGCACCCGGATCTGGTCGCCACGCACCGTCACCGGGATCGGCACCGTCGCCTCGTAGAGTTCCACCGTCACCTGATCCTTGCCCTCGTCGATGCGCTGGACCTGGGCCTTCTCGCCCTTGAACGGTCCGGCGATCAGCTCGATGATGTCCCCCTCGGCGATCCCCTCGACGTCGGGCGTGGGCGAGAGGAAGTGCTCGACCTCCGAGATGTCACTCTCGCCCGGCACGATACTCCGGGCGTGGGGGATGTCCTCGAGGACCCGTTCGAGGACGCCGGTGTCCTCGGCCTCGACCATGACGTAACTCGTGAGCGACTCGGGGGCGAGCACCGCGTGCACTTTCTTCTCCTCGCGGTTGGCGATCATGCTCGCGACGGTCTGTTCCTGGCTGGCCGTGGTCTTGACGGCGAATATCGACATGATTCAGGCACCCGGGAGGGCATTCATGATGAGGAAGATGAGAAAGCCCAAAAAGCCGATGAGGAGGATCCCGGCAGCCGAGATGAGCGAGATGCGGGAGAACTCCTCCCAGTCTGGCGTGCTGGCGAGTTTCAGCACCCGTGTGTAGGCGTTTAGCTCGTAGGGGACGTCCATGAACCCTCGTTCGAGTCGGGCGCTTTAGAATCTATTGAAACTCGCCGCTGTCTCATCACTCGACGTAATCGATGTCCTCGAACTGCTGATCGTCGGCCTGTTCGGTGACTTCCTCCTGTCGACCGTATATCTGGGGGGACTGCACGCCGGTGACGACCACCATCGTCCGCATGTGACCGTCGAGTTCCTCGTCGATCGAGGTGCCCCAGATGATGCGGGCGTCCGGGTCGATCCGGTCGTAGATCTCCTCGACGACCCCCTCCGCCTCCTCGATGGACATGTCGGGACCGCCCGTGACGTTCACCAGCGCGGAGTTCGCCCCGCCGATGTCGACGTCGAGCAGCGGCGATCGCAGCGCCTCCTGGACCGAGGCCTGGGCCTTGCTGTCCGCCTCGGCCTCGCCCAGTCCGATCATGGCCACGCCGCCTTTCTCCATCACGGTGCGCACGTCGGCGAAGTCCAGGTTGACCAGGCCGGGCTTGGTGATGAGTTCGGTGATCCCCTTGACCGACCGCATCAGGATCTCATCGGAGATCTTGAACGCCTGGCGAACCGGGAGCTGCCCCACCGAGTCCAGGAGCCGGTCGTTGGGGACCACGATGACCGTGTCCGCGACGTCCCGCAGGCGCTCCAGGCCCGCCTCGGCGTTGGTCCGACGGACCTCCCCCTCGGCCGTGAACGGCGTGGTCACGACGGCGATGGTCAGGGCGTTGGCCTCGCGGGCCGCCTTGGCCACGACCGGGGCGGATCCGGTCCCGGTCCCGCCGCCCAGCCCGGCCGTCACGAAGACCATGTCCGAGGCGGAAACCTGATCGCGGATCTCGTCCTGGCTCTCCAGGGCGGCTTCCTCGCCGACCTGCGGGAGCGAGCCGGCCCCGCGACCCTCGGTCTTCTGCCGTCCCATCAGGATCTTGTGGTCGGCCTCGATGTCGACCAGGTGCTGGACGTCGGTGTTGGCTGCGACCAGCGTCGCGCCGTGGATCCCCTCCTCGAACATCCGGTTGATCGTGTTGCTTCCGGCCCCGCCACAGCCGACCACGGTGATGTCGGTCTGGAGGTCCTCGAGTACGGATTCGAGCTCCTCGTCGGTCATCTCCCCCGTCGGGTGAGGCGTTTCGCCCCCCTCTGCGGCCGAATTCCCCGTTTCGGCCTCGTCGATCGCGTCCTCGACGATAGAGTCCATTCTTGGGTATCGGTTACCGGATGAACCTTAATTACCTTTCCCCTCTCCCGTCATGCGTGTGTCAGACGTCGAAGCGTCGGGTCTCCCGGCGATGAACTGAGTCGGGCTCGATCGTCTCGCCGTCGACGGTGACGGACTGTCCGGCGGCGAGTTGCCCGAACAGCGGCCCCTCGGGGACCCCCGCGGCGGCCGCCAGGTCGGGATCGAAGCGGTCCCGCTCCGCTCGCACGGCCCCGTCGGTCCGTTCGACCGACTCGTATTCCTCCCGGAGAACGTCGAGGCAGCTGTCGATCAGATCATCGAAGGCCGAATCGTCGGGGAATGCGGCCCGCTCTCCCACGCGATTCCCGTTTTCCGCAGTCTGGTAGGCGACCGTGTGGTCGGCCACCGCCTCGACCGTCACTTCGGGATCGATGGCGGCACAGGCATCGAGAAGGTCCGCCGGGAGCGACCGAACGTCCGGCGCCGGATCCCGTCGGTCGCCGAAGCGGAGCCCGGACTCGATCGATCCGAGCCGGTCCGTGAGCGCCTCGACCAGGGCGGGATCGACGCCGCTCGTCTCCCGGACCCGGGTCTCGCTCACGACCTCGTAGCCAAGCGATTCGACGACGGCGCGGACCGCGGGATGGGCCCCGTCGAACAGGGCCGCCGTGGCGTCACTTTTCTCGAACAGCGCCTCGATCAGATCCCGGTGCTCCGCGGGATCGCCCAGTTCGTCCAGACTCCAGTCCGCGGCGACGTGGCCGATGGCCGCGTCGGTTTCGAGCAGCACGCGTGTGGGCTGGGGCGCGTAGTGGTTCCCGCCGAAGGCGACGAAGGTCCGGTCGGCCCAGGGGGGGACCCCCTCGAGGGCGAGTATCGCCTCGGCGATCGCCCGCCCGCCGGACGAATCGGCCCACTGTTCGGGGCCGCTGCCGAGTTCGACGAACAGGCCCGGCGCGCCCAGGTCGGTCGGGCCGTGGTGGGTACACTCCATCGAGACGTCATAGCCCGCGGGGGCGTTCGCGTCGAGTTCGCCAAGCACGTGTTTGAGCGCTCCGGGTGCCGGTTCGGACACCGATCGGGGGGCGCCGCCGTAGTCGGCGGCCTCGAAGTTCCCGGTGAAGTGCGCGCTCAGGAGCGGACCCGAGTCCCCGGAGTGCTTCGAGGCCACGACGACGTACTCCGGGTCGTCGAAGGCCTCGGCGACGCGGTCCAGTTCCAGGTGGAGTTGGTCGAACACGCGGAGTTCGAAGTCGCCGTGCCGATAGCCCCCCTCCTCGATTTCGGTCCACTCGACCAGGTCCCGCAACTGCTCCGTGATCGTCATGGAGGCCTGATCCGCACGACTCGAGACGATTCCGATCACGGTCGAATCCAGGGCGGCCCGGCGATTAAGCGCGTCGAAGCCGGACTGATTGTAGACGATACTGCGGAATTCTCTGGGTGCCTTCCACTGCAGTCGCCCAACGTCGTAGCCCTGGTGTTGGAGTTCGTCGAGGACGTTCGCTGTATAACCGTCACTCCACTGTGGCCAGCGCCCCTTCCAGTCGGGCAACTTGTTCTGCATTGCCGTGTAGGTGGGTTTTTCGAGTCCGGTCGTGGTCGGTACTCCTGTGGGAGGGCGTGGTATACCCTTCCCGACAGGTCCGGATGGCCTCCCACGCAGTCGCAGCTACGTCGTCGGTGTCCGGCGATGCAGGACACGTGACCGCCTCCTCGACCACTATTCGCTCCCGTTGGTCGCTCCTTGAACGGGGACTTGGCCTGCAAGTGTTAAGTGGCCGTCTCCCCTCGATTCAGGCATGAGCCGACGGCAGACATTCGAGGTCTTCGAGGACGCGGCCGGGGAGTGGCGCTGGCGGCTTGTGGCACCGAACGGGAACATCATTGCTGACAGCGGCGAGGGCTACTCCTCGAAACAGGGAGCCAAGCGCGGGATCGAGAGCGTCAAGCGGGGCGCTCCGGACGCCGACGTCGAGGTTCTCGAGGACTGAGGTGTGACGATCTCCGGCCGGAACGTATCAAACCGCGACGTTGATCGGTTGTGCCCCTCGTTTTCGCGTCCTGCCGGGCTATGATTCGGACGGTGCTCCCGTGGCGTCAGCGTGGCCGAGCGCGTCGGCGTGCATACATCTTGTGGCTTATAAGGGTCGAATGAGTGATCTGCTGATAGAGATCGATGAGGACACGCATTCGACACCGCTTTGGGGACACCGCGGCCGACCCGGACGGGGCCCGGCCGCCGCGGAACCGACCGGGGCGGAGCAGCCGGCACCGCGATAGACGGGCGACGTCCGACTCGATCCGCCGGGGGCGGATACCGTGAACCGAAGCAGCCTCGCGGCCCTTCTGGGCGCCATCGGGCTGACGGTTCCCTGGCTGTACATCTGGGTGCGCTCCCTCGAACTCGCGACCCTTCCCACCGTCTTTTTCAGCGGGATCGCGGTGCTCGGTGCCGCGTTCCTCCTGGCCTGGGCCGCCGAGACCGCAGAGCGGGACGTCCCCCGTCCCTTCGCGATCGCGGTGCTCGCCGTCCTCGCGGTCGCACCCGAGTACTCCGTCGACGCCCTCTACGCCTGGAAGGCCGGGATATACGCCGGCACGGCTCGCGGCGTCGAGGCCGGGAACCTGGCCATCGCGAACATGACCGGTGCCAATCGCATCCTCATCGGCATCGGCTGGGCCGGGATCGCCCTGTTCACGGTCTATCGACACGGTTCACAGAGCGATCCGTCCGTCGAGAGCCGGGCGGGCGCACTCAGGGACGCGGTCACGGTCGAGGCGGATCTGGCCCTCGACATCGTCTTCCTCCTGGCTGCCACCGTGTGGGCGTTTTTCGTTCCGCTGTTCGGCGGCATCGACGCCCTGGACATGGTGGTCCTGGTCGGACTCTACGTGCTCTACATCGCCATCGTGCTTCGGGGGGACATCGAACCCGAGGAAGAGCACGTCGGGGTCCCCGCCTCCCTCCAGGCCCAACCCAAGTGGCGTCGGATCACGTCGGTGCTCCTGCTGTTTGGCTACTCGGGGCTCATGATCTTCACGGCCGTCGAGCCGTTCGCCCACGGCCTCGAGGCCCTCGGGCGGTCGATCGGGGTGCCAGCCTTCTTCATGATCCAGTGGATCGCTCCACTCGCCTCCGAATCGCCCGAACTCATCGTGGTGGTCTACCTCGTCAACAAGGCCCGATCGACCGCCGGGTTCAACGCGCTCATCTCCTCGAAATTCAACCAGTGGACCCTGCTGATCGGGACGCTCGTGGTCGTCTACTCCATCGCGAGGGGTCAGTACGCCCCGCTGCCCTTCGACCCGAAGCAGGCCGCAGAGATCTGGCTCACCGCCGCCCAGTCCTACTTCGCCCTGTCGATTCTGGTGAACTTCGAGATCTCGGTGCGGGAGGCCATCACGCTGCTCGTCCTCTTCCTCTCACAGGTCGTTCTCGAATTCCTGCTCCTGCAGGAGGTGCTCGCTCTCCCGATCACGAGTCACGGCCTGCTGATCATCTACACGGGCGTCTACCTGCTGCTCGGGACGGCCCTGTTCGTCCACCGGCGGGCGGCACTCCACACGCTGTTCGACCGGGCCAGTCGGACCATCAGGACGGCCATCAGCGGCTGAGCCAACCTTATCCCTGCCCGCCCCGACCGCCCCACATGGACGTCTACGGACTCGTGGGGAACCCCATCTCCCACTCCGTTTCGCCGCCGCTCCACGAGGCGGCCTACGAGGAACTGGGCCTCGACGCCCGGTATGTCACCTTCGAGACCGATCCCGACCGCGTCGGGGCCGCTATCGACGGTGCCGACGCCCTCGGCGTCGCCGGGGTGAACGTCACGATTCCGTTCAAGCAGGCCGTGCTGGACGAGGTCGACCCCGACGAGACGGCCGCGCACATCGGGGCGGTCAACACGATCGACTTCTCGGGACCCGGCCCGACCGGCCACAACACCGACGCCGAGGGGGCCAGACGGGCCCTCACCCACCATGGCGTCGACCCGGGCGATCGGACGGCCATTCTGGTCGGGGCCGGCGGGGCGGCCCGGGCGATCGGGTTCATGCTCGCCGCGGCGGGCGCGACCGTCCACGTGGCGAACCGGACCGTCTCCACGGCCCGGGACCTGGCGGCGGAGTTGGACGCCACCGGCCACCCGCTGGATGCCGTGGCCGACCTCGCTCCCGAGGCCGACCTCCTGATCAACGCGACCAGCGTGGGCATGGAGGAGGACCGATCGCCGGTACCGGCCTCGGTCTTCCACGGGGAGATGGCGGTCATGGACGCCGTCTACACGCCCCTGGAGACGCGGTTCCTCCGCGATGCGGCCGCGGCCGGGGCGACCACGATCGACGGGGCCTGGATGCTCCTCTATCAGGGGGTCGCCGCCTTCGAGCTGTGGACCGATCTGGACGCTCCCGTCGGGGCGATGAACGAGGCGCTTCGCGCTCAGCTGGACGGGGACTGCTGAACGTGGTGACTGTCCCTTCCTGAAATCCGGTACCGTCGACTGCCCGAGTGGACGGTCACGGTCCCGTTCGGATCTGGCGGAACCCGTTTCCGGGAACGAAACGGGAACAGGACGGCTGACGGCCGTGGTGGATGAAAAAGGACTTAGGACGCCCCCGTGGAGGTTGACGGTATGGATGCTGTCGTTCTCGCGGGGGGGTATGCGACCCGTCTCTGGCCGATCACCAGGCATCGGCCGAAGATGTTCCTCCCGATCGGCGATGAGACGGTCATCGACCGCATCTTCTCCTCGCTCGAAGCGGATGATCGCATCGAGACGGTCTACGTGAGCACGAACGAGCGATTCGCCCCGGACTTCCGCGAGCACCTCGACCGACGGAACTACGAGAAACCCCAGCTCTCCGTCGAGGAGACGACCGCCGAATCCGAGAAGTTCGGGGTCATCGGGGCGCTCGCTCAACTGGTCGACCGGGAGGGGGTCGATGACGACCTGGTCGTCCTCGCCGGGGACAACCTCATCAGTTTCGACGTGAGTGACTTCATCGACTTCTTCGAGACGAACGGGACGCCCACGATCGCGGCCTACGACGTCGGGAGTCGGGATCGGGCCACCTCCTACGGGGTCGTCGAACTGGACGGCACCGCGGTCACGAACTTCCAGGAGAAACCGGCGGAGCCACAGAGTACCCTGGTTTCGATCGCCGCCTACGCCTTCCCGGCGGGGGCGATCTCGCTTCTGGAGGCCTATCTCGAGGGGGACAACAATCCGGACGAACCCGGGTGGTTCATCCAGTGGTTGCAGGCCCGCCAGCCGGTTCATGCCTTCACCTTCGACGGCGCCTGGTTCGACATCGGCACGCCGGAGAGCTACCTCGAGGCCGTCCGCTGGGCACTCGACGGGGAGACGGTCGTCGCCGAGGACGCGACCCTCGAGTCGACCACGCTCGGCGAGAACGTCCACGTGATGAGCGGGGCCCGGATCGCGGATTCGGTCCTCGAGAACTCGGTGATCTTCCCCGGGGCGACGATCCGGAACTGCACGGTGCGGGACTCCATCGTGGACGAACAGACCCGCCTTGAGAACATCGACTTCTCGGGCGCGCTCGTCGGCGCCCACACCGAGATCGCGAACTCGAACTAGTCGGCCAGGCGCGCTGATTCGATCTCCAGGTGACCCCGCGTTCCGTCCCAGTGGGTGTCATACTCGATTTCGATCGGTCGGGCCATGTGGGGTCCGTCGGTAACAAGCGTCTCGAACTCGCCGCCTTCGCCGAGTACGTGGACGCCGTAGGCCTCGTGGAGGTCCACCAGTTCCCCGAGTGCCTCACGGTCGAGGGTGCGTCCGAGCCAGGACTCCCCCAGCCCGGCCGCCGCGACCTGCACGATCCTGATCTCGAAGCCCTGCTCGAGGAACCACGACCCCAACTCGACCGGGTCTCGCCGCCAGAGCGGAGCGTACACGTCTATCCCCAGCCGTTCGGCCATGGCCTCGACCCGGTCTGCCTGGTATTCGCTCTCGATGGCGCCGACTGTCAGACCGGCCAGTCCCCCGGGGAGTTCGGCGTCCTGGTCCCCGAGTGCCCGCTCCAGGGGCTCGATCTCCGCATCGCCACGGTCGCTCGCGTCGTGCCCCGATGCCGCCGCTCCCGGAACGGCCGTGACGGGGAGGCCGATCGACTCGGCGGCCAGTTCGACCAGGTGGGTCGCGGGCACGTGATAGAGGTAGGAGTCGCCGTCCGGGTGAACCGTCACCAGCCGATCGACGTCCATCCCGGCCCGTCTCGCGTCGTAAAACGCCCCGACCGAGTCCTTCCCGCCCGAGAAGAGACTCACCCAGTGGCCGTCGTGCATGCGCCCGTTTCGGCGTCGAGAGTGAAAACCGGCCCGGTCAGTTGTCCGCCGCCCCGTCGGTGCTCAGCCGCGAGGAGATCCAGATGCCAAGCAGGCTCACGAGGATGCCGAGCACCACGAAGCCGGCGAGGCGGTGTTCGGGGGCCAGCGTGAGCCCGCGGATGGTGATGGCCCCGATCCGGGCCGGTCCCAGGCTGATCGACTCGATCAACTTCGCCCGCTCCAGGAAGTACGCCGAGAACCCCCGCACCACCAACCCCATGGCGAGGGCGCCGAAGGGCAGATTCAGCGAGGCCGTCCGCAGCCGGTCGTCACGGAGGAGTTCGTCGACGAGGCGGCCGATAGATGCCGTGATCGCGCCCAGTGTGATCCAGGGAACGCTGTAGTACGCAAAGGCCATCGCCGTCGCGAACTCGAGGCCGGTGATCGGCAACTCCGAGATCCCGAGCGCGGCGACGAAGATCCCGACCAGCGCGAGCCCCGCCGCGATCACCGAGGTCACGATCGAGATGCGGCCGGAGTAAAGGGCGTCCCGGGCCCGGGTCGAGAGCGTCGCCAGCCGCTCGTCGACGCCGAATCCGCGATAGAGGAAGAAGATCCCGATGACGGCGGTGATCGAGCCCACGGCGACGCCGATGTCGCTCAACATCAGAATGGCCGGAAAGACCAGCATGACGATCCCGATCGGAACGAGGACGGTTCCCCGGAGCTCCTCGTCGGCCAGGAACTGCTTGAGCAGGTAGTACGTCGACTCGAGGTCCCGGGCCTGCCGGACGACGACCCGGTCGACGGAGTCGATCCGGATGCGGCTCTCGATGATCGGGAGCAGGCGCTCGTCCTCGGTGCTGTCCAGGACGACGATCGCCGAATCGGGCCCGTGGGCCTCGATCAACTGATCGATCTGTTCCGCGATGGCCTGATCCGCGGAGACCACGTTCTCGGTGCTGCCCGAGACGACCGCGACGACCGCCTCCTCGCCCTCCGCTTCGAGGTCGCGGGCGATCCGCAACGACTCGAG
>JBDGTI010000006.1:0-724 GCA_042216995.1 Halodesulfurarchaeum sp.
GGTCGACGAGGCCCGGGAGGATCGCCTTCCCGCTCGCGTCGACCCGGCGGTCGATCCGGGTTTCCGCCCTGATTTCGTCCGGATCGCCGACGGCGGCGATCTCCTCGCCGGCGAGAAGCACGGCCCCATCGGGTATCACCCGGTTCGATTCGTCCACCGTGAGGACGATCCCGTTCTCGATGAGTACGGTCTCCGGGTGCGAATCCGTGCTCATGTGTGGTCCCTCAACTGGTATGCCAACACATCTGTTCGCATCACTTCACCCGGTTCGAGACGGACCAACAAAGTGTTTTGGTGCGAGCCGGTCGAATATCCCCGTCGACTGCCCGCGAATCCGAAATCGGTGACGGAAAACCCCTTCGCCCCTGTCAGGGGACCGTGCCTTCCACGTTCGGGACGTAGGATCCCATCTTGCTGAAGAGGAACGTATCGCTTTTGCCCTCGAACTTGGTCCCCTCCCAGACGGTCGTCTCGCCGTTCAGCAACGCCGTCCGTTCGCTCTCGACCCGGTCTTTGACCGAGGCCGGAACCCGTGGCCCCCATTCGGCGATGTCAACCAGCCCCTCCTTCATGCCCCACCAGTCGAAATCCGAACTCCAGTTGCCGTTCTGGATCATCTGCAACTCGGGCACGTAGAATTTCCGCCAGTGCCAGATCGGGGACGTCAGGAAGTTCTCGCCGCCCTTGTCCCGCATCGGAGAGTAGAGGCCCATTCCCCAGACAC
>JBDGTI010000006.1:734-46451 GCA_042216995.1 Halodesulfurarchaeum sp.
CCAGACACCGCGATTGTTTGCAGCCACAAGCGGCGCAGCGGAGTTCATCGAGGAGGCGATGACGTCCGCCCCAACGTCGATGAGCGCATTCGCCGCATTCTTCGATTTCGACGGGTCGAACCACGTATTGAGCCACCTGACCTTCGTGGTCACGTCCGGATTGACCGACGTGGCGCCGGCCGTCCAGGCATTGACCCATCTGAGGACCTCCGGGATGGGGAATGCGCCGACGAACCCGAGGGTGTTCGATTCGGTGACGAGTCCGGACGCAATGCCAGCGAGGTAGAAACCCTGATAGAGCCGACCGAAGTACCGACCCATGTTCTCCCGGGACTTGAACCCGGAGCAGTGGTCGAAAATCGTATCCGGGAACCGCTCGGCCGCGTGA
The DNA here is from genome assembly GCA_042216995.1 of Halodesulfurarchaeum sp. GTDB lineage: Archaea > Halobacteriota > Halobacteria > Halobacteriales > Halobacteriaceae > Halodesulfurarchaeum. The sequence goes on from JBDGTI010000006.1 coordinate 1,123, forward strand.
TACATGCCAGTCTGGAAACCGAAGGAGGTGCCGTAGATGACGTCATACCCGTCCTCCACGTACTGGGCACAGATGTTTTCGACCTCGTTCGGGTCGACGTTCTCGATGTAACTAGCCGTCAGCCAGTCGTATTCCTCGCGTGCGGCCTGCAGCCCCTGGTGGTGCTCGTAGGTCCACCCGCTCGACTGGATCGCCGTGTTGTACAACCAGGCGGCTTTCACCCCTTTGGTCCCCGTGGTCGTCTCCGTTTCCGTCTTCCCGCCGGTGCACCCCGCCAGCCCGGCGATGCTGGCTCCACCGACTCCCTTCAGGACGTCCCGACGGTTGAGGTGCGTATCCTCGTTTGCCATGCGTACACGAAACTCATGGAGGAGTCTCTTAATAGTTTTGCCGATCGCAATACCAGACCAGACGGACATGAACGAATTGACAGGATTGGACACGAGTGAGCACACGCGGGCGCCTGTATGCGATGTAGTAGATTTGTATACAGTTCCCGACACACGAGCGCGTATCCGGCGATCGAGAACCCGATCCGGGGTCGGGGACGAATCGGCCGTGAATCCGGTACCGAATCAGGCCGAGACCCATGAGCGCAATCCAAACGGGGCCACTCACGGACGGGGCCCCTCGTCCGGGTCGAACTTGCGTACTCCGGGATCGAACCGCGCTCATACGGGGCCGTCCCAAACTGGTCCCGCATCCATCAACCGCACCATCGACAGTCTACGGTCGGTCCCTCGTGACGTGCAAAAATAACACACCATTAGGGTGTGTTTTATCAGCGGCGGAACGGCATGTGGTCAGCACGAATACACAGTTCAGGCGAGCGGCCTCCGGTCCCCGGTCGTCTCAGTCGCTCGCGCTCAACTCCTCGACGACTTCGCCCAGTCGCTCGACGGCCTGTTTCTGTTCGACGGACTGTTCGCTGATCGTCTCGCCGGCTTCCCGGACTTCCGTGGCGCGATCCCTGACGTCTTCGAGCATCGAGGTCAACTCCTCGACGGTCGCGGCCTGGCCGTCGTTTGCCTCCGCGATCTCGGCGATACTCGTCGAGACCTCCTGGATCTCCTCTTCGATGTCGGCGAAGGCCGTCTGTGCCTGTTCGACCTGTTCGATCGTGTTGTCGATCTCCTCGTTTGCCGTCTCGATCGCCGCGACAGTCTGATCGGCCTGCTCCCCGATCTCGTCGATCTGCTCGGCGATCTGATCGGCGTTGCGGGCGGTCTCCTCCGAGAGTTCCTTGACCTCGTTGGCGACGACCGCGAAGCCATCCCCCTCCTCGCCGGCCCGGGCGGCCTCGATGTTGGCGTTGAGCGCGAGGAGGTTGGTCTGGTCGGCGATGTCCTGGATCACGTTGACCACGGACTCGATCTCGTCCATGTGGCTCGTGAGTTTGTCGACCGACTCGACGAGTTCGGTCCCCGTCTCCTCGAGCGTTCGCGAACTCTCGAGGGCCCGGTCCCCGGACTCACGTCCCGCGACGGCGGTCTCCCTCGCAGATTCTGCGGCCTCCGCGACCTGATCGGAGTTGGAGGCGACCTCCTCCATCCGGGCGCTGAAGTCCTCCATCTCCGAAACCGCCTGGTTGAGGTTCTCGGTCTGCTCGGCGACCAGCTCCTCGATGTCGGCCGCGACGTCAGTGGTCTGGGCCGTCGAGTCGATCAGCCGGCCCGTCTGGTTGTCGACCGCTTCGACGGCGTTCTCCAGATTTTCGGCCGTCCGGTTGACCTGGTCCAGAATGGAGAGCAACTCGTCCTCGACGTAGGCCGTCCGGTCAAAGGAGACACGGGCCGAGAGGTCCCCGTCGCTCAGCGCTTCGAGGGTGTCGATCACCGCCTCGACCAGCGCTTCGGTGGCTTCCTGGCGCCGCCGTTGTTCCGTCTCGTCCTGACAGAGCTGGACGACGCCCTGGAACGCCCCGTCCTCGAAGATGGGCATCGCGCGAAACCGGATGAACCGCTGTTCGCCCGCGTCGTTTTCGATCCACAGCGCCGATTCATAGACCATCGAATCCGTGTACTCGGACTCGACGAGTTCCGTCCCCTCGTGATCGTCCGCTCCGTGGGGGTCCTCGACGACCCGGTTGGCGAGGGTCTTGATGCGGTTTCCGTCCTCGTCGCGGCCGAAGTACTCGTCGGTGCCGAGCATCTCCTCGGCGGAGAGCCCCAGCAGCGATTCGAGGCCGGAACTCCACTCGACGACGGTGTTCTCATCATCGAGGACATAGGTCGGGATCGGCACAGCGTCAAGCACGGTCGAGAGGTCAGCAGAGAGTTCGACGGTCGAATCGTCCCCGGGTTCGGTGGTGGTCGTCGCCATGGGTCGTCCCCCGCTTTCTCCTCCCGGGGAATAAAAACCGGGGTCCGAATATTTATTCTGAAAATCGGCCGGGCCAAAACCGGACCGTCAATCGGAGGAGTTACTGTTCGGCCAGTTTGGCCGCGATCTTCTCCGCGGTGATCGGCATCTCCGTGATCCTGACCCCGACGGCGTCCCTGATGGCGTTGCTCAGGGCCGGCGGGACCGTGTTCGTCGGGACCTCGGCGACGGATTTGGCACCGAAGGGACCGGTTGGTTCGTGGGTCTCGACGAGCATCGCCTCGATCGGGGGAGTTTCGGTCGCCGTGGGGAGGTCATACTCGTCGTAATCGGTCACCGTCGCCCGCCCCGCCTCGTCGAAGGTAACGCCCTCGCCGACGGCCATTTCGAAGCTCATGTGATTGCCGCCCTGGATCTGGCCACGCGCCATCTCCGGGTTGATGGCCGTCCCGCAGTCGACGGCCACGGCGAGTCGATTGACCTCGAACTCCCCCGTGGTCTCATCGACGGTGACATCGGCGAACTGGGCCGCAAACGGCGGCGGACTCTCCTCGGTGCTGAAACTCGACTGGCCGAGGATCTGCTCGCGGGTCTCATCGCCGTAGGTGGTCTCGTACCCGATCTCCTCGAGGGTGACCGATTCGCCGGTTTCCTCGCTGTAGACGGTGCCGTCGCCGGTTTCGAGGTCCTCGATGGGTTCCTCGAGCATCTTCGATCCCCACTCCAGGAGTTTCTCCTTCGCGTCCTCGGCGGCGCCCTTGACCGCGGAGCCGCTGATGTAGGTCGTCGAGGAGGCGTAGGCCCCGTAATCGAAGGGGGTGACGTCGGTGTCTGCGGCCTGAATGATGATGTCCTCCTCCGGAACCCCAAGCACTTCCGCGGCGATCTGAATGAGGGCGGTATCCGCACCGGTCCCGATGTCGACCCCGCCGACCTTCAGGTGGAAGGAACCGTCCTCGTTCATCATCAACTGGGCGGCGCCGAGTTCGTCACCGGCCACGCCGGTTCCCTGTGCGGAGAGTGCCACCCCGATGCCCCGATGGAGATGGTCCTCCGCGGGCTGCTCGAGGTCGTCCCAGCCGATCGCCTCACGACCGCGCTCGATGCACTCATCCAGCCCACACGACCGGATGCGCCGTTTCGCCCCCTCGCCGCCCATCATCGCGGCGATCTCGTCGAGGTCGCCGACCTCCATGTAGTTCTGCTTGCGGAACTCGATCGGGTCGAGATCGAGGTCGCGGGCGACTTCGTCGAGGTGTCCTTCCAGCGCCAACGTCCCCTGTGGCGCGCCGTACCCTCGCATCGCCCCGGTCTGTGGGGTGTTGGTGTGAACGATGTCGGCCTCGAAGCGGGCGTTCTCGACCTTCGAGTAGAGCGGCAGGGGCTTGCTGCCGACGTTGCCGGCGACGGTCATCCCGTGGCTTCCATACGCCCCGGTATTCGAGAGGGCATAGAGGTCCATCGCCTCGATCGTCCCGTCGTCGGCGACCGCCGTCCGGGTCCGCAGCCGCATCGGATGGCGGGTGCGCATCGCCTGAAACTCCTCTTCCCGGGTCGCCTCGTAGAGCACCGGCCGGTCGGCCGCCCGCGAGAGCGCCAGCGTGACCGGTTCGGTGACCATCGCCTGTTTGCCACCGAACCCGCCGCCGACGCGGGGCTTTTTCACCCGGATGTCCCGCAGCGGGATGTCGAAGAGGTGGGCGAGTTGACGCCGCGTGTGATTGGGAACCTGCGTGCTCGAGACGAGCACGGTCCGGTCGTCCTCGTTCCGGTACGCGAGGGAGGTGTGTTTCTCGAGTTGCGCGTGGGACTGGCGGATCGTCTCCCACTCGGTCTCGTGGACGTGGAGGTCCTCGTCCTCGAGGGCGGCCTCGACGTCGCCGATCTCCCCCTCGATGTGTGACATCCGGTTGCGCTCGTAGTCGTGACCGACGATCTCGTTTTCGACCTCGTCGTCCCCGAAGAGACGGGGAGCGTCCTCGCTGAAGGCCTCCTCCGGATCGAGAACGAACTCGTACTCCTCGTATTCGACCTCGATCGCCTCGGCCGCGGCGTCGGCCGTCTGCCGGTCCTCGGCCGCGACCGCGGCGACGGCGTCCCCGACGTACCGGACGTGTTCGGTCAGGACGGTCATGTCCCACGGGCTGGGCTCGGGATAGGACTGGCCCGCACTCGTGTACTTCGCGTCCGGGACGACCTCGCTGTCGGGGGTGATGACGGCATAGACGCCGTCCATCGCCTCGGCCTCGCTGGTGTCGATGTCGGTCACCCGCCCGTGGGGGATCTCGCTGCGGACGACACTCCCGTAGGCGAGGTCCCGGAAGCGGTTCGCGTAATCCGCGGTGAACTTCGCCTCGCCGGTCACCAGCTTCCGATCGTCGTCCTTCTCCGCCGGCGTGCTGACCGAGTCGCGCTCGGATTCCGCGAGCCGATTGTTCGCCGGTTCCTCGATCTCCAGGGGGAACGGTTCCTCGGACGACGGTTCGACTGACTCGTTCGGTGAGGACGCTGTGGGGTCCTCGGTGTGCTCACTCATTGGTATCACCGCGTGGATTCGAACCAGTGTCGGCAGGTGCATCGGCGTCGCGCATCCGCTCTGCGGCGTCGAGGATCGCCTCGACCGGCTTCTGATATCCCGTCTCCCGATCGACGACGTCGTCGATCGCGGCTCTGACCTCGGCCTCGGTCGGATCGGGGTTTTCATCTAGCAGGGCCTTCGCGCTCATGATGTGGCCGCCGGTCGAGAATCCGCTTTGTACCGCGTGGTGGTCGACGAAGGCCTGCTGGATGGGATGGAGATCCGACTGGGTGCCCAGATTCGCCACCGTCTCCACCTCGGTGCCGGCCGCCTCCGAGACGTCCATGCCACAGGCCAGTTCCAGGGAGCCGTCGACAAAGACCTTCGAGATGCCACACGTTCCCCCGTCACAGCCACACTTGACTTCGGTGTATCCGGCCTCCCGGAGCCCGGTCGCGAGATCGCGCCCCTCCTCGAGTTGGACCGCCTCGCCGTTGACGGTGAGTTCGACGCTCATTTCGGTCCACCCCCTGACGACAGTGGTTCACAGACTGGCATTATCGTATACTGACTAGGTGGTATGGGCAAATCAAAGATCGGTCACCCACGAATATCGCCGCTATCCCGGATCGGCGAATACCGCCGGTCGAGATGGCGCCAGCCTCGATCCGCCGTCAACCGGGTGACCAAAGGTTTATTTCCGACCTGGGCCTGGACCAGATATGCCTACGTTCCTCGCCGGGGGAACCGGCACCCCGAAACTCCTCTGGGGGGCGATGGACGTGTTCGCGCCCGAGGAGACCACCGTGGTCGCCAACACGGGCGACGACGTCGAAATCGGGGGCCTGCTCGTCTGTCCCGACCTCGACTCGGTGCTCTACGAACGGAGCGATCGCCTCGATCGCGAATCCTGGTGGGGACAGGCCGGCGACTCCGCAGTCGTCCACGATCAGATCCAGGAACTCGCCGCCGCCATCGGCCGGGAGCAGGAGCCCCAGTACCTGCCGGCAGCCGCCCAGACGGACGGCCGGGACATCGCCCGGTGGCGTCGGTTTTCGGCAGTCCCCGAGTTCCTCCACCTCGGCGACCTGGATCGTGCGATCCACGGCTTCCGAACGAGCCTGATCGACGAGGGACGCTCGCTCACTGAAGTGACGCGACGGCTCGTCGCGGCCCTCGATCTGACCGTCGACCTGTTGCCGATGAGCGACGACCCGGTCGCGAGCATCGTGCGGACGCCGACCGGGGAGATGCACTTCCAGGAGTTCTGGGTGGCCCGCGGCGGCGACCCGACGGTGACGGGGGTCGAGTTCCGGGGAGCCGACGAGGCCGACCCGACCGACGCCGTGCTGGAGGCCCTCGAGGACCCCGTCGTCATTGGGCCGGCGAACCCGATCACCAGCATCGGCCCGATCCTCGCGCTCGACGGTGTGCGGGCCGCCCTCGAACAGGTGCCCGTCGTCGCCGTCTCGCCGTTCGTCGAGGATCGGGTGTTCTCGGGTCCGGCCGGCGACCTGATGAACGCGGAGGGATACGAGGCGTCGACGGCCGGTTTTGCAGCCGTGTACGACTTCGCGGACGCCTTCGTCCTCGACGAGGCGGACGGGACGCCACTCGAGCGACCGGTCGTTCGCACTGACACCGAGATGGGAACCCGCGAGGACGCGGCCCGCGTCGCGAGGGCGACCAGGGACGCCCTGGGGACCGTTTGATGTTCTCCCCCCGGGTCGCACTGGCAAGCCTGAGCGGCCAGTCCGATGCCGACTGGGCCCTCGCCGGGAGCGAGTGGGCCGGCGCGGCGTTCCTGGGCGGGCTCGCACTCGACGATCCGACCCGGACCGCGGCCCGGCAAATGGTCTCAAGGCGGGATCGGTCGGAGTTCCTGCCCGAGGACCCGTTCCGGTTCATCCGACGGGAGCTCACGGCAGTCACGGGGGCGGATCTCACCCCCGGATTCAACGTGCGAGCGGTCGACTTGGAGTCCCTCGGCCGGGCCGCGGCAATCTGTGCCGACCACGACGCTATCGTCGAGATCAACGCCCACTGCCGACAGCCGGAGATGACCGCCCGGGGCGCCGGACAGGCACTCCTCGAAGCCCCCGAGACGCTCCGCCAGCAGATCGAGACCGCCGCGGGAACGGGCGCGCCCGTCAGCGTCAAGGTCCGGGCCGAAGTGCCCGGAGTCGACTTGCCGACAGTGAGCGAGCGTGCGGGGGCGGCGGGGGCCGACATCATCCACGTCGACGCGATGGACAGCGAGTCCGTGATCGCCGAGGTGGTGGATCACACGGACACATTCGTCCTCGCGAACAACGAGGTCCGGGATCGGGAGTCGGTTCAGGAGTACCTCTCCTACGGGGCCGACGCGGTGAGTGTCGCCCGTCCCTCGACTGACCCGGCCGTCCTGCGCCGGGTTCATCGTGCCGTCGAGGACTGGTTCGGGAACGCGGCCGAACCGAACTGAGCCGGAGAGCAGAAATCAGCTCATTCACGCCGTTCGAAGTGGCCGGTTCGCTCACCTCGAATCGGATATCGGGTCCCCTCCCGAAAACCAGTTCTTCGAACCGAGCGAGCGCTGAGAGCCAGCCCTCCGCGGATCGTTACCGGTCGTGTGAACCTATCGTAAATCTGGTTCGTTTGGGTTTTTATTTCAAAAGAGAGACGTTCATCAGGATTTCAGTCATCGAACGACGAGTTCGGACAATTCTTGCACCGAGTTTGGACAACGCAATTCGAAACCAGGGTGTCTTCCACGGGAAATTCGGGATTGACTCTTTCGTCTCCCCTCAATTCGAATCAAAACGATTCAATGTTGTAGTTGGCAGGCATTCACGATCATCGAATGACCCCAGAACCGCGTTTCCGACCTCGTCGATCGCCATACCGACTGATACCTCGACAGGGGATCGATCAGTCGCCGATCCGAGTTTCTCCCGCCTCAACAATGGTCGGCCGATCAGATCCATTCACTTCCCCAAACTCATCAATACGAAATATAGTATTTTATAATTATATGTAATTGAATAATATAAATTAGGAGTCCCCATCGCCAGTATCGTTCATCTCCGGTTTTCGGCGTGGCTTCACGGTTCGGATGTTCGGAGGGCAACGGGGTCGTCTCGGAGGGCTAGTGAGCCACCTTGCCGTGATTTCGGCCTGCGGCGGTCAGTACCACGATATTTTATCGAATCATCGCTGTCACACCCTATTCAGAGCTGACCGGTGAGCATTCCGCTCGTGCGGACGTAGAAATAGGCGATGAACGCCCCGGCGAGGAGCCACTGCCCGGGTCGAACGGACCGCGGCCCGTCACGGAAGGACTTCACGATGGGGAAGGTGATCATGCCCGCCGCGAGTCCGTAGGCGATCGAGTAGGTCAACGGCATGACGATGATGGTCATCCCGGCCGGGATCGAGTGAGTGATGTCGTTCCAGTCGACGTCGGTGACGTTCCCGAACATCAGGATCGCGACCACCACGAGTGCGATATTCGAGGCATACTGTGGAATCGAGGCCGCAAGCGGGACGAAGACCAGAGTCGCGAGGAAGAACCCGGCGGTGACAATGGCTGTCAGTCCAGTGCGCCCGCCCTCCTCGACCCCCGTCGCGGAATCGATGTACGTCGAAATCGTCGAGGTGCCGAGGAACCCGCCGATAGTCGTCGCGATCGCGTTGGCCATCAGGGGCTCTTCCATCTTGGGAAGGTTCCCATCCTCATCGAGGAATCCGGCCATCTGACCGACCCCGGTGATCGTGCCAGCAGTGTCGAAGAAGTCGACGAAGAAGAACGTGAAGACGATCAGCGCAAACGTGAACACGTCCATTCCCGCGAAACCGTTCAGTGCCGCGCCGACGATCGGTGCGACGTTATAGTAAGGGTCCGGGACCGATACCGTCAGTCCGGCGCTGGCCGGCACGAGCCCGAGGAAAGTGACCCCATACCCGATGAGCGTCGTCGCAATGATGCCGATCACGATCGAACCCCGGATCCCAGCGGCCTGCAGGGCGAAGGTGATCAACAGACCGATCGTCGCGATCAGCGCGACCGGATCCGACGCGATCGGTCCGAGCGCGACGAGCGTGGCTTTGTCGGCGACGACCACTCCCATGTTCTGCAGGCCGATGATCCCGAGAAAGAACCCGATTCCCGTCCCGACTGAGAGTTTGACGGGCTCTGGAAAGACCGTGACGATGTACTTGCGGGCTCCGAAATACGAGAGGGTGGTGAAGATGAGCCCTTCAACAAAGACGGCCGCGAAGGCCGTCCGCCACGGCACCCCGAGAGTCAGGACGACCGTGAACGAGAAAAACGCCACCAGACCCAGTCCCGGCGCCTGTGCGAACGGCCTGTTCGCGATGATTCCCATGAGTCCGGTCCCGATGACGGTCGCCACTATCGTGATGACCGTCAACATCTGGGTGACCTGTGTGTTGGTGTACCCCGGGAGCGAGACTGCGGGGGATAAAAGCGACGGGATGACGACCACCACGTAGGACATGGTGAGGAAGATCGTCGTTCCAGCTATCAATTCCGTCCGGAGGTCCGTCCCGTGTTCGTCGAAATCGAAAAACGACTGCAGGACCGCCAGTGGACCTGATCTGGACGACTTCGATGACGGATCAACTTCGTCTGGCATACATCTCAGATAGAGGTTTTTGTTTATATTATTCTTCCCAAATCTTCTCTAACATTTGATTGATTTTAACTGTATATTTCGATTATTTCAATTCAATATCAGCATTATTTTTCACTAACGTTGTTTTTTGATTTGTTTCGATACAGGTTTCGACGATGGGCGTGATCGGCATCGCCACTTTCCTGGGTAGTTTGCCGGCACAGACGAGTGAATCACACCTCATCCCGATCGAAGAGCGATCGGACTAGTCAGTCAAGGGCATGCAATCAGTCAGCATGCACACAGAGTCAGTCTAGAGCATGCAAAAGGGCCTGCGCCCGCGCTGCGAGCGTCTCGGCATCGGTCGCGAGAAGCCGGGTCATCGCCTCCTTGCCGACGCCCCCACGATCGAACACGGCCACGGGAGTGGCCTTGGCACCCTCGAAGGCCCGAGTCGCGGCCCACCCCATCGTCGACCCCTCTTCGTCGGGGGCCGGGTCGTTCGCCCGATCGATCTCGACGACCGCACCAAGTTCCTCGAGGGCCGTTTCGATCCCCCCATCGAAGCGGACGTTCATGGCGAACCGGAGGGCCGGATCGTGTTCGCGGGCGGCCAGGAGGAACCGCGAGACGTGACTCGATGCGCCAAACCGGACCCCTCGATTCGGTCTGAGGCCCGTCATCGTCCGGGTGATACGCCCCTCTACGGCCGCGGTCTCCTCCGGGGATTCCGCGAGTGGTGTCGCCCCGACCACGTTCAGTCCGACCTCGGGGACGAGCCGGCGAGCGTCGGCGTCGAGAAGCGTCTCGATCACGCCCTCGACGGCCTCAGCCGTGGAGTGCCGAGTGGCCCGTTCACGGAGGGACGCGAGATGATGGACGGTGCCGGGTCCCCTCCCGACATCGAGGGGGTATCGGATCGCCCGCTCCATGAAGTCGACCCCGGTCTCGACCGCCTCGAAGAGGGCATCGCCGTGAGCGAAGCGGGCCGCGATAGCACTGGAGAGCGTGCATCCCGACCCGTGGGTGGCGTCCGTCCCGATTCGCGGGTGTTCGAAGGTATGCACCCCATCCTGCGTGACAAGCACGTCACGAAGCACGTCCGCCGATTGCTCGACGTGGCCGCCTTTGATAAGCGCCGCCTCGGCCCCGAGTGCAACGATGCGCTCGCCCGCCTCGCGTGCGCGTGTCTCGGTATCGGGCACGATGCCGGTCAAAACCTCAGTTTCGTCGGCGTTCGGGGTCACGACCGTGGCCTCGGCGATCAGATCCTCGTATGCGTCCTCCGCCCCGGAATCGAGCAGTCGATCACCCGACTCGGCGACCATCACCGGATCAACCACGAGGGGGAACGGGGCGTCGGCGGCGTACTCCGTCACGGTTTCGATCACGGGTTCGACACCCAGCATGCCGGTCTTGGCGGCCCCCACCTCGAAGTCCGAGACGACCGCCTCGAGTTGTGCGGTGACCTCCTCGACCGGAACCGGGTGTGTTGACTCGACGCCAAGCGTGTTCTGTGCGGTCACGCTCGTGATCGCGCTCGTCCCGAAGGCATCGAAGGCCGCTATCGTCTTGAGGTCCGCCTGGATCCCGGCACCGCCGCCGGAGTCACTCCCCGCGATCGTCAGGACCACCGGCTTCTCGACGGGCGCTGCTTCCCGTGTCTGGGTCATGGCTCCCGAATATACTCGGGGTCGGTAAATCGATACTGATCCCCGACACGTTCACCGGGATACAGCCCAGATCGACGGTGTTAGCGTGGAAAGTCAAAGGGAGATGCCAAGACTGAGCATCCACGATTGCGTACTGAGCGCGGCGATTGCGAGTGCACCGCCGGCCATGGAGACGTTTTTCAGGAAGTGATTGCGTTCGTTCTCACGATCCCCCTCCTCGACGGCCCAGAAGTCATGCATTGTGAGCGCGGCCACGAGGAGGAATCCGGCGACGGCAAGCGCGCTCAGGAGCGGGAACACCCCCACGATGATGCCAAGTCCCCCAAGGGTAAGGACCGCCCCGGAAACCAGGACCGACAGCGTCGGGGCCGGAACGCCCTTGAATTCGGCGTAGCCGGCCATCTCTTCCAGCCCGCGGAAGTGGTTCAGCCCGGTGAACGTGATCACGGCACCGAAGAGGATCCGTGCGCCGACCAGCAATGCAGTCTCGATACCGCTCGCTACCATCGGGCAGTCACCTCCGTTTCGGATCCCTGACTATCGGCGAACACTGCCTCCAATTCCGTTCGGAGTGCTGGTATCATTCCAATACCTACTTCGATACCGAATTCATATATTCGTTTGGAGACATACGGGACAGTAGATAACACCGATGTCTTCGAAAAGTTCGCAGGCTGAAAATTCACATGCGGATGAGGATTCCGAAGCGTGTCCCGTCATCGAGGCAATCAACGAGATCGGGTCCGAGTGGCGACTGCTCGTCCTCCATGACCTCGCCGATGCAGAAGAGAAGCGCTTCAACGAACTCAAGCGATCGACGGGAGCCAGTTCTCGAACGCTCTCCCGTGTCCTCGAGGACCTGCAGGAATCGGGACTCGTGGATCGTCGCGTCGAGGACCAACCGATCGCAACCTACTACTCGCTTACCGAGAGCGGCGCGGCGCTGTGTCCGGTCTTCGATGAACTCAGGACCTGGGCGGAGCGGTGGAGACGTCCGTAGGCACGCCCTGAACTCGGGGTCGGATCCCCCTCCAGGGCGGGCATAGCTTACCCGGACCCAGTTTGAGGGACCGACACCTCCGACACGATGCCCTGTTACCGCATTGATATAACTCGGTAGTAGTATCAAGTTATAAGAGGGCGCACCACCACACTCCGACAGGATTCATGAGCCACACCGATACGCTGGAATGGGGCCGACTCCATCGGAGAGGCCATCCCCGATCGCCCACCGGGCGAATTCAGGGGGCGACCGGGGACGGAGTTTCACTGCCGGAATCACCAGGTCGGGACCTCCGCTGTCGAGTCCACGCGACTGGTCGCTCACGGCGTGGCGAAGGCAGTTCACGGTCGAACGTGCGCCTTCGGCGATCCGGGAGCGCCTCTTTTATCCGATCGGTGGGGATGGACCGTGACGACGGGAACGCGATTCGGGGCGGGGAAATCCCTGCATCGGGCAGTCCGTCACGCGGTTCGGGACGGTCGCCGGTGAGATTCGATGCGTTCGTCGGTCGGGTCCGGGACGGGCTCGACCACGAGGGACAGTTCCCGTGCGTCGCTGGGCGTGCCGATCCGAAAGGACCGGCGAGGGCGGGTGTGGGATGGTAACGACCGCGACAGCACTGGGGCTCGCGGTCGTCACGCTCGGGGGCTTCACCGCGCTTGGGATCTGGGTTTCTCGCGGGCGGGTGAACTCCGTCGAGGACTTCATTTCGGCCCGTGATTCGGCCGGAGAGGGGCGCATGACGGCCACGCTGATCGCCTCAATCATGGGCGTCTGGATACTCCTCTCGGCGCCGGAGGCCGGGGCACTCTACGGGATCGCCGCCGTGGTCGGCTACGGAGTCGGCGAAGCGGCACCGATGCTCGTGTATTCGAAACTCGGACCGCGCATCCGCGAGGTGATCCCCGAGGGACACTCCCTGACCGAGTACGCCTATGTCAGATACGGCGGCGCGATGTACGCCTTCGTGATCGGCGTGAGCGTCCTCTACATGTTCGTGTTCCTCGCGGCCGAACTCACGGGCATCGCCCAGGCGTTTCAGTTCGTCGCGGAGGTACCCCGTTGGCAGACGGCCGTTCTCGTCGGCGGATTCGTCCTGATTTATACCGGATACGGCGGTTTGCGAGCCAGCATCTTCACCGACACCGTTCAGACGCTCCTGATCCTCCCGCTGCTCGTCGCGAGTGTCGCCGCCGTCGTGCTCACCCTCGGCGGTGCCGGGGCGGTGCATCGGGGAATCATGGCGACCAACCGGACGCTTCTCGATCCGACGTATCTCCCCGGAATCCGCTTTGGAATCGCGCTCGTGTTTGCGATCCTCGGCGCGGAACTCGTCAACCAGACGTGGTGGCAACGGATTTACGCCGCGGAGGACGGCCGGACCGTCGAACGAAGTTTCCGGACCGCAACCGTCGCGAGCGGACTGGCACTCCTCGTGGCGACCCTGCTCGGCGTGATCGCGGTCGGAAACGCGGCCGTGGACACGAGCGGGGCGGGATACAATGCCGGCATCGCCTTCTTCGTCCTGCTGGAGGGGGCCTTCGGGGAGTGGATCGTATTGGCGGTGTTGCTGCTTGCGCTCGCGCTCGTGGTGAGCACCGCCGATACGCTGTTCAACGCGCTGTCGAGCCTCGTGACCGCCGACCTGCCCCGCCTCCTCGCCGAACCCGACGATCGGACCCTCCGGCTGGGGGCCCGGGTGCTCACGATCGTCGTCGCCGTGGCGGCGATCCTGGTGAGCCTGCACGCAAAAAGTGTTCTCCGCCTGTTCTTCCTCGCCGATTTGCTTGGCGCCGCCATCGGATTCCCCCTCGTCTATGGTCTCTTCTCAACGCGACTCTCCGGTCGGGGCGCCCTCCTGAGCAGTCTCCTTGGGCTCTCGGTCGGTTCGGCGTTCTTCCGGTTCCCCTTCGGCGTCCATCACACCCTCGATTCGGCCCTCGGCGGTCTCCTGCCCGCGCCGGACCCGACCTACCTGCTCCCATTCGCGGGCGCGTTTTTCGTCTCGACGGGGACGACCCTGATCGCCGCAACTGTCTCGAGTGCGAACTTCGACCTCGACCGACTCTCCCGCGAGATACGTCGCCTCGACGAACCACAGCCCGACGGCGGCCAGCCACCAGGACGGGGAGGTGAGTGAGTGATGGCCGCCATCGGTGCGACCGCCTTCGCGCTGTTCCTCTGGGGGAGCGTTCTCGGTGTCGGACTCGTGTTCGTCTACGAGATCTACGCCATCGCCGCGGAGTATGGCTGGCTGTCCTGAGCCTGGACTTCTCCGTCCGGTGATCGGCGGGTAGGAGTACCACCCAATAGTAAAATGCGAGTATTACTACTGTGTTATACCATTCAGTAAATCGCAATACTGCAACGAGTTTATGGATCTTTTCAAAGCGGAATTCTTTTTTCACTCCCCCGTCCATTCGGGACCGATGAGTAAACCATCGGCTGACGTGACGGCAGTCGATCTCGGGGACGTTCGGAGCTATCTGTCCGAGATGGGACCGTCCTGGGTCGCGGGGGCGATCGCGGCTGGCCCGGCGACCATGGGATCGCTGATCACTGCCGGGGGCGCGTATGGCTACGAACTCTTCTGGGTCGTCGTCCTCTCGGCGGTCGCCGGTGCGCTCGCCCAATACCTCGCGATGCGGTTGGGGCTGCTGACCGAACGGGGGATCGTCGGCGTCGTCGAGGAGCACCTCGGCGACGGGTGGGCCTGGCTGCTCGTCCTCGACGTAGTCCTGGCCGCCGGCGTCGCGCAGTTGTTGATCATGAAGACCGTCGCCTCCGTCTCGGCGACCCTCACAGGAATCGATGCCCGCGTCTGGGGGGTCGTCTGGGCGGTTGTCCTCGCCGGCGGGCTCGCCACGCGTGGCTACCGGTTTCTCGAACTCGTCGCGAAGGCACTCGTCACGGGTGTCGTGATCGCCTTCGTCGCCTCGCTGTTCGTCGTCCCGATCGACGGGAGCGCCGCCGTCTCGGGACTCGTTCCCTCCCTGCCGACGGGAAGCGCCCTCGTCGCGGCCGGCATTCTCGGCGGCGCCGTCCACATCACCCTGATTACGATGCACTCCTACACGATGCGCGCACGGGACTGGACCCGCGAGGAGTACGGCCTGGCCACGTTCGACGTCGGGACCTCGATGCTCCTCGCGTTCGGGATCTACAGCGTTTCGATCTTTCTGGTGACCGCGAGCGTCCTCCAGTCGGGGAATCTCTCGACGGTCGAGGCAGCGAAGGCACTCGGCCCACTCGTCGGTGCGAGCGCGAAGTGGCTGTTCCTCCTGGGCCTCGCCGGTGCGGCCGTCTCCACGCTCGGGGGCAACACCATCGTCCCGCCGTTTCTGGTCGCGGACAAGCTCGGCTGGGGAACCGACGTGTCCGACGACCGGTACCGGTGGTTGCTCGTGGCCACCGCGATCTTCTCGGCCCCCGGGGCCGTTATCGGCGGCCCCGTCCTGCGCCAGCTTGCGCTCGTCCTCGCGGTCGGCACCGTCGGGACGCCCTTTGCCATTGCGATCGTCCTCTATCTCCTGAACGCGGACGCAGTTCCGCAATCGAACTCGACGCTTGCGAACCTGGGCGGGCTCGCGCTCTTGCTCGTCTCCGGTGGGCTCGCCGCGAACTTCGTCCGTGGACAGATCGCCGGCGGGATCGATGGGCTCTCCGGAGCGATCCTCGTCTTCGCTGTCGTTCTCGGAGTTGCCACGATCGGCCTGGGAGCGAAGTACGTCCGTGAGGAGGCCGATCTCGGGTGAGCCTCCCCTTCCCGCTTTCGGGATCGACCCTCATCGTCGGGCCGTCACAGGCGGGCAAGACTCGACTCACCGCCCGCGCACTGGACGCGTGGATCGAACGCGAGGGGGAGACGGGGGTGGTCGTG
The DNA here is from genome assembly GCA_042216995.1 of Halodesulfurarchaeum sp. GTDB lineage: Archaea > Halobacteriota > Halobacteria > Halobacteriales > Halobacteriaceae > Halodesulfurarchaeum. Next base: position 17,135 of record JBDGTI010000006.1, read on the forward strand.
CTGGAATTTGCCCCCGAAGTGGAACGTGACGGCGAGATACTGGGCGGTCGACTCGACCGGTTCACGCACGTCCCCGATGGCGCCTGGTGCGGTGTCCTCGATGCTCACGCCCCCCGTTCGGAGGGCGAAACCGAGGAGGCATCGGTCGCTCTCGCCCGCGATAACGCCGAACGTGCGAAAGAGATGCTGGACGACGCGCCCGGGTCCCCCCGAGCGATATTCATAAACGACGCGACAATCCCATTCCAGCACGGGCGCGGCGATCCCGTGAGGCTGAGGAACTACTGCGATCGAGCGGAGGTGGCGGTTCTAAACGCCTTCGAGGGCGCTGAACTCGGGACGAATGGACGGGTTTCTCGACGGGAGCAGGAGACGCTGTCCGTCCTGAAGACCTGGGCCGACCGAACGGTTGCGCTCGAGTGATGCCGATCGATCTGTGACGGCGGGTCCGCGATCGGCTTCGACCCGTCGACTTCCGGGCGACGGGACGTGCCGGAGTTGAAAACCTGACCTGTCCGCAACAGCACTCCTCGATACGCTCCCCGACCCTGCTACGTCCTTGATGCCCAGAACCGGATCGGCAGCTGGAGACGGATGCAAAGACCCCCTCGACCGCAATAGCCCCTCACTCGGCCCGGAGGATCCGCCCGAACGCGACCCCGACGAGGAGGCCGATAAGGAGGAGATACCACAGTGCCCATACCAGATTCGAGAGGTCGATCCGGGCGGTGAAGGCGGCATCGAAGACCAGTTTCATCGGGAAGTGAGCCGGCAGGTACGTCGCGATTGCGGGCGATTGCTCGGCCAGGGGACTCTGGGCGAGGAAGATATCGAGAAGCGGACCGAACATGAGGAGGTAGATGCCCGCGAGTCGGTTGAAGGCCAGACCGATGAGGGCGCCAAACCCGCCGTACATCAATCCGACGATCACCGTGGCGATCAGGAACCAGCCGACCATCTCGGGCACGTGTACAATCAGCAGAACACCGAGGGAGACGAGACTGGCGACGAGCGCCGCCACGGTAAGGAGGCCCGCCCGGGCAAGCAGGAGTTCCCGGCCCGTCACGCCGACCAGGGAGAGGCGACTGTCCACATCGCGGGCCGACTGCATCATGAACAGTCCGGCTATCCCACCCACGAGTGCAGTCGCCAGCGGGGCCATCAACACGGGCGTCAGCGAGGAAAGTTCGATAGTCATCGTCCCCCTGCCAGCAATATCGACCGGCACGGGCGTGGCCGGCATGACCGACGCGAAAACGAGGATGAAGTACGCCGGGAGGAAGACAAGCAACGCCAGCAAGACCGGTGATCTGGCATACTCACGCAATCCCATCTCGAAGACCGTTCTCGTGGTCCTCATCTGCCCATCCCCCCTTCACCGGTGAGGCGAACATAGACACCGAGCGCAATCACGAACAGCGCGATGCCGTATGTGCCGGCGGCGAAGACGTGGCTTTCGGCGATGGGCGTGCCATCGACCGCCGCCGTGAACAGTTTGTGCGGGTAGTGAAGCGGGAACGCCTTCGATATCACCGAATCGGTCCGGACGATGCCGCTTGCCAGCGCTTCGTCCATGTCCGCAAAGAAAATGAGGACGAGCGATCCCTCCAGTTCGCGGGGAAGGACCGTCCCGATGAGCATCCCGACCAGCCCGTAGACGACTCCCACGAACACAAGCGTGAGGAAGGCCGGAACGGGTGAGGCGGTTTCGACCTGCGTGGCCAGGACGCCGAGTGAGATGGCGGCCGTGAGGAGACTGGCGACGAGCACGGCGAGCAGTCGGGAGACGAACAGCGTCGCACGGGGAAAACCGGCGAGAGACAGCCGGTCGTCCGCGCGTCTGGCGCTGATAACCTGAAAGAGCCCGATCACGCCGGGGAGAAACGCCGATGTGAACAGCGTGCCGGCCACCGCGCCCAGCGTGTCCGGCGATGTCGTCATGTACGGCATCCGAGGGAACGCCGACATCATCGATCCGTAGGTCGTGATGATGATCGGAGGAAGCGCGACGAGCAGTCCCATATTGACCGGTTCGCGGACGAATTCGTGAATGGCCGACGCGAGTCCGGTCCGCATCCTCCTCGTGTGGATCTGGACGGCCATCGTCACACCCCTGGGGCGTCAGCCTGATTCGATCCCGCCTCCGTCACGTCCTCGAGGCCCCCATCGGCGAGTTCGAAAATGCGGTCGAATCGCTCGCGTTCGTTAATGAGATGGGAGATGACGGCAATGGCCGTGCCGCGTTCGGCGAGCTCCTCGGCGAGATCCCAGAACGCGAGATACGTTTCCCAGTCAAAGCCCGTGTACGGCTCATCGAGCAGGAGGATGTCGGGATCGTGCATCAGCGCGATCGAGAGGTTCACTTTCTGCCGGTTACCCCCTGAGAGGTGATCGATCCGGAAGTCCAGAAACTCCTCGTAATCCAGAGTCGAGGACAGCCAGTCCTGGGCCGATTCGATGTCTCCCTGATCCATCCCGTATCCCTCGCCGAAGAGCCGAAACGTCTCCCGGACCGTGAGCCGATCATACAGGAGTTCCTCCTGTGGACACCAGCCGAGACGACCGTTCGACTCGACGGTACCGGCATCGGGGTCGAGGGCCCCGACGAGTATCTTCATCAGCGTCGACTTTCCCGACCCGTTCTCACCAACGATGCCGACGATATCACCGGCCTCGATCTCGATGTCCGCCCCGGTCAGCACCTCGACGGTCCGTCCGAACGGGAGCCATGAGTCATACGTTTTCTCTATCCCGGTGGCTTTCAGGACAGTCTGTGGGTCCGACGGCGTGTCGGTATCGGCCCCAGTGGACGCTGTAACGGCCGTTCCGGCATCATTTTTATTCGACATATTCGATATCTACCGAAGATTTTGTGGAAAACAATTAATAGTTTCGGAGAATAGCGAATACCGTGAACGACACGACCGACGACCGGGACGAGATCGACGACCCGGTTGAACGAGCCCGCGAGGAGGTGATTGTCGCGTTCGAGCGCACCGCCGAACTGTACGGACTGAGCCGCAGTTATGGGCGGCTGTACGGAATTTTGTACTTCAAGGACGAACCGGTATCGCTGGATGATCTCGTCGACGAGAGCGGGTACGCCAAGTCGACTGTCAGTACCGCGATGAAGAAGATGGAAACGCTCCACGTTGTCCAGCGACGGTCGCTCCCGGGGGAGGGCAAGCGGATATTCTACGAAGCCGAGACGGACTTCTGGCAGATTTTCCAGTCATTTCTCGAACATGAAGTCAAACGCGAGATCGACATCATGTCTCGGGCACTGGACTCCGCAGCGGAGACCCTCTCCGGCATCGACGACGAGCGGGCAGAGCGGGACCTACAGAAAATACGCTCGCTGCGGACACTCTACGACCGGAGTGAACAACTGGTGGACGTTCTCACGAGTACGCCGCTCAAACGCATAACGGAGGCCATCCATTCCATCCGGAAGGATTGACCCGCGTGAACGCAGTTTCACCCCACTACCCGAGCGCCATCGCAACGTATTTTAATCCGCTTTTCGCTCAGATGTATTCGTGGCCGAGACTGTTCGCGAACGCCTCCGATCGATTCTCTTTCTCTTCCCGGCCGCCCTTGCCCGTCTCGGGATAGTCGATCGCGAGACGGGCATCGAGGCGTTCGACCTCGCAGTTCCGGTGATGGTGACGGGGGCGCTCCGGACCGTCCTCCGGACGGCCGACTTCTTCATGGTGAGCCTCGCGTTGGGGCCCGCGGCCGTGGCGGGCCTCCAGTTTGGCTTCCAGTACTTCTTCATCGCGTTCGGGCTGTCGCTTTCGGTCTCGAGCGGAACGATAAGTGTCGTTTCCCGCCTTCACGGGGCCGGGGAGTACACCCGGGCGAACCTCGCGATCAAGCAGTCCCTCTGGCTCGCAATCGCGATCTCGGTGCCGATCGTCGTCGCCGGGTGGATCTGGGCCGAGTCGCTGATCGACCTCCTGACGGACGATCCCCGGGTGATCGCCCTGGGAGCGACATACCTCAAGATCATCATGCTCTCGGCCCCGTTTCGGTTCTGGGGGATGGTCGGGTCGAGGGCGCTCGCAGGCGCCGGCGACACCCAGACCCCGATGTACGTTCGGGCGACGACCGTCCCGACCAACATCGCCCTGAACGCCGTGCTCATCTTCGGGCTCGGCCCGGCCCCCCGCCTCGGCATCGCGGGAGCGGCGATCGGGACCGCCATCGCCAACACGCTCGCCGCGACCATCTTCTCCGTCCTTCTCCTCTCGGGGCGCTTCGCGGTCGGACTGAACGTCGGCGGCACACAGTTCGACCGCGACATCGTTCGGGAGATCGCCCGGGTAGGGATCCCCCTCTCGGGGACCCGGCTCGCCCAGACGTTCGGCCGGTTCCCCTTCCTGTTCGTCCTCGGCGTCCTGGGAACGAACGTGGTCGCCGCCTACGCCATCGGCCGGCGCCTGGTGATGCTCGCGATGATGCCGGCGTGGGGGTACTCGACGGCTTCGAGCACGCTCGTCGGCCAGGCCATCGGCAGTGGTGGCTACGCCGAAGCCGAGAATTACGGCTGGCAGTCCGTCCGGATCGCGCTCGCGACCCAGCTCTCCATCGCCGCCCTCCTTTCCCTCACGGCGCGGCCGTTGGCGCTCCTCTTCGATGCCGAAACCGTCGCGCTCACCGTGGAGTTCATCTACGTGTTCGCGGGCATGATCGCCGGGTACAGCGTCGCCCGAACGCTCCGGGGCGCCCTCCGGGGGGCGGGCGATACGAGGTTCCCCCTCTACGGGACGGTGCTCGGGTACTACCTCGTCAGGCTGCCGATCGCGGCACTGGCGCTTCCGGCTGGGATCGTCATCTCGGGATTCGGGGTCTCGGTCACCCCCGGTCTCGGACTCGGGCTCGTCGCCGTCTACGTGGCGATATGGGCCGATAACTACACTCGCGCAGCCGTCAACTGGCTCCGGTTCCGGTCGGACCGCTGGAAGGCCATCGCCCGCACCGGCACGGCCCAGGCGAGTGCTGAGGGGGACTGAGGGGCTATTCTTCGGATGGCCACGGGACCAAACGGATCAATCCTCGGTCCCGGCTTTCCGGAGTTCGACCACGAAGACCGCCCCCGTGGGCTGGTTGTCTTCGACCCACACCTCGCCGCCGAACTGCTCGGTCAGCTTGTTGACGAGGTAGAGGCCGATTCCGGTGCCCGGACTGTCCATTCCCTTCTCGTCTTTCCCGAAGATCGTCTCCGTCCGGTCGTCGGGCACCCCCGGCCCATCATCGGCCACTTCGACCCGGATCGTATCCCCCTGGTCCTCCCAGGAGAGGGTGACCGTGGGCGTCTCCGTGTCGTTGTGCTGCACGGCGTTCTCGAAGAGGTTCCGAAAGATCGAGGTGAGCATCTCGTTGGCCCGAACCGAGACGTCCGGGAGCTCGCCGGACACCTGAAAGTCGGCGTCGGGGTGGGAGTCCCGGACCGCGGTGAGTTCGGTTTCGAGCACCTCCCGGAGGGAAATCGCCCGCAGATCGGTGGTGCCCTCCTCGGAGAGGGCATCGACGAAGTCGCGGGCGATCTCGGTGAGTTGAACCACGTGGCGGGACTTGCGCAGGACCCGGTCGAGGGAGTCCGCCCCCGCCGCGGAGACGTGTTCCCGGAGGTTCTCGCTCCAGCCGATGATGACCATCATGTCGTTGCGAATGTCGTGGCGGACCACGCGGTTCAGCGCCTTCAGTTGCTCGGTTTTCTCCTCCAGTTCCCGGCGGTAGGTCTCCCGCTCGGTGACGTCGGTGACTGTCACCAGCCGGCCGGTCTGCACCGTGCCGGCCGTGAACGGCTGCGGGGACACCTCGTAGAACCGCGTCTCGCCGTCCCGCTCGAGGGTTATGCGTCCCCGCGAGTCGAGATTGGCCGCGAGCGAGGAGCTGACGGCGTCGATCGGTTCGCCGATCGCCCCGCTCAGTTCCGGAACGAGCGACTCCGCGGCCTGATTGTAGTCCCGCACCACGCCGTCGGTATCGAGGAATATCGCCGGGGTGTCCGTCTCGCCGGTCAGCCGGATGGCCTCGAAACGCCGGCTGTAGACATAAAGCGTCCCGACGGCGAAGGGCGCGACGCCGAGCGGTTCGTACATGAACGGGAGCAGTCCCTCGATTCGAGCGCTCAAAATCGTGGCTCCGGCCGGGAGCCCCGTCAGCCCGACCAGGACAAGCAGCGGCCGACTGTCCGCACCGGTGTGATAGAAGCGCTCGAACAGCATGAAGAATCCGACCGCGACGATCGCGTAGGACAGTCCCAGGAGCACCCAGTAGAGCAGCTGATGGCTGATTACGAGGTGTGGAAACGGCTCGGAGGCCCACGCCGTCGTGAAAAAGAGGTGATGAATCGGGTTCGTGAGTTTGAGCGCGATGACGAACAGGAAGAACCCGATCGCGAATTTCCGAAACGGCGCGTCCCGGTACGGCCGTCCCGTGTAGGCGACACTGAAGTAGAACCACGCACCGACTGCGACGAAGGCGAAGACGAACCCGAGAATGTAGAGGGCGACCTTCGCCGGCCTGGTCGGGACGAGGAGATAGCCCACGTAGCTCCCCGACCAGAGCCCGACGGCGGCGAGAAAGCCCACGAGCCCCTCCCGGGTCCCCTCGTGCTGGATGGAACGCGCCCGTGGGATGCACGCGACGGTCGCCACCGCCGCGGCCCCGAAGAGGAGGACGTAGATGGCGAGTTGGAGGGACATGAGACCCGATACGTATGTCGAACGGACGCGTACATGTATCATTCGTTCGGAACGGCCCGACTCGGCCACCCCGCGAAACCGACCGACCCGTTTCTCGGCAACCAGTCGATATCGCACGAGTTATGCCCGACCGCGAAAACGTTCGGATATCGTGACGAACACGCAGGTCACCCTCGTTCAGATCGACAACTACGGCCCGTGGACGGTCACGCCCTCCCCCCGGCGGGAGGCTGACCTCCAGACCATGCAGTCCCGGCTGTTCGCCGACCTCTCCCAGCAGTTCGGGGCCCAGGGCGGGTACGTCTTTTTCACCCGCTTCGACAACATCATCGCCGTGACCAACGGGATCGACATTTCCGATCACGCCCGCATCCAGGAGTCGATCGGAAACCGGTATCCGGTCACCATCAGCATGGCCCTCGGCCACGGCGAAACGCCGGCCAACGCGCTCGTCGAGGCGACGGCGAGACTCCAGGACCGGGGCAGCGCCCAGGACGAGGACCGCCGGGAGGAACTCCTTGGAAGCGCGCTCTCGGCGGCCGAACGCACCGACGAGGACCTCCAGATCGCCCACTTCGACGTGATCAACGCCACCGGGAAGTACACCGATCAACTCGACGCATTCTCGACGTTCATCCGCATCGAACAGGGCTACGCCGCGCTCATGCGCCACCTCCATGACGAGTACGGCGGCCTGGCCTTTTTCGTCGGCGGCGATAACGTCATCGCGGTCTGTCCGGATCTCGATCGCACGGCGTACGAGGCCATCGTCGACCACGTCGAGGCGACGGCCGACGTGAGCCTCCAGGTCGGGATCGGTCGCGGGACGACCGCCCACGACGCCGGGATGGCCGCGAAACACGGCCTCGAGGACTGCCGCGAGAGGGGCACCAAAATCGAGGGGGTCGAGTAGGTCTCGAGGCGGGAGGTTAAGGAGCCGTCGCCCCGAACCGGACGTATGCCTGCGGGGCGGCTCCCGGGGACCGAAGCGAGATCGGAGGCCATCGTTCTCCACGTCGACATGGACGCCTTCTATGCCGCCTGTGAGCGGCTCCGAGAGCCCGCCCTGGATGGGAAGCCGGTCGTCGTCGGCATGGGCTACGAGCCGGGGGAGACCGTCGGCGCGGTCGCAACTGCCAGTTACGAGGCGCGGAACCACGGCGTCGAGAGCGCCCAGCCGATCTCCCGGGCCCTCGATCGATTGCCCCCCGCATCCGAAAATCCGGCGGCCGATCCGGTCGGGTACTACCGACCCGTCGACATGGCGTACTACGAGTCGGTGGCCGCCGAGGTCAAGTCGATCCTCCGGGAGCTCTCGGACTCGATACGGGAGGTGAGCATCGACGAGGCCTACCTCGACGTGACAGACCGCACCGCCTGGGAGGTCGCCGCGGGGTTTGGCCGACACGTCAAACAGCGGATCGCCCGGGAGGTCGGGGTCCCGGCCAGCGTCGGCATCGCCCCGAACATGAGCGCCGCCAAGATCGCCTCGGACCACGACAAGCCGGACGGGCTGACCGTGATCGAGCCGGAACAGCTTCGGGCGTTCCTGGAACCGCTGCCGATCGAGGACCTCCACGGGGTCGGGCCGAAAAGCGCCACCACGTTCCACGAGCTGGGGATCGACACGATCGGTGACCTGGCCCGTGGGGATATGGAAACGATCACCGACCACTTCGGACAGCGGGGCCGGGATCTCCACTTTCGAGCCCGCGGCGTCGACGACCGTGACGTCCAGGCCCGGGGCCGGCCCAAGAGCCTCTCCCGGGAGACCTCCTTCGGCGATCCGATCGGCGACCCCGAACGGGCGCGGGATCGGATCGAGGAGCTCGCCGATGCCGTCACGCGGCGGGCCGCCGAGAAGGGCGCGCTCTACCGGACGATCGGCATCAAGGTCGTCGAACCCCCCTTCGAGTTACACACCCGCGAGCGGTCGCTGAGCGGTCCGGTCGACGAGCCCGAACTGGTCCGTGAGACCGCCCTGGAACTCCTCGAGGAGTTCGAAGGAACGCCGGTCCGCAAACTCGGAGTCCGGGTCTCGAATCTCAGCTTCGGGGCAGACGACCAGGCCGCCCTCGAGACCTACGCCGACCGGGCGGAGTCCACGGGGAGCGAAGAGTCGGACCCCGAGATACGGGGGCAGGCACGCATCGAGAATTTCGGCGAGTGACTATTCGGCGACCAGGTCCGCCAGGGCCGCTGTCGGATCCGCGGCCCTGGCGACGCCGCTGGCGAGCAACACCCCATCCGCGCCGAGTTCCGCCGCGGCCGCGACGTCCTCGGCCGAACTGATGCCCGCGCCGCAGTAGACCTCGACGGTCGGATCGACGGACTCGGCCGCCTCGACGGCGTCCTCGACGACGGCCGGATCGGCCTGGCTCACCGGGGTGCCCGTGCCGATGAGCTCCGGCGGTTCGACCGCCACGGCGTCGGGACCCAGGGCCGTGACCGCGGCGATCTGGTCGGGGTCGTTCGCACAGACCACCGTCCGGAGTCCGGCCCGCTCGGCGGCCTCGATGGCCCCGTCGATGTCGGCGAGCGGGAGGCGGCGTTCCGAGTGGTTGATGAGCGTTCCCGTGGCCCCGTTGCGGGCGAGCCCCTCCGCGAGCGGCTGGCCGGTGTGACTCCCCGGTTCGACCGGACTGGTGTGCTGGGCCCAGGTGTCGGCCCCCGTATCCGCGACCGCTGCGAGGTCCGCCGTCTGCGGGGCGACCGCCACGTCCGTGTCGCTCTCGGCGTCGACGGCGGCTGCGGCGCTGGCTATCCGGATGGGGTCGACGTCGTAGGCCTTGAGATTGACGAGGACGAACATACCGGCGGAACTGGCTCGACCGCGAAAAAGATTGCTTAGTCCTTCCGTTCGACCATGTCGCCGAGAGTCAACCCCGAGTCCGTGCCCTCGGACTCCCACTCCTCGTCTTCGGTCTCCTCGGTGGCGGTGAGCGAGATATCGAGATACCCCTCCAGTTCGGACTGGACGTCGTCGCTCGGAAGAATGTTACCGCGCTCGAGTTTGCGAATCAGACTGACCTTCTCGTTGATGGCGTCGGCCAGTTCCTCCTGGGTCTGGCCCCTGGCCTCGCGGGCGTTCCGAATCCGGGAGTCGTAGTCGTCGGCCAGCTCCTCCATCTCGTCATAGAGGTCGTGACGTCGACCCCGCGAGCCGCCCGAACTGCTCGACCCACCCGTGTCACTCGATCCGGTCTGGCCCGTGGAACTGGTCGAGTACTTCGTCGAGGTGCTCCCGGCGTCCTGGGTCGTTACCTCCGTGCCGAACTCGGCACAGTCATCACAGACCTGCAATTCGGCGCCCTCGATCTTGACCGTCTTGGGATTCGCAATCTCGGCGCCGCACATCTCGCACTGAACCATACCGGTGCTTACTCGCCACCAGCCTTAAAACATGCGACCCGCTCACTGGAGCGCCCGCCAGGCACCGAAAAATCGCTGGAGTGCCGTGAGGTGACCGATCACGGCGAACAGGGCGAGGAGGGCAGCGACGACGGAGACGCCACCGATCGCCGGCGCGACGGCCGCGATCACCCCCACGACCCCCACGAGTGCCAGTCGGTCGGCCCGGCCAAGCAGTCCGCCGTACTCGCGGTCGAGCCCGACGGCCTCGATCTGCGTGCCCAGGTAGGAGGTGAGCAACACGCCGGTCACCGCTGCGAACCCCAGCGCGTATCGGTCGAGGCCACCGGCCAGGCCGGCGACGATCACGACGTCGGCGTAGCGATCGAGAACGTGATCGAGGAGATCCCCCGCGGGGGAGTCCGTCCGGAGTTCGCGGGCCAGCGCGCCGTCGACCAGATCGAGCCACCCGTTGAGCGCGACGAAAACGGCACCCAGGAGATACCAGACGGGTCCGGCCTGGAGGAAGGCAGCGCCGGCCGCCACCGCGAATCCGAAGGCGATCACGCTGACGCCGTCCGGCGTGAGCCCGACCCGACGGGCCAGGGTCACGAACGGATCGAGCAGCCGATCCGCGAGCGGTCTGAGCCTGTCGAGAGTCATAGGTACTCCGTGTAGTCGACGGTGCCCGCACTCGGTTCGCGGTCGCCCGCGATAACGGCCTCGATCGCGGAGGCGGTCTCCCCGGGGGAGTGCTCGGTCGTCACGATCTCGTAGACCGAATCGCGACCGTGGGCCCTGACTGCCTCAGAGAGGATCACGTCGAGGGCCTCGCTCTCGGCGTTCTCCCGGGCGGAGGCCGCGGATTCGCCCCGCTCGATCAGCCGCTCCTCGACGGTTTCGGGGGCACATCGGAGGACGATCACCCGGTCGAGGTCGAGGTGATGAGCCAGGTGGGATTCGACGAGGATCTCCCCCCGATCGGCGAGGGACTCACGCACCGCCTCGAGGTCGGCGACGACACTTTCCCGGTCCTCGTCGACGCGGGTCTGCAGTCCCTCCGCACGGATGTGCTCGTTCAGGTGGAGGATCTCCAGGTCGGTGTCCACGAGTTCGGTGGCGGTCGTCTTGCCGGTGCCCGGGGTGCCGGTGACCCCCACCCTCACTCCGCGAGCACCTCGTTGAGTTCGGCGACGGCCCGCTCGGTCGCGGCCTCGACGCCGGCGGTGATCCTGACGTACTCCGGCAGTCCGAAACTCGTCAGGTCACGGACGATGACCCCGCGCTCGCGGAGCCGGTCGCTGACGGCCGTCGCGTCGCCCACCTCGACCATGACGAAGTTGCCGTGGCTCCGGTGGACCGGGGCGTCGATCGCACGTTGCATGTAGGCCCGCGCCCACTCGACGGTCTCCAGGGTGCGCTCGACGTGGCGCTCGTCCTCCAGGGCGGCCAGCCCGGCGTGACAGGCCACGGAACTCGCCGCGAAGGGCGTGTTCACGCGGGCGTACACGTCGGCCCATCCGTCCGGAACGATCGCATATCCGATCCGCAAGCCCGCCAGCCCGTAGGCCTTCGAGAACGTGCGGAGGACGGCCACGTCCTCGCGCTTCTCGAGGAGCGTGCGAGCACTCTGACCCGTGGCGAATTCGCCGTAGGCCTCGTCGACGACGAGGAGGGTCTGTTCGTCGGTCCGGTCGGCGATCTCCCGGATTCCCTCGACGGTAAAGCGCTTGCCGGTCGGGTTGTGGGGGCTCGTGAGGTAGACGATGCGCTCGCCGTCGTAGGCTTCAAGGACCGTCTCCGGGGTGAGGTCGAAGCCATCGGCCCCCGCGATCTCGTAGCGACGGACCTGCCCGTGGTGGAACCGGGCCGACATCTCGTAGTAGGCAAAGCCCGGATCGGGAACGAGAACGGCGTCGCCGGGATCGAGCATGGCCCTCGAGAGGTAGTCGAGCGCGCCGTCCCCCCCGGGCGAGAGCCAGATCTGGTCGTCCGTGACGCCCCACGTTTCGGCCAGTGCCGCCGTGAGGTCGGTGTGAGCGGACTTCGGATAGTGATGGACGTCGGGAGCCAGATCACGGATGGCCTCGACGGCCCGGGGGCTCGGACCGTGTGGGTTCTCGTTCGATGCGAGTTTCACGAGCTCGTCGGGCTCTCTCCCCAGTTCGCGGGCGACCTCCTCGATGCCCTGTCCCGCGACGTACTCGATGTGATCGGAGAGATCCCTGGGTTCCATACGGGGTGGAAATCGGGCCCGGCCCTTAAGGATACCCACACGGGGCGTCTCGATGCCCACAGCGGGTGGCCGCGACGGCCGATGAGTGCTCGGCATCGATACTGCAGGACCGCACGGGGAGACTACCGGTCGACGACGTCGTGTTCGAGGACTCCCACTCCCTCGATCTCGATCTCGACGTGGTCGCCCCCGGAGAGCGCGCCGACCCCGGCAGGGGTTCCCGTGCTTATGACGTCGCCCGGTTCGAGGGTCAGATAGCCCGTGATCTCCTCGATGAGTTCCGGCACGGAGAAGATGAACGCCGACCGCGAGGAGGCCTGTCTCACCTCGCCGTTGACCCGGAGCTCGATCGAGGCGTCCCCGGGCACGTCCGCCGGGTCCGCGACGACCGGTCCCATCGGTGCGGCCCCGTCGAAGGCCTTGGCGCGGACCCAGTTCTGCTCCCGCTTCTGGTCGTCGCGGTTCGAGACGTCGTTGACGGCGGTAAAGCCGGCGACCACCTCCCAGGCGTCGGTCTGATCGACGTTGCGGGCCTGCTCGCCGATCACGACGCCGAACTCGGCCTCGTAATCCACCTGTTCTTTCCCCGGGGGCAGCGTGATCGCATCGCCGTGGCCGGCGACCGTGTTCGGCGGCTTGAGGAAGAGCTTGGGCCGATCGGGGACGTCCGAGTCGCGCTCGGCGGCGTGGTCGGCGTAGTTCAGGCCGATGGCCACGATCTTGGTCGGCTCCGCCGGCGGGAGGATTTCGACCGCCTCCGGATCGTAGACCCGGCCGCCGAACTCGATACCCGCGTCAGTCCACTCGCCGGTCCGCGTGCCGCCGGCCTGATCGCGAAATCGAACCGTTCGCATGCCCCCCGTTTCGACCCCCCGGGGCCTAAGGATTGCGAGGCCGGCACCGGCTGCCGACCGGCGCGATGGCACCATCCTTTTGGGATATTTGGCCCTATACATACATATGCGCCTGACCTGGCACGGCCATTCGACGTGGGCTGTGACCGTCGAGGAAACTGACCTGCTGATCGACCCGTTCTTCGACAACCCACACACCGCACTCACCGCCGAGGACATCGAGACGCCGGAGTACGTGCTACTCACACACGGGCACGCCGATCACATCGCGGACGTCCCGGCGTTTTCGGACAGCACCGTCGTCGCCACGCCGGAACTGGCCGCCTACGTGGCCGACGAGTACGGGGTCACGGAGACCATCGGGATGAATCTCGGTGGCACCGTCGAACTCGGGGACGCCCACGTGACGATGCACCGGGCCGACCACTCGAACGGCATCGAGACCGATTACACCCACTCGGCGGGCATGCCCGCCGGATTCGCCATCAGCGACGCGACGCCGACCCCCGAGGACGCCGCGGAGTGCACCACCTTCTATCACGCCGGGGACACCGCGCTGATGACCGAGTTCCGCGAGGTCATCGGTCCGTATCTCGACCCCGACGCCGCGGCCGTCCCGATCGGCGATCACTACACCATGGGCCCGGCCCAGGCCGCCGTCGCGGCCGACTGGCTGGGCGCAGAGCAGGCCCTCCCGATGCACTACGACACCTTCCCCGCGATCGAGCAGGACCCGGAGCAGTTCGAAAGCGCCGTCGCGGCCGAGAGCGGCGTCACCGAGGCCGTCGTCCTCGAGGGGGACCAGTCGATCGACCTGTAGCGGGGACACCGCCGAGTAGCTTTGCAGTCCCTGTCAGCACTTCCGTGTCGTTTTCACGAAGCGGGCCATCCAGTAGGACGAATGTCCGCCAGCGACAAAGGGAGTCGGCGGGAACGCGAACTCGTCAACAAATTGGACGCGAACGGATTCGCCGTCATGCGAGCACCGGCGAGCGGGTCTGCGACTGACCGGGACCTGCCGGACGTGCTCGCCGGAAACGGCGAGCGATTCTACGCGATCGAGGCGAAGTCCTCGAGTGGCGACCCGATCTACATCGACAGCGAGGAGATCGAGTCGTTGCAGTACTTTGCCGACGGGTTCGGAGCCGAGGCGAAGATCGCGGTCCGCTTCGACGAGACCGCGTGGGCCTTTTTCTCCCCCGGGGAGGTCTACCGAACGGATTCGGGAAACTACCGGATAAAGCGGGAAACGGCGATCGCGGCGGGGAGTGATCTCCCCGAGCTGGCCGGGATATCCACACAGCAGACACTCACCGACCTGTAGCCGGCCAGGTTGGACGGGCATGCCACCTGGCGCTCGAAGCGTCCGATCGAACGGTTCCATCTCCCCCGTTTACCGTTCCCAGTCGCTCGGCCGTTTCCGCAGCGTGCCACGCCCGGGTTCGATCGCCGACCGCGTCGAGAACACGACGGGTCCGAGCGCGTCGCCCGCTGCCGGTCCGAGGATCCCGGACCCGATAGATGGACATGGATGGGGAAAAACGGACATGGGGACATGGATGGGAAAAACGGACATGGGGACATGGATGGGGAAAGACGGACATGGATGGCAGGAAGCCGTCACCGCCGTGGGTTGTTGTCACCGCCTGGGTCAATCGAAACGGAGTGAAAATCGCTGCAACTGACCCGAACGCTCTGGACGTTTTTTGTCCGTTCCCCCCGTATCAACAGTTAGGATGAAACGAGTGCTCCCGGTGACGCTGGCACTGGCGATAGTGTCCGGCGTTCTGGTGCCGGGGATGGCCGCGGCCCAGGTGCAGGCGGGTTCCACACCGGCTGACACCACGATAGAGGCACAACCAGCACTGGCGGAGAACTCGACCGCGATGGAGAACAACTCGGCCGCGAGAAACGTCTCCGTCGGCGCGATGCTGAGTGGCGTCATCGCCACACAGGAAGCCGAAATCCGGGGCGCCATCGCGCAGCAGGCATTCGGGTTGCGGATAGCCACAGCCGAAACCAGCAATGAAACGGCGGCGATCCTGGCACGGTCCCAGGACCGCCTGCAGAACCGTCTCCAGGAACTGCAGGCCGAACTGAACGCACTCACGCAGGCCCGAGAGAACGGCAGCATTTCCAGGGTCGCATATCGGGTCCGGGCGACGGCGATCACGACCCGACTGGAGACGGTTCGCGAGCTGGGGAACCAGACCCTCCAGACCGCCCATACCCTCCCGACCGAGGTGCTCGAGGCGAACGGGGTGAACGTGACGGCGATCCGGCAACTGCGGATGCACGCACGGAATCTGACCGGGCCGGAAGTCTCCGCAATCGCCCGGCAGATCGCCGGTCCGCCGGTGGGAGTCCCCGCTGGTGGCAATGACGGCGCCCGTGGCCCGCCGGCTGACCGCGAGCGTGGACCCCCCGTTGCCACGAACCAGTCCATGACACCCGCGAACCAGTCCACGGCACGCCCTGCCCCGAATCAGACCGCCACCCACCCAGCTCCCCCACGATCCAACACGACAGCCGAGAATCCCACGTCCGGGCCCGCGCCCGGACCCACCGCAGGCCACCCCACTCCCGGTGAGGGGAGACCTCACCCATCGGCATCTGGCGGCGCCCGGGCGAATCGGGAGAAGAGCACTCCGGAGCGGCCGTCTACACTGTGATCTCTCGGCCTGCCCCGGCTGTCGAAACGACCGGTAGTTCGATACCGATTCGGGACGCTTGACTGCGTTTGGGAGGGCACCGATCACCCGTTTGGGAGAGCAGATGCCGGAGAGGTTGATCCAGCAGCGTGGAACCGAATTCGGCAGCACCCCGTTCTACCCCTACTCAGTCAGTCGTTTCGTCCGCCAGGTGCCTCGCTGATACCAGCCGTAGGCGACGACCGCCCCGGCCACGTTCGAGATGGCATACGAGAGCCAGATACCGGTCTCCCCGATCCGTTCGGTGAGAGTCCAGGCGAGCGGAAACCGAACGACCGCCAGCATCACGATCGCGATCGCGGCGACGGTCAGCGTCTTTCCGGCGCCCCGAAGGCTGCCCGAGTAGGCCCGCATGACCCCGATGAAGCCGAAAGTGGGGGCCACATATCGGATGAACTGTGTCGTCGCCCCGATGACCGCGGGGTCAGCAGTGAACAGTCCGGCGATGGGACTCGCCAGGAGGTAGGTCACTCCACCGAGCACCGTGAGGAGGGAAAAGAGCGTGATCGCGGCGATGCGGGCCGCCGCCGCTGCCCGGTCGGGCCTGTCCGCCCCGATGTTCTGGCCGGTCATCGTCTCCACGCTCCGGTCCACCGCGACCCCCGGGAGGAACACCATGGAGAATATCCGGGAACCGATGCCGTAGGCCGCGACGATCGGGGTCGCAAACCAGCCGACGACGACCATGAGCAGGTTCATCGAGACGGCCCGGGAGACCCCCTCGACCGACGCGGGGGCGCCGATCCGCACGATCCGGTACAGGTACTGAAACCGGGGCCGGAGGTCCGACCAGTGAATCGTGATTCCCCACCGATCACCGAACATGATGAGAAGGCCAACGGCCACTCCAACGGCGCGAGAAAAGACCGTGGCGTAGGCCGCGCCGCGGATCCCGAGTTCGGGGAACGCGAGCCCGCCCAGGAGTGGCCATCCGGCCGGAAGACCCCAGCCGAAGATGAGAAACGGGTCCAGGACGATGTTGAGGAGAACGGTCCCCAACATCACCACCATCGGGGTGAGGGTGTCCCCGTACCCCCGCATGAGGGCGTTGAAAACCATGTAGACCATCATGAACACGAACCCCAGCGAGATGATCTCCAGGTAGCCGGCGGCCCGGCCCAGGACTGCCGGCGAGGCACCGAGGAGTGCCACGAACGGCCTGGCGACGGTGTAGGCGATCGACCCGAAGATGAGCGCGGCGATCGTCGTGTAGGTCATCGTCTGGGCGGCGGCGAACTCGGCCTCGCGGTGTGCCTCCGCCCCCGTGTTCTGGGCGACCAGGACGCTCCCGGCCACCGAGATGCCCATCCCCAGCATCATCAACAGAAAGACCGGCGGCCAGGCGAAACTGATGGCTGCCACCGCCGTGGTACTGTACCGCCCCAACCAGAACATATCTGCCAAATTATACGCGGTCTGGAAGAGGTTCGTCAGCACGACCGGCAGGGAGAGGAAAAAGAGGGGCCGCCCGATCGACCCGGAGCGCAGTTCGATCTCCTCGCGGCCCCTGAACAGGTACTTGACGCCCCGGCTGAGGCGGTCGATCGGCGGTTTCGGACTCATGGATGGGGATCGAGTGAGAGGAGAGCAAAACGAACGGCGATAGCCGTTTCCTCCCGGGATCGCTATACCGATCGAAAGTAGGACGGGGTAAAGTACCTTGTGACTGAACAGTCAATCAGCGAGCGGCGAAGAGACCAGTCACGAGCTGGTAGCCGTTTGCGAGTGACAAGACGAGCGGTTACCGGGAAAGGGATGTCGTGTACCACCGGCCCGTACCCAAACAGTTGCCCGACGTACTTAGGCGGGTTTCCGCCCTTGGTTTAGGTATGACAGAGCGTGAACGCACCGAGGAGTTGGCCCCACACGTCGAGATCGTTCGAGAGAAACTGGAGTCACAACCGTTCATGACCCAGGATGACCTGATCGAGGAGACACGTCTGCCGTTCCTGGCGGTTCGAGACGCCACGGAGACACTCAAGGAACGCAATCGACTCGAGGAGATCATCTATTCCCACGGAAGGCTTCGCCTCTACCGACTGCGTTCTCCCGAAGAGCAGGCCGCCGAACAGCAAGCGGCCTCGACCGCGTGAAACTGCTGATTGGTGGGATCACCGACGTTTCCCGACGCCGTGATCGTGCACGTCGGTTTCTCACGGGCCGGGAATGGCCAATTCGACTCCGCGGATGAGCCCGGTCGGGTGACGAACGGGGAGTTTTTGCCGAACCGCTCCGAGGCACCGATATGCGCGATCTGGGCACGCCGGTCCTCGACAATCACCTCCATCTCGACCGCTCGGGCAAGGGCATCGAAGCGGTGAAGGACTTCGCTCGGAGCGGCGGCACCCACCTCCTGATCGTCAACAAACCCTCCTGGCACCTCGGAATCGAGCCCGAGACCGGGGCGGACTTCATGGCCGTCTTCGAGGAGACCCGCTCTCTCGTTCGCGAGGCCACCGAGGTGCTGCCCGGCCGCGCCTGGCCGGTGCTGGGGGTTCATCCGGCACTCATCTCTCGACTCCTCGACGACCGGGACATGTCCGTCGAGGCCGCACGCGACCTGATGATGGACGGGCTCGATGCGGCCGGAGAGATCGCCGCCGACTCGGACGTGGTCGCGATCAAATCCGGGCGCCCCCACTACGCGGTCGACGACGCGGTCTGGGCGGCCTCGAACGCCGTGCTCCGCCACGCGATTTCGGTCGCCGCGGACGCCGGTGTCGCCCTGCAGCTTCACACCGAGGGGACCGAAGACCTCACTGAGATCGCCGAGTGGGCCACAGAGCGCGGGCTCTCCCCGAAGAAAGTGATCAAACACTACAGCAGCGGTCGGCTGACCGGAATCACTCCAAGCGTGATGAGCCGCAAGGAGAACCTGGAGACGGCCATCGAGACGGGAGATCCCTTCCTGATGGAGACGGACTTCGTCGACGACCCCGACCGTCCGGGGATGGTGATGGGTCCGAAGACGGTCCCGCGGCGGGTGAACTGGCTGCGTGAGAACGGCCGGACTGACGCCGTCGAACGCGCCCACGTCGAGACCCCGCGATCGGTCTACGGCATCGACACGCGGGCCACGCTCGATCGGGCCTAATCGGTCCGCCGTCCGATGGGGTAGATGGCGAGCGGTCGCGCCCGATCCAGATCCATGACCTCGGCCACTCGGTCGTCCTCGAACCCGCCGACGGTGACGGTCGCGAGCCCCAGGGATTCGACCTGGAGGTGCACGTTCTGTCCCACGTGTCCGGCCTCCATCGGGACGTACAGGTCGCCGGCGCGTTGGCCGTACTCGCGGGCCGTCCGCGCATCGACGCCCGCGAGCACCAGGTCGATCGGCGCCTCGCTCACCCACTCCTGATCGTAACAGGCTGCCGCGAGTTCCGCCTGGGGAGACACGTCGGACTCGCGGGTGAGAGCGTGCTCCGCCGGACGGTAGCGATACACGCCCGAATCGAGATCCGGAACCCCCTCCTCCCCGACGACGAGGTACACCTCCATCGGGTAGGTGGCCCCGGCGCTCGGGGCCGCCCGGTGTCCGTCGTCGTCGGTCTCGCCCTGGGCGGCCCAGAGCAGTTGTGCGACGTCCGCGAGCGGAATCGGGCCCGATCCGAGGTCCCGTCGCGAGCGGCGTTGCGCGAGTGCGGCCTCGACCGATCGGCCCCCGTCCTCTCGGGGGCCGGGAAGCGAGAGCAGTTCGTCCGGCGGGTGACCGTCAGCGGCCATATGGCCCCGTTCGGCGATCGGAAGGAAAACCGCGGCGATCGACGCCCGCTCAGTGCCGAAGGAAAGGTCTTAGTCCAGGGGACCCACCACTCCGGGTATGAACGGCCCCGAGACGGAATTTTACACCGAGGAACGCTGGGAGAACTGGCTGGACCGCCTGCGCGATGAAGACATCGACCCCGAAGACGAGGAGTCGGCCCGACTTCTCTTGAATCTTCAGGACGACGTGGCCATCGCCGTCGCGAAGATCCTGACCGCCTACACCGACGGGGAGATCGAGGCCGAGCGGGCGATGGGCGAACTGGAGGAGATCCGCGAGATCGTTCTCGGGGACCCCGATATCGAGAGCGAGGACACCCTGATGCTGGTCGACGGCGTGCAGACCAGCCTGGTCGCGGTCTTCTACAGCGCGGAACGTTTCGTCACTGAGGGACCAGTCGAGGAGGGAACCGTCGACGAACACGTCCGTCACGCCGCCGCGGCCGAGGCCGAGGAGGACCTCGACGCGGCGCTCGAGCACATCTCGGCGGCCGGCACGCTCTTGATCGACGGCGCCGATCTGGACATCGGTGTCACCGAGGACATCGAGTACGGCCTCGTGACCGAGTGGGTCAACGGCCTGGATTCCCTGCAGGAGGCACTCGCCGATCCTGACGTCATCGAACCGGACGAGGAGTAGTCTCGGGGACCCGTGACACCCGTGGCTCGGACCCGGTCTGGCGCACTTCTAAATACGCGGGGTCCGTCTGTGGGGACACACAATGCGTGATCGGTTCGCCGGCGAGGACCGTGGGGTCTCGGGCGTCGTCGGCTTCATCCTCATCTTCGCGATCGTGATGATTCTGCTGTCGATCTATCAGGCACAGGTCGTCCCGGCCCAGAACGAGAAGGTGGAGTTCCAGCACTTCACGGAAGTGCGGGACGACCTGATCAGACTCCACAGCGCGATCTCGACCGCCGGACAGGCCAACGTTCCGCAGTTTCCGACCGTGACACTCGGGACGGATTACCCGCCGCGGGTGCTGGCGGTGAACCCGCCGCCGGCGTCGGGAATATTGCGCACGAGCGAGGCCTACAACATCACGATCACGGACGAAACGGGGACGACCAGGCGGGTTCCGACCCGGTTTTTGGTGTACCGGCCGCACTATCACTACCTCGACGTCGGATCGACGTGGTACGAGAATTCGGTACTCTACCTCGAGGTGCAGGACGGTGGCGGGGTCGTTATCCTCGAAGAACAGGGGCTGGTCGTCGGCGGCTCCAGGCTTCGGATCACGGCCCTCCAGAACGACTTCCAGAGGAGCGGCAGCAAAACGGTGACGGTGGCGCTGTATCCCTCGAACGGAAGCGGCATCTCACTCTCGGACCTTGAGGGCGAACTCGACGTGACCCTCCCCACGCGGTTGACGGGCGAGGAGTACTGGAATGGCGCGTTCGAGGACTCGGCATTCGATCCGACGGTCGATGAGGACTGGTACGAGACCGGCGTGCACGCGCTCAACTTCACGGTGCCAGCCGAGAATCTGCTGATTAACACGGTGGGGATTCAGTCGATGCCCGAAGAACAGACGGCGAAGCTCCACGTGGGAATCGGTGATTCGGGGACCGACAATGCTCCTCCCTCCGTTCAGATTCTCTCGAGTGACGTCGACCGGACAGGCAACTCCGGAAAATATGCTGTCAGCGTTACGTTTGACGGGGCAGATCCGGACGGGGACATCAGTTCGTACACGGTCACACTCTATGACTCGGGCGAGAGGGAAACCCGGATCGATACCGCCTCATCCACGTATTCCGGCGGGGAAAAAACGGTGACACTTCACGACGAGAGCCCACAGGAGCATTCTCCGCCATACTGGGTTGTGGTGACAGTCACGGACAGTCAGGGGGCATCAGCGACCGCGGAGAAACAGGTCGCCACTGAATAGGATGGCGCCGGGGGAGGGCCAATTCCCCTCGAACGTCCCTCACCGGAAAGATCACCATGATCGAACACCGATGCAGACACACATGTCGGACGAATCCACACTGACGTCCCGGATCGGTTTCATCGGGCTCGGCGCGATGGGAACGCCGATGGCCTGGAACCTCGAGGAGGCGGGATACAGCCTCGGGGTGTACAACCGTACGGCCGCCGAGATGGAGTCGTTTGTCGAGGCCGGCGCCGAGGCCTTCGACTCGCCGCAGGCGCTCGCCAGCGAGTCCGATGTCCTCATCACGATGGTCACCGGTCCGGACGCCCTCCGGGCGGTCGTCCTCGGCGATGAGGGGGCCGTTCACGGGGTGGGAAACGGCGATATCCTCATCAACACGAGCACCGTGTCCCGAACGGCGACGACGGACGTGGCCGACCAGGTTCGAGAGGCCGGGGGCGGGTTCGTGGACGCGCCCGTGCTCGGGACGGTCGGTCCCGCGGAGCGGGGCGAATTGCTCGTGCTCGCGGGCGCCGAGGCGGCAGTGCTAGACGACGTGCATCCGGTGTTGGAGGTGTTCGGCGACGTTCGTCACGTCGGCGATGTCGGGGACGGAACGGGGATGAAACTCACCGCGAACCTGCTGTTGGGGGTGATGATGGAGGGGTTCTCCGAAGCACTCGCCTTCGCGGACGGTCAGGATCTGCCGCTCGAGGACGTCCTCGAGGTGATCCAGACCGGCGTCCTCGGGGCGCCGCTGTTCGACTACAAGGCCCCGGCCGTTCGAGAGCGCGATTTCGACCCGCAGTTCCCGGTCGATCTGCTGTTCAAGGATCTGAATCTCGTGCTTGACGCCGGCGGCGAAACCGAAGTGCCCCTCCCGGCGACGGCCGCGACCCGCGAGGCCGCGAACGCGACCCGTTCACTCGGGCACGGTGCGGAGGATATGATGGCACTGCTCAAACATCTCGAATCGGTCACCGGCCGAACCGTCGGCACGGATTGAGATCACTCGAGTGCGTTTTCGATGAGGCGTCTGGTTCGGTCTCGGTTCCCCAGCGGAACGATCGCCGTCCCGTCGATAACGAGGGTCGGCGTCCCGCTGACGCCGGCGGCCGTCGCCGCGTCGGTCGTCGCCCGCAGGGCCTCCTCGTATTTCTGCTCGGTGATGGCCCTGCGGATGGCACCCGGATCGGAGACCCCCGCCTTCCGGGCGAAGGAGACGAGCGTCTCCGCCGTCGCCCACCGTTCGTCCTCCGGCGGTTGATGGCGCATGACGTATTCGTGATACGCCCAGTAGGATTGGGGATCGGTGTTCCAGACGGCGAGTCCGGCCCGGGCGGCCGCCGGTGCGTCCGGCCCCAGGAACGCGCTGCCCCCGAGATATGTGAGGTTCCGGTATTTGATGGCGATCTTCTCGGGGGCGACGTAGTCCGCGAGGAGCTGTCTGAGAAAGCCGGTGCTAAACTTCGCGCAGTACGGGCACTTCCAGCTTCCGAAGTAGGTGATAGTGAGGGGGGCCTCGGCCGTTCCCATCATCGCGTACCGGTATTCCTCGGGCGAAGCGGGAATCGGGGCGGAGGCGAGACGACGACGGGGACTGCTGCACCCGGCGAGGGCGGTGGCGAGCGATCCCCCTGTCACTGCCAGTACCTGTCGCCGGGAGAGGGCCTCGTTCCCCGGAGACGCGGTGGACTCCTCCATGGGTGAATCTCAGTCCCCGCTTACTGATAAACATCGGCGAACCCGAGGGAACGGAGTCCCGTTTCCGAGATCCGATCGCGACTTACCCGACATATATAGATCCCAAGACGATCCGAATACCGATCGATTACGATCGATTCCCCGAGTTGGCTGATATCCATGTCGGGCTAATCGGACGAATCGGGAGAGAATCACATAGTAAATCCAGGAACACATAGCACTATATAGAAACCGAGTCATTTATCTTCGATCTCCGTCGAGTATCGACATGGATCGCCGCAAGGTGCAGTTGACTGGGGGCTCGACGTTCACCGTCTCCATCCCGAAGGGGTGGGCCCGGGAGCACGACATCGAAGCCGGCGAAGAGGTGGCCTTCCATCCGGACAACGGGTCGCTGCTCATGACTCCGGCCTCCTCGACCGAATCGAAACGCGGAGTCAGGGACATCGCGGATCTCGAGTCCGATGCGCTCATGCGGGAAGTGATGACGATGTACGTGAGCGGGTTCGACGAGATCGAGCTCACGGCCGATCGGATCACCCCGGCACAGCGCCGGGTGATTCGCGAGGCGACCCAGGAGTTGGTCGGTCTCGAAGTGCTCGAAGAGACCGCAGACACCGTCGTGATCCAGGATCTCCTGGATTCCGCCGAGCTCTCGGTCCACAGCGCCGTTCGACGGATGCACCTCATCACCCAGTCGATGCTCGAGGACGCCGTCGAGTCCCTCCGCGAGCACGATCTGGACCTGGCGAGGGACGTGATCACCCGCGACGATGACGTCGACCGGCTCTGGTATGTCGTCTCGCGGATCTTCAGGAGCACCTTGCGCTCCCCCGAGATGGCGAGTGAGATCGACATCTCCCGGGAGCGCTGTTTCGACTATCACTCCAGTGCCCGCCAGTTCGAGCGCGTGGCCGACCACGCGGCGAAGATCAGCCGGGTGACCGCCGAGATGGACGAGACGATCCCGGCGGCCGTCGGCGAGTCCGTGGAGGCGCTTCGCGTGGACGCCGCCGACATCATCGAAACTGCCTTCGAGGCCCTGTTCGCCGAGGACTCCGCGGAGGCAACCCGGCTCGCCAACGAGGCCCGAACCCGGGTCGGGGACATCGACGACCAGGCCCGGGAGATCGACGACCAGCTCCGGGAACTCGATCCCGCACGAGCGAGACACCTCGGTCTCATCGTGGACTCGCTCTCCCGGAGTGCCGACTACGGCGGCAACATCGCCGAGACGGCCCTGCAGAAGGGCGCGCCGGCCCCCGATCCGTAGAGAATCCGATCACTTATCACTGCAGCCCGTCAAATCGCCCCCGATGCGCGACGGATTTCCCGACTACGTCGAGGTCGATTACACCGAAGGCGAGGGGGAGAGCCCCGACACCTACCCGGACATCGAGGCGAAGATCCAGAAGGGGATAGAAGTCATCGAACGCGCCCTCGATCAGTACGAGAACCCGGCGGTCATGTGGACTGGGGGGAAGGACTCGACGCTCACGCTGTACCTGGTTCGCGAGGTCGCCCGCGAACTGAACT
Source organism: Halodesulfurarchaeum sp. (assembly GCA_042216995.1). GTDB lineage: Archaea > Halobacteriota > Halobacteria > Halobacteriales > Halobacteriaceae > Halodesulfurarchaeum. Next base: position 41,879 of record JBDGTI010000006.1, read on the forward strand.
ACGACGTGCCGCCGGCGATATTCATCGACCACTTCCAGCACTTCGACGGGCTGCTGGAGTTCGTCGAACACTGGAGGGACGTCTGGGACCTCGAGGTGATCTACGCCCGGAACGAGGACATCGGCGGGATCGTCGAGGAGTCGGATCTCGAACCCGGCGACGACATCGCGGTCTCCGATCTCTCCGAGCACAACCAGCACCACGTGCACGAGATCCTGGAGTACGAGGAGGAGACCTTCCCCTTCCTCCTTGACACCTACGTGGGGAATCACCTCCTCAAGACCGTCGCGTTGAACGACGCGCTCGAGGCCCACGACATCGACGGCGTCATCTCGGGCGTTCGCTGGGACGAACAGGAAGCCCGGGCCGAGGAGACCTTCTTCAGCCCCCGGCACGACCCGGACATCTATCCGCCCCACGACCGGATTCAACCGATCCTGCAGTTCCACGAGGCGGACGTCTGGGAGGCCTTCTGGAACTACGTCGTCCCGGAGACGGTCTCCGCGTTCCCCGACGAGGGGTACGTGCCCCAGGGGTTCGAGGACCTCCCCGAGGGAGTCAGCCAGGAGGACGTCCCGGTCTCCCCGAAGTACTTCGAGGGGTTCCGCTCGCTGGGCAGTCAGGTGAGCACGGAGAAGGCCGATCAGGCCCCGGCGTGGCTCCAGGACCTCGAGGGCACCACCGAACGTGCCGGTCGCGCCCAGGACAAGGAGGACCTGATGGAACGCCTCCGGGACCTCGGCTACATGTGACCCGAATCGACTGAGAATCCAATCCGACGGAATCGACCGGGAGAGTCCGAAACCTACCAGGGCGCGAAGCCCGGATCGACCTGCCGGTCGGTCCGGTCGATTCCGTCGATTTTCGCCACGTCGGACTCGTCAAGGTCCAGCGTTCGGCTCTCCCAGTTGTCCGCGATGTGGGCCTCGGAGGTGGCCTTGGGAATCGCTGTCACGCCCTTCTCCGCGAGCCACGCGAGGCTGACCTGCGCCTCGCTGACCCCGTGTTTCTCGGCGACCTCGGTGACCGCCGGAACGTCGAGGACCGCGCCGCGGGCCAGGGGCGAGTAGGCCACGATCTCCGTGTCCGTGTTCTCGACGGCCTCGCGGAGGTCCGCCTGGGGCAGCAGGGGATGCATCTCGACCTGGTTCGCGAACGGGTCCTCGCCCAGGACCGACCGGGCCCGCTCCAGGTGTTCGGGCTCGAAGTTGCTCACGCCGATCCGATCGATGAGCCCGTCCTCGCGCAACTCGCGGAAGGCCGGGAGGGTCGCCTCGGGCTCGTAGGTGTCCGCGGGCCAGTGGACATAGAGCAGATCGACCGAGTCGACGCCGAGTTTCTCCAGGCTCTGTTCGGTCGTCTCCCGCACGTCCTCGGGCTGGAGGCTGTCGATCCAGACCTTCGTCGCGAGGAAGATCTCCTCGCGGTCCACGTCCGCGGCAGCCAGCCCGCGACCGACGTGTTCCTCGTTGCCGTATATCTGGGCCGTATCGACGTGGCGATACCCCATTTCGAGGGCCGTTCTGACGGCGTTCGCACACGCGTCCGGATCGGTGTTCTCCCACGTGCCGATGCCGAGTCGGGGCATCCCATCGACTGTCGAAACGTCTGCCATCGTCCGAGGCTAGCCCCCGACGGAAAAAGAGGTTGGGAAGGGAAACTAGTACTTCGGATCGGCGCCGGTGATCTCATAGACCCGATCGTAGATGTCATCGCGTCGCTCCCGCCAGTCTTCGAAGCCCTCGGGCGAACCCGGATACGCGTCGTAGACGTCCTTTAGTTTGCTCGCCTGCCGGTGAACGCGATAGAGTTCGAAGAGCGTGCCCCAGTGACCGAAGGTGCGCCGGAGGGTGTCAAGTTTGAGTCCGAATGACATGCCAGCCGCCCCCGTACCGAGGGCGTCGATCAGCGCCTGGCCCGGGAGAGCGGTGACGATGCTGGTCAGTTCCTCGACCGAGTGAGTCCCGGCCCAGACGTTGTAGAGGTCGATGGCGGCAAACCGCTTTCCGAAGCCGGTCATGACCCGTTCGTTGTACTCCCAGAGGGCGTCCTCGCTCACGTCGCCCCGTTCGATCCCCTCGATCGCCGCTTTTGCGGCCCAGTGGCCCGCCTTCGCCGCGCCGGGGATGCCCCCGCCCGTGGCCGGATTGACGTGAGCCGCGGCGTCGCCGACGGCCGCATACCCCGGGGCGACCGCGGAGTCATATGGGCGGCGAGTCGGGAGCGCGGCGCCGAGTTTGTCGACCACCTCGGCGGTCTCGAACTCCGACCGGTTGGTAATGTCCTCCCTGAGCACGTCGACCAGGTGCATCGGCGGTTTGTTCATCTGGAAGCCGAGTCCCGCGTTGATGATCGTCGACGTGCGCGGGAAGTACCAGAGATATCCAAGCTCCTCGGTCGGCATGAAGACGATGGAGTCATCGTACTCCACCGGTTCCTCGACCTCGATGATCTCCCGATAGGCCGAACAGAACTGACGGTAGTTGACCCTCGTGTCGAAGGTCGCCCCGGAGAAGTCAGCCCGGTCCTGAAGAATCGACATGGCGCCGGCGGCGTCGATGACGACCTCGGCGTCGTACTCGGTGGTCCCGTTCCCGTCGGTGCTGGTGACCCCGACAACCTGTCCGTCCGCCTGGCGGACGTCCTGGACGACCCGCCCGTACCGGGTGTCGACCCCCAGTCGCTCGGCCTCCTCGAGGAGCACCTCGCCGTACCGTCGCCGGTCGACGACGGCCCCCGCCTCCTCGAAGGGGATCTTCAGACTCTCATCGGACTGGGGGTTCTCGAAGCGGGCGTACTGGATGTTCTCATTGGTGAATGCCTCCTCCCTGAGGTACTCCCGGTCGATGACGTCCGGGAAGGTCGATTTGCCCTTGATGGCGTCACCGCAGGCGATGTGCCCGGCTTCGGACTCCGGCTTTCGCTCGAGGAGAACGACGTCGAGGCCCCGATCCGCGACCGTCGCCGCGGCGAAGGTACCGGCCGTTCCCCCACCGACGACGACAACGTCGTGGGACTCAGTGGGCATGATGTCTCCCAATCCGCGGTCGTCTCCTAAAAAACTCGCGGGACTGGCCCGCCGAAACCGTCACGTAGCGCCGGTTCTCAATCGTTCACCTCGTACTTGTACGAGGCCGTCTCGGGGTCGATGCCGAAGTCCTCCGGCCGCTCCTGGGGCCCCGAATCGTCGTCTCCCTCCCCGCGAAACCGGTCCCGGAGGCGGCGGGGCATGCGAAACTCGTCGATGTCGATGCGAGTCGGTGCCGCGTCCTCGTGGCGGTGCTTCACCGACTCGAAGCGATCCCGGAGGGCCGGGGGGAGCGAGTCGGGCCCGACGCGTTCGAAGCCGAATTGGGAGAGATAATCGGGCGCGGGGGCGAGGGAGAAGACCGCCTCGAACCCCTGATCACGGGCCTGTTCGAGCAGTCGCTCGACGATGTGGGCCCCGATCCCCTGTCCGCGCCAGTCCGGGAGCACGCCGATACAGGTCAGCTCACAGACCTCGCCTCCCTCCCCGCGGTGAACGCGTATTCGGCCGAACCCGGTCCTGGTGCCGGTGTGCTCGTCGACCGCGAGGACGTAATCTCGGGAGCGGAAGGCGGGATCCTGGAAGCCGAATTCCTCGAGTCGATCGAGGAGCCAGACTTCCTCGCGATTTTTCGCGTCCCGAACGTGCATGTACGAACGAAGGGGGTCGCGGACAAAATGGTTTGGGCTACAGCGAGTTCCTGATCCGGTCGAAAAAGCCCTCATCGACTTCGACGGACTCGCCGCCGGCCTCCGCGAACTGTTTGAGCGCCTCCCGCTGCTCGTCGTTCAACTGCTCCGGGGTGACGACCTGGAGGTGGACGTACAGATCCCCCTGGCCCCGGCCGCGGAGGTGGGGCATCCCCTCCTCGCGCAGTCGCAGCGTCTCGCCGCTCTGGGTCCCCGATGGCACGTCGACCTGGACGGGTCCACCGAGGGTCTCGATCTGGATCGTGTCGCCGAAGACGGCCTGTGGGAACGAGATGGGTTCCCGAACGTGGAGGTCATCGCCGTCCCGCTCGAAGTCCGGGTGGTCGTTCACCTCGACCTCGATCAGCAGGTCACCGTTCGGGGCGTTCCGGTCGCCCGGCGCGCCCTCGCCGTTCATTCGAAGCGTCTGGCCGCTCTTGATCCCGGCCGGGATATCGACCGATAGCGTGGCCTCGTTCCGGACCGTGCCGTCGCCGCCACACGCAGAGCAGACCTCCTCGTGGATCTCGCCCTCCCCCTCACAGCGGGGACAGGTCTGGCGCTGCTGGACACGCCCCAGTGGGGTTCGCTGGACCCGTTGGACCTGTCCGCGGCCGTTACACTCCGGACACGTGCGCACGTCGGCGTCGGGGGGATGGCCGCGGCCGTTGCACTCCGGACACGTCTCCGGACGGTCGATGGTCACCTGCTTCGTGATTCCCTCGTAGGCCTCCGCCAGGCCAATCCGCACCGAAGTCTTCAGATCCCGGCCCTTCGAGGGGCGATTCCGGCCCTGGCGTCGGCCGCCGCCACCGAAGAACTGGTCGAAGATGTCGCCGATGCCGCCCACGTCGCC
>JBDGTI010000006.1:46551-48644 GCA_042216995.1 Halodesulfurarchaeum sp.
ATGCCGCCCACGTCGCCGGCACCACCGAAGGGGTCACCGCCCTGCCGGCGACCGCCACGGCCGCCGTTCTCGGTCGCCCCCTGCTTGTCGGCCTGCATGAACTGCTCGTGGCCGAGCTGATCGTACATCTGCCGCTTCTGGTCGTCCGTGAGGACCTCCTTTGCCTTCTGCAGTTTCTTGAACGTCTCCTCGGCGTTCTCGTCGTCGCTCACGTCGGGGTGATGTTCCGCCGCCTTCTCCCGGTACGCGCGCTTGATCTCCTCCTCGCTCGCGTCGCGGGAGACCCCGAGCAACGAGTAGAAGTCCTCGCTCATCTCCTCACCTGTTGTAGCATAGTAGCGTACTTGGACTTGTTGCATCGGGACACGACCGATACGGGCCGGTCCCGAGAGCCGATCGGACCCCGATCACCGGGAATCAGTTCTCGCTGTCCCCGTCGGCGTTCCCAGACTGGTCGCGGCCCTCGGTTCCTTCTTCGACGTCCTCGAAGTCGGCGTCGACGTACTCTTCGCCCTCGGCGGTGGCGCCCGATGCGCCGCCGGGACCGGCCGCGCCGGCTCCCGGCCCGGCACCGGCTGCTCCCGCACCCGGTCCGGCACCGGCAGCGCCGGCCTGTTGCTGCTGGTAGGCCTGTTTGCCGATCTCCTGCAGGGTCTCGGTCAGCCCGTTTTTGGCCTCCTCGAGTTCCTCGGCGGTCGCGTCCTCGTCCTCGAGGACTTCCTCGACGGTCTCGATCTCGGCCTGGATCTCGGACTCCAACTCTTCGTCGATCATCTCCTCGTTCTCCTCGAGGAGCGATTCGGCGCGCTGAATGGCGCCTTCGGCCTCGTTACGTGCCTCGATGCGCTCGCGGCGCTTGCGGTCTTCCTCGGCGTGGGCCTCGGCCTCCTCTTTCATCTCCTCGATCTCGTCGTCGTCGAGGCCGACGCCGCCCTCGATGGTGATCTCCTCTTTTTCGCCCGAGCCCTGGTCCTCCGCGGAGACGTTGACGATGCCGTCGGAGTCGATCGAGAAGGTGACCTCGATCTGCGGGGTGCCGGCCGGGGCCGGCGGAATGCCAGTGAGCATGAACTCGCCGAGCAGTTCGTTCTCCTCGGCGATCTCGCGTTCACCCTGGAAGACCCGGATCTGGACGGAGGTCTGGTTGTCCGCCGCGGTGGTGAAGATCTTCGACTCCTCGGTCGGGATCGTGGTGTTCTTCTCGATGAGGCGCTCGAAGAGCCCGCCTTTGACCTCGACCCCGAGGGAGAGCGGCGTCACGTCGAGCAGGACGATGTCCTCGACCTCGCCGGCGAGCACGCCGCCCTGGATGGCCGCGCCGAGCGCGACGGCCTCGTCCGGGTTGACGTTCTTCTTTGGCTCCTTGCCGGTCAACTCCTCGACCTTCTCCTGGACCTGGGGCATGCGGGTGGAACCGCCGACCAGGATGACCTCGTCGATGTCGCTCTTCGAGAGCTCGGCGTCCTCGAGGGCCTGCTCGGTCGGATCGTCGGTGCGCTCGAGGAGGTCCTGGGTGAGCGACTCGAACTTCGCCCTGGTGAGGTCCTTCTCCAGGTGGATCGGCCCCTCGTCGGTCGCCGTGATGAAGGGGAGGTTGATCGTGGTCTCCTTCCGGGAACTCAACTCGATCTTGGCCTCCTCGGCGGCGTCCTTGAGCCGCTGGAGGGACTGGCGGTCCTCCCGGAGGTCGATGCCGTGTTCCTTCTCGAAGTCATTGGCCAGCCAGTCGATGATGGCCTCGTCCCAGTCGTCCCCGCCGAGGGTGTTGTCCCCGTTCGTCGCGACGACCTCATAAATGCCCTCGCCGAGTTCGAGAATGGAGACGTCGAAGGTCCCCCCGCCGAGGTCGAAGACGAGCACGGTCTGCTCGGACTCATCGTCCAGCCCGTAGGCCATGCTCGCGGCAGTGGGCTCGTTGATGATGCGCTCGACCTCGAGTCCGGCGATCTCGCCGGCGTCCTTGGTCGCCTGGCGCTGCTTGTCGTTGAAGTACGCCGGGACGGTGATGACCGCCTTCTCGACCTCCTGGTCGAGGTAGTCCTCGGCGTCCCGCTTGATCTTCTGGAGGATCATCGCCGAGATCTGCTCGGGCG
>JBDGTI010000012.1:0-39281 GCA_042216995.1 Halodesulfurarchaeum sp.
TCGATCTCTCCGCGTGGGCAGAGAGAACACACCTATCTGGCCCGGATCCACTATGTCTCATCGATCCGGCAGTGCCACTCGAGACTGGGAACCGATCCTCGGCCCGAAGAGCTATCGTCCTGGCGAGCCGACACGGACACATGGGTCTGCTCGAGTTCCGCGTGGACGAGATCGAGGTTGCGGTCACCCCGAAACTGGTCCTCTTCGACCGATCGAACCGGGACGAACCGGACAAAAGCGGGGAATCGAGTCCCGGCCCGGCAACTCGATTGGTCGGGATCGCCCTCTTCGTGTCGGCAGTCGGGGTGGGGATCTGGCTGGCCTCGAGGCGGCTTCGGGACCTGGTGCGTTCCTGTTGAATCGGGCCGTTCCTGCCGAAGGCGTCACTTCTCGAGGGCCGTCTCGACGTACCGCGAAAGCTCCGCTCGCACGCGGTCCTGACTCTCGACGGTGGTGACCTGTTGTGTCATCGCGCCGGTGATCGTCGCCAGGAGGAAACTCGCGACCTGGTCGGGATCGACCTCGCGAAACGCCCCGGACTCGACGCCCGACCGGATGATCGCCGCGAGTCGGTCCCGGAACACGGCGTCGTTGTCGGTGAAGTGCTCGCGGAACCGCTGGTCGTGGGCGGCCTGGGCCCGCAACTCGACCATCGCCTGGGTGAGTTCGAGTGCCGCCTCCGGTCGGTCCTGGGCCAGCGCGTGATCGAAGACGGCCTCGAGTCGATCGGCGGCCGATCGGTCGCTGTCGGCGGCAGTCGGGTCCTCGAACTCCTCGAGCATGAAGGAGAGGAAATCGAGGAGCAACTCGTCCTTGCTGTCGTAGTGATGGTAGAGCAGACTCTTTGACTTCTCGAAGTGCTCCCCGATCCGGGAGATGGTCAGTCCCGCGTAGCCATACTCACAGAGCGCCTTGAACGTGGCCTGCATGATGGCCTCCCGGGTCCCCTCGGGGTCCTCGAGGAACGGGTGGGTGTCGACCATTGTTGACTGAATATTCGGTCACCGCCTAAAGCGATACTGGTCCGGACCGGATCCCGTCCGGCGGGGACAGCGGGTCGGTTGCGCCCCACGTCCGCGAGTTTCCGCCGGGGCCGCTGGCTCGATTCGGGTGCCGTAGAGAGCGACATCGTTTTCGGCCCGGATCCCCTCCCTTGTGGCGTGAACTGCCGGGGCGAGGTCACGGAACGAGGCGAGGTCCGAACCGTCAGCACCGACGCCGGCCACCGCGACGTCGCGACGGTCGAATTGCGGAGTGCCGGTGAGACGACCGCGCTCTCGCTGTGGGGGAACTGGGCCGAGACGGCCGAGATACTCGACCCGGGTATGGAACTGCTCGCGACGGACCTGGAGGCGGCCGACTCGGCGCTCCGAACGACCAGCGACTCGCGGATCGTCGTCGAACCGGACTACCTCGTCGACGTGACGGACATCCGTTCCTGGGTGCAGTGCCCGCGGCTCTACTACCTCAACAAGATCGGCGGGCTCCCCCTCGAATATCCCGTCACCAAGGGGACGATCGTCCACGAGGTCTTCGGGGACCTGCTGCGGGGGGTGGACCTGGACGCCGCCGTCGAGAAGCGCGTCTCCGAGGCGGCCCTGGAACTCGGCCTGCTTGGTCGGGACCGCGAGGCAGTCACGGAGGAGGTCCGGACCAACGCCGGGGCGATCGAGGCCTGGCTCGAACAGGGGCGCCTGACCGGGGACAGCTGGCGATCCGAGGTGACCCTCCTGAGTGATACCTACGGTATCAAGGGCCGGTGTGACGCGATCCGGCGGGGCACACCCGTCGAGCTCAAGACCGGCAAGAACACCGCTCGCTCCCCCCGATTCCAGGACAAGATCCAGGCGGCCGCATACGCGCTCCTGCTCACCGAACAGGGGGTCGACGTTGACACGGGCACGCTGCTCTACACCAAGAACGCGGCCCTGGAGGGGGAGGGGGACCTCTCCCCGGCCAAGGACTTCGCCGTCGGCGACGGCCTCATGGAGTTCGTCCTCCGGACCCGCAACGAGATCGCCGCCATGGAGTCCGACCGCTCCGTTCCGACCGGCTACGAGGCCGACGCGAAGTGCGAGTACTGCTTCGAACAGGACACCTGTCTGGTCGTCTCGGGCCGGCTCGATCAGGAGTCAAAGGCCGGCTCGGTCGGGGATCCCCTCCCCGAGGCCGAACGGTCGTACTTCGATACCCAGTACGAGGCGATCGAGACCGAACGCCGGGCCGTTCACCGGGAGTACGCCAAGCTCTGGGACCAGACTCCCGAGGAGCGGGCCGAGGCGGACCGCGCACTCCTCGATCTCGAACCGGCGGGCCGCGAACAGCGACCGGACGGTCGCTGGGAGCTCCGGGCCGCCCGGCCGCCCGATGCGGTCTCGAAGATTCGCGAGGGGGATCGAGTGCTGGCCAGCGACGGCGACCCCGTCGACGGGCACACCGAGTTGGCCGTCGTGGAGTCCCTGGGTCCGGAGGTGATCCTCTCCGCCGACGAACCACTCGAGGTGAGACGCCTCGACGTCTACCCCTCCGAGTTCTCCGTCGATCGCATGCTGACGGCCCTCCACGACGCGGTGTTGCGCGGGTCAACTCGCCGCCGGGATCTCCTGTTCGAGCGCGAACGGCCCCGATTCGAGGGCCCGGATCGCGAGCTGATCGAGAACAATCCGGCCCAGAACCGCGCCCTGAACCGGGCGCTGGACGCCGAGGATCTGGCACTCATCCACGGGCCGCCGGGGACGGGCAAGACCTACACGATCGCCCGGTTGATCCGGGCGCTCGTCGAGCGCGGCGACCGGGTGTTGCTCTCGGCGTTCACCAACCGGGCCGTCGACAACGCCCTCGAGGCGCTGGTCGACCAGGGCTTCTCGGACGCGGTGCGGATGGGGACCGAGTCGGGCGTCCGGGAGGACATGGCCCACCTCCGGCTCGATGCGACCGGCGATCCGGCCGCCCGTGCGGACGCGCTCGAATCGGCCCCCGTGGTGGCCGCCACGACGGCCGCCTGCGGCTCCCGGGTGATGCGCTCCCAGTCCTTCGATGTGGTCGTGGTCGACGAGGCGAGCCAACTCACCGAGCCGGACACCCTCGCGGCGATCAATCGCGGGGAGCGGTTCGTGCTCGTGGGCGATCACCGCCAGCTCCCGCCGGTGGTCCAGTCCGCGGGCGATCTCGAGACCTCCCTCTTCGAGCGGCTGATCGAGGCCTACCCCGACGCGGCGGTCATGCTCGACCGCCAGTACCGCATGTCCCAGCGGATTCAGGCCTTCGCCTCCCGGGAGTTCTACGACGGGAGCCTCCGCCCGGCGACCGCGGACGTGGCGGGCCAGGGGGTCGCCGATCTGGGTCTCGACCCGGCCAGGACGGACGTCTACGACGGGGTCACATTCGTTCCGGTCGAGGGGACCCCGGACCCCCACCGGGACGCGGCCGAGGCCGAACGGGTCGCCGAGATCGTCGCGGCGTACCTCGAAGCCGGCGCCGACCCGGAGGCCATCGGCGTGATCGCGCCGTTCCGGGCCCAGGTCTCGACGATCGGACCCCTGGTTCCCGATCCGGTCACCGTCGACACCGTCGACCGGTTCCAGGGGTCGAGCACGGAGATACTCCTCGTCTCCTTCGTCGCCTCCGGGGACCTGGAGGGCCCGCTGTTCGAGGACGAACGCCGAATGAACGTCGCGCTCACCCGGGCGAAGAAGGCCCTCGTGCTCGTCGGGGATCCGGCGGCCCTGCGGAGCCGCGATCGGTACGCCCGGATGCTCGAGTGGGCCGACCGGTAGTCGCCGGACGAACGCCGGCCCGGCCCGTCTCGGGGGAACGGATCGACCCGGCAGAAAGTGAAAACGCGGTCACCACGCCGGGAACTGATCAGTTCAGAAGCCAGATCCGGTAGTTGAGATACGCGGCGAAGGTCACCCACGCCAGGTAGGGCACCATCAGCACCGCGGCCTGGCGGTCGACCCGGTCGAAGGCCGCGATCGTGGCCGCGATCGCGACCCAGAGCGCGGCGATGACCGCCAGCCCGGAACCGACCGCCTGCCGGCCGAAGAAGACTGCCGACCAGCCCAGGTTGAGGAAGAAGTGGACGGCGAAGACCCCCAGGGCCAGCTTTGCCGCCCGCGGAGCGGCGGGGGCCCGCCGCCAGACCCGCCAGACGGCCGCCCCCATCAGGGCGAACAGTACCGTCCAGACCGGCGCGAACACCCAGTTGGGCGGAGCGACCGCCGGGAGAACGAGCGTGTCGTACCAGCCCTCCAGACCGGAAGCGGTGAACACCGCTCCCGAGGCCCCGACGAATTCGACGAGGAGCACCGAGAGCCCCAGGGAGAGCAGCGGGCGATTGCGGGCGGCGCCAGCGATCTTCCCGTTCTGCGCGACCATGCCCGACCAACGGCCCCGGGGGCAAAATACGTATGCCTGGGAGGGGGTATCCCGAGGAAGGGGATTCACCGGCAGCCGGTCCGCACTTCGGCGTCTCTCCGACGTCGCGAAGTTTCTCAGCGTCGGTGCCAGTCCCTCCGCGACGGTACCACACCACACGACGAGCGCCAGCCCACACGACGAGCGCCAGCAGCGGGGCGCAGTCTGGCCTGTTCCGGGTCCGTTCCCGCCCGATTTCACTTTCACTCCACGCTGTCTCACTTCGAGGTAATTCGTTCGGCTTCCACGACGGATTCGCCTTCTTCGCCACTGGATTTGCGGGAGTTTCGCCGCCAGCGGACGGCGCCGGCGAGACCGAGGGACAGGAGGGCCCCGGCCGCCATGGCGACTACTCGGAGACGGGGCCGAAACTCCCTCCGCTCGGGTTCCCGTGGCGCCGGAGACACGGTGTCCGCTGTCGGCTCGTTCGACTCGGTCTCTGTGCCGGCGAGGTGTAACTCGAAGAGGGTTATCTCTGCGACCATACGTGACGGTACTCCCGCCAAACACTTACTCCTGTTTACATTTCTCGCCGGGCGAGAACGGTCCGGTGGCCGGTCCCTGCGCGGTTCTCCCGGCCTCACTCCTCCTCGGACTCGATGGCCTCGGTGACCCGCTCGTGGAATTCCCTGAGCACGGCATCCTCGTCCTCGGCGAGGACCACGTCGCCGGCCGAGAGCGTGGCGAGTCCGAACGAAAGCGGGCTCGGGGAGTCGAGTGAGGTGGCGACGACCTCGATCGATCCCGCCCGAATCCGCTCCAGGATCCGCTCGATCCCGGCGAGGTCGAGTTTGTCCTCCATGATCTCTCGGTGGGTCTCCGCGAGAACCGCAAAATCCGATAGGTCCTCGGCGAAGCCAAGGAGCATCTCCGCGGAGACCTGCTGGCGGCTCGCGGACTTCTCGTGGCCCTTGTACCGTTTGAGGATCATCAGCGCCCGCGTCGCGTTGATGCGGAAGTACCGCTCCCGCAGATCGGTCCCCTCGAGACTCGCCTCGAGGTGTTCCCGTGCCTCCGCGGGGTCGGTGTCCTCGAGCACCCCGGCCACGTCGACTTTCCGGTTCAGGGGCATCGAGAGCGCGAAGCCGGTGTCGTCCACGGCGATCGTGACGTTGGCGGTCGCCTGCTGGGCGACCTGGTGGGCCAGGATCCGGGAGAGGCCGTCGTTGAACCGGCGGCCGTAGGGCGCCCGCACGTAGTACCGCCGCCGATACTCCTCGCGGTCGGTCACCTCCTCGACCACGAGCCGGTCGGTCGTGCTCACGCTCTCCGGGCCCGCGTAGGCGACCTGTCGGTCGAGCGTCCGGGAGAGCGCCCGCACGCTCTCCTCGTCGATCGGCAACTCCCGGAGTTCGGCCCGCAGCGCGGCCATGCCTTCCTCCCGGGCCACGAGGAGATCCCGCTGGAAGGACGCGATCTCCCGCCCCAGGTCGAAAGAGCGGGGGAGCCGTTCGGAGTACCAGGAGGGGACCGTCGCCCGGTCTGTGGTGCGGTCGACGTAGACCTTCGATCCCCGGCGGTAGCGGTACTCGAACCGTTCGCCGCCGAGCACGAAGACGTCGCCCGGATCGAGGGTGTCCAGATACTCCTCGTCCAGGTCACCGACCCACTGGTCCGTCGAGCGGACGAAGACCTCACAGGAGAAGGAGTCGGGGATCGTCCCGACGTTCTGCATGTAGATCATCCGGGCGAGTCGCCCCCGCTTGCCGATCAGGGTCCGGCCGACCGGGAACTCGGGGTAGTGATGCTCGCCGTCGGGGGGATCGTTCTCGTCGATCCAGACCTTCGCGTAGACGTTTCGGTCCTCCAGGCCGTCGTACTCCGCCTCGAGGTAGCGGCGCAACTGCTCGAATTCGGCCTCGCTGTAGTTCCGATAGGGATAGGCCCGCCTGAGGGTCGCCTTGACTTCTTCGAGGGGCCGGGGTCCGTTGATGGCCATGCCGTAGACCTGCTGGGCCGCCACGTCCTGGGCCCGTTCGGGGACGTGGACGCTGTCGACGAAGCCGTCCTCGGCGCGGTCGAGCATGACCGCACACTCGATCAGCTCCTGGGTATCGAGGGCGAACACGCGCCCGGTCACGGTCTCCCCGAGCTGGTGGCCGGCCCGGCCGACCCGCTGGAGGAGCGCGGCGACGGACTTCGGCGAGCCCACCTGGACCACCAGGTCGATGTGGGGCATGTCGATCCCCAGCTCCAGGCTCGTCGAGGTCGTCACGACGTCGAGTGATCCCGATTTCAGCGCCGTTTCCACCGCCTGCCGGCGGTCCTTCGAGAGCGAACCGTGGTGGGCCCCGGAGTTCGACTCCTCGACGGCCCCTCGCTCTCTGAGGGTCTCGAGCACGCGTTCGGCCCCGGACCGGGTGTTCGTGAACACGAGCGTGCTGTCGTGGGCCGCGATCAGGTCGGCCAGTCGGTCGTAGAACCGCGACCGGATCACCGACCGGGGCGTCTCGATCAGGTCGGCGGCCGGCGTGATCAACTCCAGGTCGTACTCGCGCAGGAACCGGGTGTCCACCAGGTCGACCTCGCGTGGTTCGCCGGCCTCGTATCCGCCCAGGAACTCGGCGATCTCCTCGAGGGGTTCGACCGTGGCCGAGCAGCCGATCCGGGTCGGGTCGGTCTCGGTCAGCGCCTCCAGTCGCTCGAGGCTCACCGAGAGGTGGGTGCCCCGCTTGTTGTCGGCTAGGCTGTGGATCTCATCGACGATGACGTACTCGACCGTCCGAAGCTTCTCCTTGAACTTCGGCGAGTTGAGCAGGATCGCCAGCGTCTCGGGGGTGGTGTTGAGGATGTGGGGGGTCTCCGCCAGCATGGCCTGGCGGTCGGCCTGATCCGTATCGCCGTGTCTGATGGCGTGGCGGATCTCCACGTCCGGGTCGCCCCGCTCGGCCAGCCGGGATTCGATGCCCTCGAGTGGCTCGGCCAGGTTCCGGTGGATGTCATTGGCCAGGGACTTGAGCGGGGAGACGTACAGACAGTAGACGGTGTTCTCGAGGCCCTCTTCGCGGTCCCGGGCGAACAGCTCGTTGATGATCGCCGTGAACGAGGCCAGGGTCTTCCCCGATCCGGTGGGACTCGCGATGAGCGTGTGCTCGCCCGCCGCGATAGTGGGGATGGCCTCCCGCTGTGGCGGGGTGAAAAACCCGCCGTTGGCGGCGACGGCGTCGCCGAACTGGTCGATCCACCACTCCCGGACGGCCGGTTCGAGTTCCGCCAGTACCTCGTAGTCGGGGACGTCCTCGGGGTCGGGGACCGACTCGGGCAGCTCCGTGCCCATTCGGGCGGGCCTTCGCCCTCCGCGTGGTTGTAGCTGTTGGACCGCGACGACCCAACCGTTTTCCACGCGTCCCCGCTTGTTCGCGTATGGAGCTTTCGTTCCTCGGGACCGGGGCCGCCCTGCCCCCGGCCGACCGGGTTCAGTCCGGCGCGCTGCTCGCCGCGGGCGATCGACGGCTGCTCGTCGACGCGGGCAGCGGCGTGCTTCACCGCCTTTCGAATACCGACACCGGCGTCGCGGGCGTCGACACCGTCCTCCTGACCCACCTTCATCTCGATCACGTCGCCGACCTGCTACCGCTGTTCAAGGCCCGCTGGCTCGCCGACGAGGACGCCCTCACCGTGGTCGGGCCGCCCGGGACCGAGACCCTGGTCGAGGAGCTGTTCGAGGCGTTTGAGTACCTCCAGGACCGGATGCCCGTCGCGGTCAGAGAGATCGGCGAGGGGCCGTCGACCGTGGCGGGATTCGACCTCACGGCCATGGAGACCAGACACTCGGTGGACGGGCTGGCCTACCGCTTCGCGGACGAACTGACCATCACCGGCGACACCCGGGAGTTCCAGGCGCTTGTCGACTTCGCCGCGGTCGGCTCGGTGCTCGTCCATGACTGCTCGTTTCCCGACGCGACAGACGCCGAGACCCACACCACGCCGTCGAAACTGGCCCGGGTGCTTGACGGAGCGGCCCTCGAGCGGGTGTACCTGACCCACCTCTATCCCCAGACCGAGGGCCACCACGACGCCATGGTCGAGGCGATCCGCTCGCGGTTCGACGGCGAGGTGACGATCGCCCGGGACGGCCTGTCGATCCAGATCTAGTCGATCGGGTAGCGCAGCAGGGCGGCGATCCCGCCGAGGTTGCGGAGCTGTTCGCCGGGCTGGAACTCGTGGGAGAAGACGGTCACGTCCCCGCCCTGGCGCTCCACGCGCTGGATCAACTCGTTCACGTCGACCGCCCAGTCCCCATCCCCGGCCCGCTCCTGTCGGAGTCGCTCATCGAGCACCAGCAGGTTCTCGACGGCCCCGTACTCGGCCGCAGTTTCCACGGCGTCGATGCCGTAGGCGGCGGCCCCCTCCGCCGCGATCCGCTCGGTGAGTTCGTCGATGGCGGCTGATTCCTCGGCGATGCGGGTCTCCCGCCGCAGATCGGCGACCGCGCCGCGCTTGAGCACCTCGTGAACGCCCCGGCCGCCGGCCGCGCTGGTGTCGACGACGTTCACCGTATCGGTGATCTCCGGATGGGACTGGACGTGTTCCAGGGCGTCCTGCTTGGTGAACCCCGGCCCGGCGACGATGACCGCGTCGGCGTCGAGGTGAGCGAGCGCCTCGGCCAGCTCCTCGAAGAGCTCCTCGCGCCCGGCGGTGTACTCGCCCTTGCCGGTGGTGCTCGTGAGCGAGACGTACTCCTCGACGCCGTACTGGGCGACCGTGTGGACGTGGGCCTCGCCCTCGGCGACGGTCGCGATGGCGACGGTCGGCTGGTCGGTGGCCTCCACGGCCTCCTCGATGCGCTCGCGCTGGTCCGGCTGCCAGATCTTCTCGATCTCGATCGTGTCGTGTTCCTCGACGTTGAGCGTGTGATGGTGGCCCAGCTGGTCCTCCCGGGAGCAGTCCTCGATAGTCCCGCCGACCCGAAGCCGGTTCGAGAACTTGTGGAACTCCACGTCCTCGACCGCGATGGTGACGTGCATGTGTTCGCGCTCCCCCCCGGTGTCCCGCATGTTCTCCTCGTTGCGCTGGATCCGTCGGTGGGTATCACCCGAAACCAGGTCGCCGGGCTCGATGACGTAGGTGAGATGCCAGAGGTCATCCAGGCTCTCCGGAACCAGGCTGACCGCCTCGCGGCCCCCCTCACGCTCGTGCCACTCCCTGACGTGCATCACCGATCACCGTCGCTGATCCGACTCGTTCCGGGCGGCATGAACTTCTGGATCTCATCGGGGCTGGCGACCTTCCGAACGAAGGTGGTGTCGGCAAAGCGCTCGCGGAACTCGCGGTAGAGCCGCTTTGCCACGTCTCCCTGGGCGTATCGGCCCGGCTCGATCTCGATCGCCGTCTCGGTCTGGGCCTCGATCGGCTCCGGCGGGCCGCCGAGTACCCGCGTTTCGGGCTCGCAGGCGATGCCCACGGCCGCCCCGACCGCGGTGTCCTCGAAGTAGGTCCGGTCGCCGCGGACCGCGAATCCGCCCTTCTCCAGGTACTCGCCGCTCTCCGGGGTCTTCGAGACCTGATCCCCCTCGACCATGTAGACGTCGCCGCTGTACTTGCCCTGCTTCCAGATCGTCGAGTAGGTGACCGCGAACCGAGCCGCTTCCCGGAGGCTCCGCTCGGGCACCTCGATGTCCTCCGTGGGCTCGCTTGGCTCGCTGGTCTTGAGCACCGTCGCCGGGCCGCCGTGGGCCTGCGTGTGGAAGAAGCGGTCGGCGTGTTCCATGTACTTCGCGACCAGTTCCTCGTTCTGCTCGGCGTCGCGTCCGCCAAGCACCAGGAAGCCATCGCTCGTGCGGAACCAGCGGAATCGGTCGTACCACTTCTCGGGCCGACGGATCGGGATCGACTCCCGGTGCAGCCAGTCGGCCGGCTCTTCCTCGCCCGACTCGGATCCCGTTTCGTCCGACTCGGGCTCCCCTTCCGACTCGTACTCCTCGCGTCGCCGTTTCAGGTCTTCGAGCTCGGAGCGGGTCTCCGCGATGGCCTCGAGGGCTCCCTCCCGCTTGGACTCGATCTCCTTGGCCCCGGTGTAGAGTCGATCGGCGTTCTTCTCGACCCCCGAGTGCGGATCGAGGGGGACCTCCCGTCCGTCGAGTTCGACGCGAATCAGTCCCTCCGCCTCGTCTATCCCGGTCACGGCGTCCGCGGCCTCGATGCCCCGTTCGGCGCCCGCCGCGAGCCGGTCCCGGATCTCCCCCCAGGAGTGCCCCGCCTCCCGGGCGTCACGCACCGTGTCGAGTATCTCATCGACGAACTCGTAGTTCGCATACAGCGCCTCGGCCTTCTCCCGCTCGGCCTCGGCCTCCCGCTCGAAGTCCTCGATGGCCTGCTCCTGCTGTTCGATGATCCGCTCGCGCTTCTCGATCTCGGCCTCGAAGTCCGGCCCGCTCGACCGGTCCGGCTCGGACTCCGCCTCGCTTTCCCCCAGTTCGCGGAAGTACGTCGAGAGCGCGTCGTTGAACGAGTCGAAGACCTCCGCCTCCAGGTCGGCGTACTCCTCGAGTGGAACCGGCGTGGCGTCCACGACCCGGCCCTCCTCCCGGTAGACGCGGGGGTCGGTGTCCCCCTCCCGGAGGTCCTCGAAGAGTGCCGTCATCGCGTCGTAGATCCGCTCGTACTCGTCGTCGCCGGCCTCCTCGATCGGTCTGGTTTTCTCGACGCCGGCCCGGGTGCAGAGCTCCTCGCCGTAGGTCCCCCCGAGGTTCAACTGGGTCGCGAGCGTGCGCACGAGGTCGGTGTCGGAGTCGGCCATCACCCCGGCGAACTCCTCGTAGTCCATCTCCAGGGGGTTGATTCTCGACTCCGGGAAGGCATACTGGGCCCCCGGGGCCACCGTCCGGGAACGCAGCCGCACCGTCGAGAGCGAGTCGACGACCGTCCCGCTCTCATCGAGCACCGCCAGGTTCCCCTCGCCGAACAGCTCCGCGACGATCGTCGTGTCCTCGTCCCCGCGTCGGAACTCGAACTCCAGGATGCGGTCGAAACCGTGCTGGGAGACGGACGCCAGGTCGGCCCCGGCGATCCGGTTGCGCAGCATCTTCGCGAAGTTCGGCGGCCGGTCGGGGGCCGGCGGGACGAACTCCGGCTCCGTGACGTGGGCTCGCTTCTCCTCGCCGACCTGGATCAGAAGCTCGATGCGTCCCCGGTCGTAGTCCCGCATCTTGAGCCGGACCAGGCCGTCCTCGTAGAGGTAGGCCTTGTCCACGGTCGCGCCGGTGTAGGCCCCGAGTTCGCCCACCAGGGCGACCAGCCCCACACTCGTGACCTCCCGCTTCGGTTGCATGTCTCAACCCAGTCGGACCGCCGGGATAGGACCATCGGTCCATCGACTACAGCGGCGTGCTGACGTACGGGCCGTCCTGCTCGTAGCCGCGGTCCCGGTAGTACTCCCGGGCCCCGATACCGGCGATCACGGCGAGTTTCGAGAAGCCCGCCTCCCGGGCGCGGGACTCGGCCGCCCGGAGGAGCCGGCGGCCGTGGCCCCGATGCTGGAAGTCGCCGCTTCGCTCGCCCAGTCCGACCTCGTTCCCGTAGACGTGGAGTTCACGGACGATCGCGGCGTCGGTCAGCTCCCCCCGGCGCGGCTCCCCGGGGAACCGAAGCCGGAGGAACCCGACGAGCAGGTCTTCCTCGGGGTCCTCGACGTGCAGGAAGTGCTCGGTGCCGCCGCCCGCCTCGTAGACCAGCTCGTCGAGTTCGACGGACCCGGGGTCCCCGTCGTTCATCCCGACCTCGCGACACCGGATGCAGTCACAGGTCTCCCCGCGCTCCGCCAGTCGCTCGCGGGCCAGCTGGCGGAGGTTCGACTTCCAGACCCCGGCCTCGATGAAGTCCGCGGGGATGTCCCGCTGGACCCGCTGGAGGCGGACGTACTTCGGCAGGTCGGCCTTGATCGACGCCACGAGGTCGGCGGCCTGGTCGTTTGTGAGGGGGTCGAACTCGCCGCGTTGCCACCGATCGTAGATGCGGGTCCCGCCCACGACCAGCGTGGGGTAGATCTTGAGGTAGTCCGGACGCCACTGTTCGTCCGCGAAGAGTCGGCGGGCGTCCTCCCGGGCCATCGCCACCGACGTGCCCGGCTGGCCCGGCATCAGGTGGAAGCCGACCTTGAATCCCGCGTCGCGCAACCGACGCCCGGCGTCGATGGCGGCCTGCACGCCGTGTCCCCGGTGCATCTCGCGGTTGATCCGTTCGAAGGTCGTCTGGACGCCGATCTCGACCTTCGTCACGCCGAGATCGAGCATCCGGTCGATCTGCTCGGGCCCGACCCAGTCGGGCTTGGTCTCGAAGGTCGTGGCCACGTTCCGGACCGCCGCGGTCTCGTTCTCCCGGATCACCGCCTCGAGGTCCCGGTCGGCCACCGCCTCCGCCGGCTGAGCGAAGCTCTCCTCCGCGTTCGGTTCGGGCGGATTCTCGGGGTCGAACTCGTTCATCGCCTGGAGGGCCCGCTTGAGGAACCACTCCTGATAGGAGGGATCGCGGGCGGTCATGGTCCCGCCCATCACGATCAGCTCGACCTTGTCCACCGGGTGTCCGATGTGTCGGAGTTGGGCCAGCCGGAGCCGGACCTGCCCGTAGGGATCGTAGTCGTTCTGCTCGGCGCGGGCCGCGGCCGGCTCGTGGCCGGTGTAGCTCTGGGCCGAGGAGAACTCCGAGGCCGGTCCGCCCGGGCAGTACAGACACTTTCCGTGGGGACAGGGGGCCGGGCTGGTCATGACCGCGACCGGGGTCACGCCCGAGGCGGTCCGCACGGGCTTGCGTCGAACGACCGGTTCGACCTGCTTGCGCTCGTCTTCGGGCGCGGCGGCGAGCAGGTCGCCGTTGGTCGGGACCTTCGGCGAGGAATGCTCGCCACAGGCCGTAAGCTTCGCCTGTTCGAGGGACTCGCGGTCGACCTCACCGGCCAGAATCCGGGCCACGATGTCCTCGCAGGCCGCCTCGAATCGGCGTTTGCCCTCCGGGTCCATACGCGTTCGAGCGGCGAGTGCGGAAAAAGCGTGTCGCTCAGCCCAGCCAGGCCGAGACCTCCTCGATCACCGCCTCCAGGACCGCCTCGCGGCGGCCGGAGAGGAACTCGATGCGGCCGTCCCGACCCCCTCGCGGAGTGACGCCGCCGCCCTCGACCCGCTCGGCCACGGCCTCGCCGATGGCCCGAACGTCCAGGGCGGTCGAGCGCTCGAGGAACAGTTCGTCCTCGTCGAGCGCGATGGTGACCATCGGGCCGTCGGCGGCCTGGGATTCCCGCCGGTGGAGTTCCGCGAGCAGCAGATCGGTCGGCGGGAAGTCATAGCGGTGGGTGTAGGCCGCGACGTCGAGCACGTCGATCGGGACCCCGCCCTCTTCGCGGCGCTCGAGGTGTGGCCGTGCGGTCTCGATCTCGGTCTCCAATTTCGTCTCGAACTGGTCGCTGAGCGGCGCGGCCAGGGACTCGTTGCCCTCGGCCCAGAAGAGGTCGGCGATGAGCTCGCGCTTGTCCTCGTAGGACTGGTAGTAGGCCTCCAGGGCCACGGCGTTCCGGATGTCCTCGATCGTGTCCCGATCGTACCCGGCCTCGCTGGCCAGTTCGGCGTAGGGCTCGGGCGGGTCGCCCCAGAAACTCGTCGCCGGCAGGTGGGCGAGATCGTCCCGGACGCCGTCGTTGACGACGGCCGCGAGCTGAGCGCCGAGCGCGCCGGTCGAGAGCGGGCTTCCGCCGGCCGCCGTCGGGCTCACCAGCACGTCGGCCGCCGCCGCGTCCGTATCGGCATAGCCGCCGTCCACGACGATGCTCTCCGCATCGTAGATCGAGAGCAGCGACAGCCCGTCGGCGGACTCGGCGGTGGAACCCGCATCGACCAGCACGAAGAGCGGGTGGGTCTCGTCGTGCCGGTCCGCGGCCTCGAGCATGTCGGTCACGTCGCTCGTGGCGGCCTCGACGTCGTAGATCGGATCCTCGAGTGGGCGGCGATCGACGTAGTGATACTCGGCGCCGGACTCGGCGTGTTCCCCGCGGACCAGGGGGAGCAGCGCGCGCTCGAGGGCGGTCCCGCCGACGTAGCCCGCGAGCGTGGCCGTATGCCGGATGATGACGGGACGGGACTCGATGACGGCCCGGCGGATGGCCGTCGCGGCCTCGGCGAGGTCCGCCTCGATGGCCGCGACCGACGGGTCCTCGGCCAGGAGCGTGGTGGTTTCGGGTTCGGCCCGCTCTGCGAGTGCGCTCTCGCGCCGGTCGGCCACCCGCTTTGCCTCGGGCCCCGTGAGAACCGATACCGATTCGGTTTCGAGCTGGACCTCGTTGCGGTGTTCCTCGACGGTCCCGACGAACCGGGCCACGTCCCCGGCTTCGACGTCCGGATAGGCCCGCACGCCGGCAGATTCGAAGGCTGCACAGTCCACGGTGCCGGTCTCGTCCTCGAGGGCGAAGACCGTCGGTCCGGCGGTCTGGCGGACGTCAGTGACGGTCCCCTCAACGGCGACCGTCCGGTCGAGGGCCGATTCCAGGTCGGCGACGGGGACCCGTTCGGGTTCCTCGATCTCGCTCGATTCCGTCTCGGCCGGCGCGTCGGGCGTCGACCCCCCTGAGGAGGTGGTCGTCTGTCCGCCGTCGGCCGTGCTCTGCTCCGACTGGGACTCGACGGGAGCGGGCTCGCCGTGGTCCGTCCCGTCGCTCGGCGCTTCCTCGGCCGGTTCCGCGTCTTCGTCTGTCTTCTCCGGCAGGACCGGGGCCCCGACGTCGGGGTCGTCGACGAGTCGCCCCCGGAACTCCCGGGGATCCTGGCGGAGCGACCAGCCCAGGTCGATGTTGCCGTTGTCGTGTACCGAGAGCACCTGCACGAAGACGGCGTCACCGCTCTCCCAGGAGAGGGACTCGAGTCGCTTTGGAATCTCGCTGCGGTGCAACAGGCCGGTCACGGGGCCGATGTCGACGAAGACCCCGAACTCCGCGAAGCCGTCCACGGTGCCGCGGTAGTAGCGATTCGGCGTCAGTTGGTCGGGGTGATCGCCCCGGAACTCGAAGAAGACGTCCTCCTCGTGGGTGTCACAGACGTCGCCGTCGGCAGGGGACCCACAGATAACACACGTACCCATTTGTAATTGATTCAAACTGCTGGACTCCTAAACGCTTGTCGAACTCGCCGTTGGCCCCCCGGTTCGGTCGTGGGGTACTTCACTCCAGGGAGCCGCCCACGTTGTGCTGCCCCTCGAAGCTGATCGGATCGGGCTCGATGTTGGCGTACTCGACGATCCGCTTTCCGAGCGTGTCCAGTCGCTCCTCGAGGTCCGGATCGGCCAGTTCTCCCCCCTCCACCGCGTCGTGGGAGTCCGGGATCGCGGCCTGAAACGGGAGCACCCAGGCGTCGAGCGCCCGGAGTACGCCACGGAGGTGATCGAGGGCCGGGAGCGGAAACCCGCCGCCGGCGACCGCCAGGAGCCCCACCGTCGTGTTCTCGAACTCGTCGAAGCCACAGTAATCGAGCGCGTTCTTCAGCGGGGCCGAGTAGGAGCCGTGATAGACCGGCGTGCCCAGGAGCACCGCGTCCACGGAGCGGATCTCGGACCGGAGGGTCGGGGCGTCCCCGGCGTCGCGGGCGTCCGGGTCGTAGACCGGCAGGTCGTACTCCCGGAGATCGAGGAGTCGGGCGTCGCCGCCGTGGGCCTCTACCGCGTCGAGTGACCGCCTGAGGCCGACGCGAGTGACACTCTCCGCCCGGAGGCTGCCGACGACGGCGCCGATCGTCGGAGACATGTCCGACCCATCGCGGTCCCGGGTAGTAAACGTGGCCACTCGGCCGTATCCCCTCACAAACCGGACCCCGGGTCCGAGTTCGGCATTCCCGTTCGGGAACCCATGACGCGTTGATCGCTTCCCCAATTGCGAGGATTCTCTGTTGGGAGTACTTCGAAAATACGGGAGCCCCCTACCGCTCTAGCGGCGGGTGGCTCAATCTATGTTCCGGAGTGCTTCGCTCGCTGCATGACTCACGTCCGACTGGGGGTCGAGCCGAAGGTCCTTGAGTTTCGGTTTGGCCTGTTCCGCGCCGAGCTGTCCCAGTCCGCGACAGGCCGCGGCCCGGACCGCCGGATCGTCGTCGTCCAGTCGCGCCGAGAGCGCGTCGATGGCCGACTGACTGGGTACGGATTCCGTGCTGATCGCGGCGACGAGGTCCTCGACGGCCGACTTCCGTTCGGCGGGGGAGTCGGCCCGTAGCCGCTCCCGGTACTGGTCGACCGGATTGCCGTCGACGGTCGTTTCGTCCGACTGCCCCGCTGTCCCCTCCGTCTCCGCCGGGTCGGTGTCCCCATTGGCCCCTCGGGTCCCATCCGGTTCGCCATCGTCTGTCCCTCTCTCCCCCTCGATTTCGGGCGGTTCGGAAGCGGATTCCGCTACTGTGGACGGATCGGAGACGGACTGCCCTGATGCAGCGTCCGTTCGCGCCGTCGAAGATCCCTCCGTGGGTTCGTCCGACCGATCGGCCGGCGAATCCGGTCGTGACGGGCTGTCGTTGCTGGCCGTCTCTCGTGATGGCTGTGACTGTTGATCGATTGGATCCGTCGCCGCGGGTTCGACGTCTGTGGCTGTGTCGTCGGCGTTCGAGAACGTCCCAAGTGCGGGACGGCCCGTGTATCCGAGATAGCCAAGCCCCCCGTAGATCGCGAGCGAGATGAGACCGCCGGGAAGGGAAAAAAGCGACAGGACACCCAGGATGCCACAGCCGGCCATCCCCAGATACCACGACGTTTTCGGCCACTTCGACAGCCCGAGTCCGATACCGATCGGCGCGATGCCGACGACGATGACGGCGAAGAGGAGAGCGCCGACCATGGCAGGTCGTATCGATCCGAACGGTGTCCGAGCGATATTCAGCGCCCCGAAGAGACCAACCAGAAGCTGTATCCCCCCGACCGCGATCAGTCCCTTGCGGAACCACCGGATGTTTCTTTCCGCCCGCGCCGACGCCCCGTTGCGTTCCCCCGTGCCGGTCGTCTGTGTCTCCGCGGTGGCCGCTTCCGCCTGGTCATCACTCCCGGCATCTCCCGACGACCAGTCCTCCGGCTCTCCCGTTGTCCAGTCTTCTGCGGACTGTTCGTTCCCCATCAATCGCTTGAGCAGCTTGAACGGGAGGAGTATCAGCTTCAACAGGAGCCGGAAGAAAAACCGGATGATCTTCAGCGCGAAGAACATCGATCATCCACCTCCGTTCCTCTCGGATGGGGTCTCCCCGATACAGGGGTGGCAGTTACCGGTATTGTCTGGAATTTTTCTCGATTCCCTCCGACTGATCGCTGGATCGAACGGTGTCGGATGGCGGAGTGGTGAGTGGGTACCCAGCATGGCTCACAAGTGAATTTCCATCCCATAATATTGTTGGGAACGCTGATCGAGCCGCATACGTTCCGAGATCAAACGGATCATGGCGACGGTGACTGTATCGGTGGCGCTGGGCGTTCATGAACTCACTTCCGCAGCCGAACCCGGGTCTCATCGCCTTCCTCGATTTCGACGAGGCCGTCATCGGCGAGGTCCGCGAGCAACTCCCGGAGCCAGTCCCGACCGTATTCTCCACCGGGGTCGTAATCGACCCGGATCGCATGCCCCAGCTCGTCCAGGGCGATCTCCTCGCTATCGCCCAGGCGTCGAATGATCCGGCCTCTGAACTGCCGACGGCTCCCCTCGAAATCCGGCTGTGTCGGGACGTCCGGAGCAGTGAAGTCTCCCGTCTGGTAGGCGTGGCACCACTCTCGCCACGGACACCGTTCTTCGTCGCATCGGGGCGTCTTCCGACACGCGACCCCGCCCAGCTCCATGATGGCGTTGTTCCAGACCCGCGATTGCCCCTCCGGCATCAACGCGTTCGCCCCCTCCTCGTATGGGGGGTCATCTGTCTCGCGTATCTCCCCAAAGACGCGGTAGAGCACGCGCTCGACGTTCGTATCGACCACCGCGCCGCCGGTGCCGAACGCGAAGGACGCCACGGCGGTGGCGGTGTAGGGCCCCACCCCCATCAGGGTCTCCAGATCCGCGGGGTCGGCGGGCAACTCGCCGCCGAACTCGGTCAGGACCTGTTCGGCGGCCTCCTGGAGGTATCGCGCCCGGTTGTTGTACCCCAGGCTGTGGTCCGACCAGAAGGCGACCACCGCGGAGCGGTCGGCCGCCGCCAGCGCCTCGACGGTGGGCCAGCGCTCCAGGAACGCCCGCCAGGGCTCGACGATTCGATCGAGTTGGGTCTGCTGGCTCATCACCTCCGAGACGAGAATCTCGTAGGGATCGTCGGTCTCCCGCCACGGGAAGGGGCGATGGTCGCGCTCGTACCACTCGAGGAGGGCAGTCTGCATGCGCTCGCGCTCCGCGTCCGACAGGTCGAGGGGCGGAGCCATCGACGGGGCAGGTAGGCCGTCCCGCCTTGAAAACCCCCGGGTGGCGGCACGCTCCAAAAGGGGTATCTTCGTGGGCCGGCCAGGAACGGACATGGGGCTCGACGAACTCACGTCCGACGTCGAGGCGGCGTATGCCGACCTCGAGGCCGCCGACCTGGCGCTGACCGACGAGAGCAAGATGGAACTCGCGATGTTGCAGGCCGCGATGGGCGAACCCGACACCGCGGCGCTGGTCGACCGGGCGGTCCACCGGCTCTTCCAGTCCACGACCGAGACCGGCAAGCTCGACTTCCACCTCCGGGGCAACTACGACGTGACCTACGACGAGTACCTCTCGGGGATGACCTACGACGAGATGGCCGGCGGTGCCGATCTCTCGGGGGGCGACGACGACCGGCGCTATCAGTTCTGACGGGCGGGCACCACTCCCCGGCAATCGCCCCCGAGGTTTTTACCACGGCGGTCGTTCTCCCGCCATGGACACGATTCACCCGCTCGATCGCGATCGGCTCGGGTGGTGGGTCATCGCGCTCGCGTTCGGGCTGTTCGTCCTCTACCTGCTTTACTCGTTTCTGGGCACCTTCGTCTTCGGCGTCTTCGTCTATTATGCGACCCGCCCCATCTACAGGCGGGTCAATCAGATCGTGGGCCACCCCTCGCTCTCCGCTGGTGTGTCCCTCCTCGCCATCATCCTCCCCGCGCTGCTCCTGGCCTTCTATACGATCGCCATCGCGCTCCAGGAGTTGAACAAGTTCCTCGAGTCCGGCCACGTCACGATCCGGCCCCTCGAGTCGCTCCTCCAGCCGTACTTCGACATCTCCGCGGTCATCTCCGATCCCGCCTCACTCCTGACCCAGCCGAACGCGACCGTCGCCATCCGCGCGGTCCTGCGGGAGGCGGCCGCCTATCTGGGATTTTTCGGCACGGCGGCGTTGCACCTCCTCGTCGTGATCATCCTGGCGTTCTACCTGCTCCGGGACGACCGACGGCTGGCGGACTGGTGGCGCCACCGGTTCTCCGATCAGGAGGGCGTCATGGCCGAGTACATGACCCGGGTGGACCGGGACCTCTCGAAGGTCCTCTTCGGGAACATCCTCAACGCGCTTTTGACGGGCATCATCGGGGCGATCGCCTACGGCCTGCTCAACCTGGTCACGCCGGCGACAGTCGGGGTCCCATACCCCACCCTCCTGGGGATGCTCGCCGGAGTCGCGAGCCTGATCCCGATCCTGGGAATCAAGATCGTCTACGTCCCGATGGGGCTGTATCTATTCGTGAAATACGCCACCGATCCCTCGCTCCTGTGGTTCCCGATACTCTTCGCCGTGGTCTCGGCGGTCATCGTCGACGTGATCCCCGATCTCATCCTCAGACCGTACGTCTCGGGGCGGACCCTCCACCTCGGGATGGTGATGCTCGCCTACATCTTCGGGCCGCTCCTGTTCGGCTGGTACGGCCTGTTTTTCGGTCCGATTGTGCTCGTCCTGCTGGTGCACTTCGTGGTGCTGGTGCTGCCGGAACTACTCGCGGGGTCACCGATTCGGCCCGAGGCGGTGCCCGACCCGCTGGCGTCGGCGGGGTCCAGCCCGAACGGGTCAGGTCCGGAGGGGGAGGAACCGGCCGCGGCCGAGACGGCGGAGACGGCCGAAGAGGCGGGGACCGAGTAGCTACGCCAGGTCGACGTAGTCGGACTCCCACTCGCGGCGGGCCTGGATCTCCCGACGACCGCGGCGGGTGACGGTGTAGTAGTTCGTCCGCTGGTCGCGCTCGCCCTTGTCGATCAGGCCCTTCTCCACGAGCGTATCGAGGTTGGGGTAGAGCCGCCCGTGGTGAATCTCCGACTCGTAGTACTTCTCGAGTTCCTCCTTGATGGCGAGACCGTGGGGCTCCTCGAGGCCGGCGACGACGTAGAGGAGATCCCGTTGGAAGCCTGTTAGGTCGTACATGTGTGAACCCTGATACAGGGTATTTGCCACGGAAGTATAAGTATATTGGCTTTACCACGACACTCGAGGGTCGTGGGGAATGATTCCGTATTGAAAGATCAGCGGCCATCCTCGAATCCCCGGCGTCGTCTGACAGTCATCTCTCAGAGAATCGACCTGTCGCTGCGGTCGATCGGGACGGCATTCGAGTATCGGTCGACGGTACCACTCGGCGACCGCGACGCAGTACAAAAGGCGGGACCAACACGGTCCCGCCGCCGCCCTGAATTGGTCCCCGTTGACGCTTCGGCCCTCCAAAGCGAAGCGCCACCTGTCATTTTTCCCTCCGGAACTTAAATCCACCGTCGGCGGGCCGCTCCCGGTCTCGGGCGGGTCGAGCCGGGAAGCCTTTGCCCCCGCCACCCAATGATCCCACATGGAGGTTCGGGGGAGCCGCGAGTGCAAGTCCTGTGGGGAGCGGTTTTCCTACTACGAGACGGGGAGCCCGGCCTGTCCGGCGTGTGGAAGCGTGTACACCGTCGGGGTCGGCGACCGGGAGTTGCACACCGACCGCCCGGCCGAATTGGACGTCGAGGACGCCCTGCGGGCCCTCGAATCGGGCGCCGATCGGGACGCCGGCGAGGCGGCCGCGTCGGTCGCCCGGACCTACCTCACCCGCCGCGGGTTCATCAACGGGGGCGACCTCCGCCCCCTCACGGACGCGTACGTGGCGGCCCACGAGATCAAACACGCCGCGGCGCTGCTCGACCGGGCCACGCCCCGGGGCGTCGACGGCGAATCCGTCGACCGGGAGTACGTCCGCTCGCTCCTGGTGGCCGCAAGCGAGGGGACTCGACCGCCCGCCGACGCCGTTCCCGACTCGATGCGCGGGCCCCGCGGGTTGGGGGTCGCCGGGGCGGTCGGGGACTATCACGACGAACTCAAGACCTGGCTCGAACACGAGGACCGGGATCGATCGATAACACGTCTGCTCGAACGGCTCGAGAGCCACGTGCGTCGATTCGAGGCGCTCGAGGGGACAGTCGACCCGGCCGAGAGCGAGCGGTTACTCGAGGCGGCTCGCACCATCGGCGCCTCCCTCAGAGGCGAGTCGAGCGATCCGGAGGCAGTCGAGGACGCGTTCGACTCGCTCGCCGATTGATCGATCCGACAGGGGAAGCACTACCCTTTTGGCCCTGCTGTGGCTGGAAGTGGGCATGAACGACGTCCAGGAGGGGCCGGTATGGCGGTGCTGCTGATCGGCGACGGACCGGCCGTGGAGTCCGCCGAAGCGATGCTCGGCGATCAGGACGTATCGACGGCCCGCGGGTCGCTCGAGGACCTGCCGGCCGCGGACCTGGCGATCGTGGTGGGTCTGGCCGCAAGCGGCGGGTTCGAGACGGCCAACCGGTACGCCGTCGAGGCAGACACGCCGTGGATCGGCGTCGAAATCGGGGGGATCGGCGGCGTCCCGGTCGCGGGGCTCTCGGCCGCGGTCACGACCTTCCAGCCGGGTTCTGCCTGCTTTTCCTGTCTCGCGAGCCGGGTGGCGGCAAACGGCGTCGAGGCGGCCGAGCAGGCGAGTGCCGACCGCTCGGCGGTCCGCCTCGCGGGCTCCGTCGCCGGGATGCAAGCGCTGCGTGCCCTCTCCGGGGCCGAGGTCGCTGGTGTCGTGCTCGAAGTGCCACACGCCGAGCGTTCGCTGCTCCCCGTTCCCGGCTGTGAACACGCCCCCGAGCGGGACCGGTCTCTCGACCTGACGACCGCCGATCGCTCGCTCGACGGGGCCATCGAACGCGCCGAGCTGGCGGTCGACGACCGACTGGGGCTGGTCCCCGCGGTCGGGGAGCACGACTCGTTTCCGCTGCCGTACTACCTCGCCTCGGTGACCGACACCACCGGCTTCAGCGACGGCGCCGCGCCCGACCGGGCCGCCGGGGTCGCCCCGACCTGGGATGGCGCATACATGAAGGCACTCGGCGAGTCCCTGGAGCGGTACAGCGCCGCGATCTACCGCCGTGACGAACTGGATCGGGTCGCTCCCTCGTCGCTTGTGGGCCCCGCACTCGACAGTTTCGTCGGGATCAGCGAGGCCGAGATCGGGGCCGTGGAGACGCTGCCGGTCGTTCCCGGCCGGGACCTCCTCGCGGATTCATCGGTCTCGCTCCCGGCCGACCTGGTTCACTTCCCCCCGCCGGAGGGCTTCGATCGCGCGATCACGACGGGCCTGGGACTCGGAAGCGACGGCGTCGAGGCCACGCTCTCGGGCCTCTATGAGGTGCTGGAGCGCGACGCGACGATGCTCGCCTGGTACTCCACGTTCGAGCCCCTGGGGCTGGAGGTCGCCGATGCCGACTTCGAGACGATGGTCCGGCGGGCCCGTGGCGAGAGCCTCACGGTCACACCGCTTCTGGTCACCCAGGACATCGACGTCCCGGTCGTCGCGGTCGCGGTCCACCGCGAGGAGTTCCCCCGACTGGCCACGGGTTCGGCGGCCGACCTCGACGCCGAGGCCGCCGCGATAGACGCGCTCGGCGAGGCGCTGCAGAACTGGATGGAACTCCGGGGGCTCGGGCCCGAACGGGCCGCGGAGGCGACCGGGAAGGTCGGGACCTACGCCCGGGAACCGGGAGCGGCCGAGTCGCTTCTCGATCCCGACGAGTCCGTCCCCGCGAGCGCTGTCGGTCCCGAGACCGTCCCAACGGGTCGCGGGGAACTCGACGCCGTCCTGGATCGCGTCGAGGGCGCGGGCCTCGGGGCCTACGCCGCGCCGATCACACCCCGGGACGTCGATCGACTCGGATTCACCGCGGTTCGGACGCTCGTTCCCGGCGCCCAGCCGCTGTTCGTCGACGAACCGATCTTCGGCGAACGGGCGGAGACCGTTCCGGCCGAACTGGGCTTCGAACCGCGGCTGGATCGGCCGTTCCACCCCTACCCCTAGACGCCGAAGGTCGCCCGGAGCATGTCCCGCACGCCGGGGCCGAGACCGACGGCGATCACGGCGATCAACAGCAACGTGCTGAAACGCGGGCTCTCCGAGACCATCCGCTCGTCGAAGAGCCAGGCGACGAAGGTCGCGGCCACGAGTTTGAGCAGCAGGAACCCCCAGGCGACGCCGATCACCGCGGTCACGCTCTCGGGGACCACGTTGCCCGTTATCCTGATGACCGCCCGGTTGACGGGGTGTTTTGGAACGAGGTCGGCCGGGAGCCCGAGTTCGGCCCCCCAGTCGATCGCGAGAACGTTCGACAGGCCGTCGATCGCGTGGGCCCAGAGGATCACTCCCCCAAGAATCGGGGTGCCCGAGGCAATCGCCGGCCAGAACCGTCTGATCGCCCACCAGCCGCCGGCGGCGATGGCCGTCGCCCCGCCCACCGTGAGCACGGTGAACACGGGATGGAACGCCACGTTCGGGCTGGTCGGCACGAGCCAGAGGAGATACCCGATGGTGAGCGCGAACCACCCGGTTCCGAAGCCGAAAAGCGGCCACTCGAGGGTGTCGGTATACGCCCGGTTCCGGAGCCAGAGACTCGAGAGGAGCATTCCGAGGGTCAGAAAGAAGACGGTGAAGTAGATGAACGGGCTGATGAAAATCGCACTCCAGGGAAAGGCGAAAAGCCCCGTTCCGGCCGCGAGTCCGTCATGGGCGTCTTCGACGACCCTGAGGGCGCCGCCGAAGAACATGAACGGCAGCAGCGGGTAGATCAGGCCCGGACGCACCTCCAGGTCGAGCCTGTCGAGGAGGAAGACCACGCCGGAGAGCGAGAGCAGCAGCGTGATCGCGTAGCCGATCTCGGAGACGACGGTGTACCCCGGATAGGCAACGGGCCCGTCGACCGACGCCGCCTCGGCCACCGACTCGAAGAAGATGGGGGTGCCACCGTTCCAGGCCGCGGCCGCGGCCCCGTGGGCGTCAGCCGCGACCGGGCCCCAGAAGTACTGCCAGAGGAACGCGCCGTAGACCGCGTCCGGAAAGAGCAGCGACCCCCCGACCAGAACGGTCAGAATCGTCGCCACCGCTCCGGTCCAGAGTCGTTCGAGCGGGGTTCGCGGAAAGGCCATCTGCTATGGGCTCCACGAAGCGGGCGTATCAGCGTTTTGGTCTCAGGGCTCGGTCGCGAGCGAACTCGCGGCCGTCGATAGCACCGTCACCGCCCGGTCGAATTCGGCCAGGTCCAGGTGCTCCTCCGGGGTGTGATCGAGCGCTGAGTCCCCCGGTCCGTAGGTCGCCATTGGGACCTCCCAGCTCCCGGCGTAGACGTTCATGTCGCTGGTCCCGGTCTTCCGGAGGTGACCTGGGTCGCCCCCGACCGTCCGGATCCCCCGTCTGAGGGCGCCGGCGACCCGGTTGCGGGGGCTCTCCATGACCGGCGGGATCGAGTCGGTCCACTCGATGGTCCCCGGATCGACGCCCGGGACGGTTTCGCGCACCGAGTCGGCGGTCTCGTCCGGCGGGATCCGGAACTGCGCGTCGATCCGCGCCTCGAAGGAGAGGCCGTCATCGCTCGTCCCGCCCTCGAACTCGACCGGCTTCGGCGTCACGCTCTCGAAGGCCGTCTCGCCACCGGCGAGGGACGATTCGACCCGGTTCCACCACGAGACGGCGTGCTGGATGGCGTTTGGCTCCGGGCGGGACGTGTGCCCGACCTCGGTCTCGACGGTGTAGGCCCCCGTGAGAAACCCCCGGTAGCCGAGCGTTATCTCCGACCAGCCCGAGGGCTCGCCGTTGATGATCGCCGCCGGGGGGTCGCGGGTCTCGACCAGGTGTCTGGCCCCGGCGGAGTCGGTCTCCTCGCGGACGACCCCGACGAAGCTGACTCCCGCGTTCACCGCCGCGACGGCCATCGCGGCGAGCGGGCCCTTGGCGTCCACGCTTCCGCGGCCCCAGAGCACGTCGTCTTCGACCCGCACGGGAATCTCGCCCGGGACCGTATCCATGTGGGAGGTCAGGAGCACGCCGTCGTCGGCCGGCGCTCTGAGGTTCCCCACTTCGTCGACGTACGCCTCGCGGTCGTGGGCCCGGAAGAACGAGCGGAGCCGCCTTGCGACCTCGTCCTCCGACCCGGAGACCGACCGCGTCTCGACGAGGTCCCGGAGCAGCGCCCGGGCCTCGCTCGTGCTGTGGTCGCTCACGATTCCGCGAGTACCTCGGCCATCGCGTCGACGGTGCGATCGAGCTCGGCCTCGGAGACGATGAGCGGCGGCAGGAACCGGACGACGGTGCGTCCGGCCGGGAGCGCCAGGATCCGGTGATCCATCGCCAGGTCCCTGACGACCCGGTTGGCGCCGCGTTTGACCTCGACGCCGACCATGAGCCCCTCCCCGCGAACCTCCCGGACGGCGTCGCCCAGTGTGTCCCGCAGCCGTTCCCGGAAGCGCTCGCCGAGCTCCCCGGCCCGCTCGGGGAGCCCCTGCTCGCGGATCGTCTCCAGGGTGGTCTTGCCCGCGGCGGCGACCGTCGGTCCGCCGCTGAACGTCGAGCCGTGGTTCCCGGCGTCCTCGGCGATCCACTCCCGTACGATCGTCGCCCCCAGCGGAAGGCCGTTGGCGATGCCCTTCGCCGCCGTGAGGATGTCCGGCGTGACCCCGGCCCGCTCGGCGGCCCACATCCGGCCGGTCCGGCCCACGCCGGTCTGGATCTCATCGAAGATGAGGGCGGCGTCCACGGCCTCGGTCGCCTCCCTGGCCGCTTCGAGGAACGCGGGGTCGGCGGGGTTGATGCCCCCCTCGCCCTGGATCGGTTCGACGATGACCGCCGCGGTCTCCTCGTCGACGGCCTCGCGGAGTTCGGCCTCGTCCTCGTAGGTGACGAAGTCGAACCCGCCGGCGAGGGGTTCGAACCCCTCCCGATAGGTCGGCTTCCAGGTCGCGGCCAGCGAGCCAAGCGTGCGGCCGTGGAAGGCGTTTTTCATGGCGAGGACCTTCGATCGGCCGGTGGCGTGCCGGGCGAACTTGATCGCGGCCTCGTTGGCCTCGGTCCCCGAGTTGCTCAACCAGGCGTGATCCAGCGGTTCGGGGGCCACCTCGGTCACCAGCTCGTAGAGTTCCTCGCGGACCGCCACCGGATAGGACCCCTGGACGTAGGTCAGCGTCTCCGCCTGCTCGCTCACCGCCTCGACGACCTCGGGGTGGGCATGACCCAGGGGCGTACACGCGTAGCTCGCGCCCACGTCGAGGTACTCGGTGCCCGACTCGGCGACGAGGGTCGTGCCGTCTCCCGATTCGATGCGTATCGGCTTTGGGGAGAAGACGAACTCGGTCATGGGTCCCCCAGGGCGCTCGGCCGGATAGTCGTTCCGTCACCGGACAGCGCCCGGTGGATCGGTTCCGCGGCGGTGGCGTCCGCGATGACTACCGACTCGGCTCCCGACTCGAGGGCTTCCTCGGCGGCCATGACCTTCCGGCCCATGAACCCCTCCGCGGCCGATTCCAGGGCCTCGAGGTCCGCCGGCGTCTCGACGGCGTCGATTCGCGTCGCGGGGTCATCGGGGTCGGCGAACACGCCCGAGACGTCGGTCAGTTCGACCAGCGTGGCCTCGAGCGCGCCCGCGACGGCCGCGGCCGCCCGATCGGCGTCGCTGTTGACGGCCGTCCCCTCCCGGGCGTACATCGGGACGGTGACGACCGGGGTGTACCCCGCCTCGAGCAGGAGGGAGAGGAGTTCGTCGTTGACCGCCTCGATGGTCCCGGAGTGATCGCCGCGGCGGATCTTGCGCTTGCCGTCCTCGAGCACCCGGATCGCGGACTTCCGCTCGCCCTCGAGCACCCGACCGTCCGGGCCCGAGAGCCCGATCGCGTTCACGCCGAGGTCCTGGAGCTGGGTGACCAGGTCGACGTTCAGCTTGCCGAAGACCATCTTGAAGACGTCCATCGTCTCGGCGTCGGTGAACCGGCCGACCACGCCGCCGGGCGTCTCGACGTACTCGGGTTCGATGTCCATCCGCTCTAGGGTCTCATCGACGGCGGTCGAGCCGCCGTGGACCACGACGACCGACTCGCCGTCCCCGATCAGACTGGCCACGTCGGCGAGTGCGCCTTCCGGATCGACGGCGCGAGCGCCGCCGATCTTGACGACGACCGTCATGGCGATCCCACCGGATGGAGACCCCTGAACTCCAGGCCGGCGGTCTCTTTCAGCCCGAAGACGATATTCGCGGCGTGGACCGCCTGCCCGGCGGCCCCCTTCATGATGTTGTCGATCGCGCTGAAGACCACGATCCGGCCGTTACGCTCGTCGACTTCGAAGCCGATCTCGGCCATGTTCGTCCCGGCGACGGCCTTCGGCTCGGGGTAGCGGTAGACCCCGCCCCCGCCCGTGACGATCCGGACGAACGGCTCATCCCCGTAGGTCTCCCTGATGGCCTGCCAGATCTCGGCCTTCTCGGGCAGCTGTTCGGGGTAGAGGTGGCTCGTGGCCGCGGCCCCGCGGACCATGTCCACCGCGTGGACCGTGAAGGAGACCCCGCGTCCGAGTTGCTCCTCGATTTCGGCCTCGTGGCGGTGGCCCGTGGGCGCGTACGGACGCACGACGCCGGAGCGTTCCGGGTGCGAGGAGGCGGGCCCGCCGCCGGCCCCGCCCTCGGAGGAGCCGACCTTGAGGTCGGCGACGACCCGGTCCGCGGGGGCGATGAGATCGTGCTCCACGAAGGGATAGAGCCCGAGCATCGTGACGGTGGCGTTACAGCCGCCGGAGGCGACCAGCGAGGCCCCCTCGAGCCCCTCGCGGCCGAGTTCGGGGAGGGCATAGACGGACTCCTCGAGCAGTTCCGGCGAGTCGTGCCCGTCATACCAGGTGTCGTAATCCGCCGGGTCCGAGAGCCGGAAGTCCGCACTCAGGTCCACGACTGTGTCCGCAACCGAGCGGAACTCCTCGATGCGCTCCATCGAGACCCCATGGGGGGTCGCGGTGAACAGCACGTCGACCCCCTCCAGTTCCCCGGGTTCGGTGAATCGGAGATCGAGGTGTCGCAGGTTCG
Source organism: Halodesulfurarchaeum sp. (assembly GCA_042216995.1). Lineage (GTDB taxonomy): Archaea > Halobacteriota > Halobacteria > Halobacteriales > Halobacteriaceae > Halodesulfurarchaeum. The sequence goes on from JBDGTI010000012.1 coordinate 28,667, forward strand.
GGTGGACCGAGCCCACGGTGCGATTGGTGAACTGTCGACTCGTCGCGGCGCTCAGTGCGAAGGCGGGATGGCCATCGAGGAGCCGCAGAAGCTCCCCGCCGGCGAAGCCACTCCCGCCCACGACGGCGGCGGTATACGTGTTCATGACTGCCTCCGGATCGCCCCAGCGGCGATCAGTCGAATGTCAGCGCGCATATGGGGGAATCAGGTGGGGTGATGCCTTAGGCGTGTCGTGATTCGATACTATCCCGCGGGACCGGTTCCGGACCGAGCCGCCGCTTGTCGCCGCCCCGGCCGCAGTCTCCCCGTTCTTGTGGCTGCAGCGCAACGACGCGGAAAACGAGGCGGTTCACGGGTCGATACCCGTCACCGAGTCGATTTGCGAGGGAAGACCGCTCCGGGTCTTCTGCACGTTGCAGTGCCACAGGAAGACTCACTCCGTTCGTCTTCCAGGCACTCACTCGCTTCGCTCGCGAGTGCGAGGGAAGGGATTCGAACCCTTGGACCTCTACAGGAGCGGATCTTGAGTCCGCCGCCGTTTCCTGGCTTGGCTACCCTCGCACGCGACCGACCGTTGCAGGTCGATCCGCATGAGGGTTGTGGATTCGCACACTCGGATGGCTGCATGAGGGATCGTCGATCCGCATGCGGGTGGAAATTCGCGGTCCGCGGGGAACCGGCGACATCCACGTCCTTCCGAGGTGATACCTCAATATAGGGCCTCCCCACGTCCATGGACGAGCACACCCGCGACCGAACCGTCGGGCCGCCGCCGGCCGGATCGAATCCGACTGGCTGGCTGTCCACGGAGGGGCGGTGGGAACACGATACGCTACGCCAGGCCACGATACACGGGGTTCGGCTCGTCAACGGCGGGGCCTATCACGAGGCGCATGACTGCTTCGAGGACGAGTGGTTCAACTACGGCAACGGCACCCTGGAGAAGGCCTTCCTCCAGGGGATGACCCAGGTCGCCGCGGGGGCTCACAAGTACGAGAACTTCGACAACGAGGCCGGGTTGCGAAAGCTCCTGGGCTCCGCGCTGGACCATCTGGACGGGGTGCCTGGAGATTACTACGGCGTGGACGTGACCGCCCTCCGGGAGGACGTGATTGCCATCCGCCGGGCCCCCGAGCGGGTTTCCGAGCTTCGAATCGCCATCGACGGCCGTCACCCGCCGACTCGCGAAAAGGACCGGGGGTACGCCGAGTCCCTCCCCTGACCGACCGGATTCACGCCCTTTTTGCCTTCGCGTCTCCGAACAGGCGGCAATGCGAATCGCCCAGCTGGGGACGGGCGAACCCGAACTCGTGATCGTCGGTGGCGTTCACGGGGACGAACCCTGTGGCGTGCGAGCGATCGAGTGGCTGCTCGAGTCCCAGCCCGAGGTCTCACGTCCCGTCCGCCTGATCGTCGCGAACGAACTCGCGCTCGAGGCCGGCGTCCGCTTTCTCGACGCCGATCTCAACCGCTCGTTCACCTACGTCGCCGAGGGGTCCGCCCACGAGGCCAGCCTGGCCGAGCGGCTCAAGCGGGAGATCCAGGGCAAGACGGTGCTCTCGATTCACTCGACCCAGTCGAGTTGGGACCCCTTCGCCATCGTCTCCGGCCTGGAGGAGGGCGTCGAACCGATCGTTTCCCGACTCTCGGTCGAGGCGGTGGTCGATACGGGTCCCCCGACGGGCGGACGGATCTTCGACACCTCCTCGACCGTGATCGAGGTCGAGGCCGGATACCAGGGCAGCGAAGCGGCCACGCAGAACGCGATCGAACTCGTGAAGGAGTTCCTCGTCGCGACGTCGGCGCTCCCGGGCGAACTCGAGGCCGCCGAGCACCCGCTGTTCGAGTTGGGCCGGGCGATCCAGAAGCCGCCGGCCGAGAACTACCAGGTGTATGCGTCCAACTTCGAGCAGGTCGACCAGGGCGAGGTCATCGCGACGGCCGACGGAGACCCGATAACCGCGGACGAGGCGTTCTGGCCGGTCCTGGTCTCCGCGACGGGTTACTGTGACATCTTCGGCTATCGGGGGGAGAAACTGGGGACGGTCGCGTCGAGCTAGGAGTCGGTGGGGGCGAGTTTGACCCGCGTGAGATCGCGGTTCAATTCGCACTCCTCGTGTGGGGGGTCACCCAGGATTTCGACGATGCGGTACTCCTGATCCATCTCCGCCCCGAGGGGTTCACAGAGCGGGTGACTCGGGCATTCGGTGTGGGGACACGCGCCGGCGAGTGTCACTCGGCTCCCGGCGTAGGCTCCCTTTGACGGGACGGTCGCCTCGATCGTACTGGGCTCGACGTCCACCGCCAGGACTCCCTCCTCGTGGACGGCACAGTCAAGCACCTCACCCTCCTCCCGAACGTCGGTGACGGCATACCGGGTCCCCTCCGTCAGATTCAAGCACTGCTTCCGATAGGGACACCCCTCACAGCCCGCAGATTCGCCGCGATAGACGAACTCCGAATCCGGGTGGGCCAGCCGCGTCCCGACCAGCGTCAACGACATATATCGGTGTTGGTGGCCCGATCGGTTAAGCGCCTCGGCGATGGATGCGATTGCCGGGGTTCCCGGATGGGCGCTCTGTGGTCCCATCCGGGCGCTGAACGGGTGTTCGACCTCCCGGGTTTTGCTCGCGATGTGCATGACTCTCCGGCCAGTGCGGCCTCGACTCCATCGAAACCGACACGCGGCTCACCCGGGCCCGCTGGAGGAAAAGAGGGGCCTACAGCCGTCCGGCCACCATTGGGACAGGTCCACAAACATCATTGGGCAAACACCACAATATAATACGCGTCGGGAGCGTAGGCGATTGCGTGCTCGACATCGCGCTCATCGACGCCTCGATCGGGGAGACCCCGGCCCAGGAGAACTTCGAGCGGGTGGTGCCGTCCGAACTCACGGCGTTCAAGGTCAGCGAGGGGGACCCCCTCCCGACCGTCGAGTCGGACTTCGATGCGGTGCTCATCACCGGCTCGCAGCGGTCAGTCTACGAGGACCGGCCCTGGATCCATCGCTTGACCGACTGGACACGCGAGGTCCATGCGGCCGGCGTGCCGATGCTGGGAATCTGCTGGGGCCACCAGCTCCTCGCGCAGGCCCTGGGTGGGCGCGTCGTCGCGATGGACGAGTACGAGCTGGGCTACGAGACGATCGAGCGGACAGCAAAGAGTCCGCTCTTCGAGGGAATTCCCGAGACCTTCGTGGCCTTCGAGACACACTCCGATCGGGTCTATGAACTCCCCGCGGGGGCGGCGCTTTTGGCCGAGAACGACCGGGGGATTCAGGCCTTCGAGATCGGCTCGACCTACGGCGTGCAGTTTCACCCGGAGTACGACCGCGAGACCGCCGAACACGTCACGAAACGCAAGGACCTCCCCCCGGAACGGATCGAGTCCGTGCTCGCGGAGATCACGGCCGAGAAGTACGAGGCGGCCAAACCCGCCCGGCAGGTCTTCGAGAACTTCGAGGCGATCGCCGGCCGCGACTAGCTCGGGTGGCACCGTTCACGACCGGTCTCCCCTTGCTGAGCGTCGACAGAACCGGCATCTGCCCGCCGCGACGTCGATCGGGATTGGCGCCGTTGGGGCTGTCTCACTGAGAAGTGTTTTCGCGGACTGCGGATAACTCTCATACTGTAACTGACAGGTACGACCACCTCCGCGATTGGCAACATTTCCTGAGCTGATGGCAAAATTTATTATTCACTATCCGGTTTTATTAACTCCCGAATGGGACCCAAACCCAGTGTACACGCAGCGCTTATCGACCGGCACACAGTCCCTCGACCGACGGATCGATGAGGGAGGGAGCGTCCCCTTCCCCGGGCCTCCGCCGTCACCGGACTGCGACGGCCGCGAGCGCGGTCACGGCCGTCGCCTTTCTTGGGGCGGTCACGCTGGGCATCTCAGTCGGCCGGACGACGCTCACTGCCGTCGCCGCCTTCGGGTTCGCGGCGATGACCGGCGGCGTGGCGATCAGTCACTACGTCGAATTCGATGTCCCGGAGCGCCAGGTGTGGGCCTACGGCCTCGCGAGCGGGGCGATGCTCGCGAGTGCCGGGGGACTGCTCGCGCCGAAGGCGATCGGGGCCCACGCCACCTACGGGGGCTTCGCCATCGCTCTGGGCTATCTCCTCGGGTATGGGGCCCACGAACTGGGGCATCTCGTATCCCACCTCGAACTCCCGCTCAACGCCGCTGCCGGCGAACTCTCGCTGCACGCGCTCGCGGCCGGCACCATCATGGGCGTGGTCTACGGGTCGCTGTCCGAACTCACCCCGCTCCTGGGATTCGGAATCCTCGCACACAAGTTCCCCGCCGGATTCACCGGCTCCGAGTCGGTCAAGCAGTCCGGCCTGCCGGTGTACGTGATGGTGATCCCGGCGTCGATGGTCGCCATCGCGGCGATCCCGTTCTCGATCGCGATGCCGCCGCTTTCGCCCGTCCTGCAGGCCGTTCTCTTCGGCGTCTCGACCGGCGTGTTCGCCCACGTCGGCATCGACATGCTCCCCGAGTGCTCCCACCAGGGCTCTCATGCCGATTCGAGCGGGCACGTCAGCGTGCAGTGCTCCCGGGACGTCCACCGCATCAAACGTCACGCGGTCGCGAGCACGTTTCTCGGCACGGGAACCATTTTCGTCCTCTGGCAACTGGTTGCGATGGCCTGACAGCGGAACTCCCTGCCGCGGCCTCAACCCCCATCTGTCCGTCCGGTGTACTGTCGGTGATGACCTACACGATCAGCACGACCGTCGAGGCACCATTCGAGGAGGTCCTCGACGCGGCGAATCGGGAACTGTCCGAGGAGGGCTTTGGCGTCCTCGCCGACATCGACGTCCAGGAGACCTTCGCGAGTAAACTCGACGAGGAGATCGAGCGGTACCGGATCCTCGGCGCGTGTAACCCGCCGCTGGCTCACGAGGGGATCAGCATCGAGTCCGACCTCGGGGCCCTGCTCCCCTGTAACGTGATCGTCTACGAATCGGAGACCGGCGAAGTCGTCCTCAGCGCCGTCGACCCGGAGGAACTGATCGGCGTCACCGGCAACGAGGACCTGCGTCACATCGCGTCGGAGATCGAAGAGCGACTGTCCCGGGCGGTGAATTCGGTGGCGGCGGAGTTCGGGACCGGGGCTGGGGACCAGGAACTGGATTGATGGTCGATCAGTGACCGACGGCCCAGGGATACCCTCCGTCGTCCTGTACGAGTTCCGGCGTTCCGCCCCCGCCGCTTTCACTCTCATCCGCGCTCTTCGTCGAGGCGATCACGTCGTCGACGCGGAGGATCAGCGTGGCGGCCTCGACGGCATTCGCGAGGAGGCGGTGTTTCACCTCGCGTGGCTCGAGGAGTCCCCGGTCCAGGACGTTTCCGTCCCCTTCATCGGTGTGAAACCCGATCTGTGGTGTTAACGCGTGCCGTAAACGAATCCACTCGCTACAGCAGTCCACCGGTCAGGACGACCACCAGCCGGGCCAGGCCGATTGCCGCGACCGCGCCGATGAAGTTCCCGACGGCGTACGCGACGGCTCTGGCGGCGTTCCCGACTTCCCAGAGTCTGATGGTCTCGACCGAGAACGACGAGAAGGTGGTGAAGGAACCGCAGAGGCCGACGCCGAAGACGAGCATCGCCGAGTTCTCGATCCCCGCGAAGGTGAGCAGGCCCAGCAGGAAGCTCCCGAGGACGTTCACGGTGAACGTTCCGCGGGGGAACCCCCCGCCCTCGACTCGGGCCCTGCCCTCGACTCGGGTGCTGACCGCGTGCCGGAGCGAGGCCCCGATCATGCCCCCTGCCCCGACGAGATAGGGTTCGATCACGATCTCACCTCCATCGAGTAGGCGAGGTGTCGGCCGAGGAGGACCCCTGTGAACCCGAGGGCGTAACTGGCAAGGAGGTTGGCCATCCCGAGAAGCGGTTCGGCCTGGATTGTCTCGAGGGCGAACGTGCTATAGGTCGTGAACGAGGAGAGCAACCCGGTACTCAGCACGGTTTGAGAGGCGTCGGAGAGGAGGCCCGTCCGGAGCGACTCATAAACCACAAATCCCAGCACGGTACTCCCCAGCACGTTCGCCAGAAGAGTTCCCAACAGGCCGGGGGAGAACAGGCTGAGAAGAAAGCGCAGGTTCGAGCCGAGAAACCCGCCGACGGCGATGAGGGCAACGGTTTCGAGACGCAGGAGTGGATAATCGGAACCCATCACCTGCCAAATCGGACGATCACGGCTTAAACGTGATTATCGTGTCCAGAGCACCGGGAACGATTCACTGTCGTTTCTTTTTTATCCACGTCACATGCCGATTGGTGCATACCTGTGCGTACCTATTAGTACCTCAACTAGAACTAAGTATCGGTGAGTGTTTCCTCGTTTATCGCGTCTCTGATCTCCGCGAGGAGGTCCCGGGTGTGTTTCGACATCGTCAGCGAGACCTTGAACGTGATCGGGACCTCCTCGTGGATCGATTCGACGAGTGGCTCGATTTCGCTCCCGTCGCTGTCCATGTCCGTATCACCTGGAGAAACTATCATAAATGTGCGGGCGGGTGACCCCGATCACGTTCCGGCGGGGCCAAGCGTCGTCTCGAACGCCGGGGGACCGCCGGGATCCCGGTCGCCGTGGATCACTGACCCGACTCGAAGTACTCCAGCAGGTCCTCGACGGGGCGGGCATTCAGGATGTCCTCTTTCTCACACCAGCCGCGTCGGGCCTGGGAGACGCCGAGATGCATGAAGTCCAGTTCGCCGGTCGTGTGGGCGTCGGTGTTGACGACGAAGGGAACGTCCCCGCGATGGGTCTTGACTGACCGCCAGTCGAGGTCAAGCCGCTTCGGCTGGGCGTTTATCTCCATGGCGACGCGCTGTTCGGCGGCGGTCTCGACGATCCGATCCAGGTCCAACTCGAGAGGGTCGCGCTCGTTGCGCAGGCGATTGGTCGGATGGGCGAACACGTCGATCGGGTCGTTCTCCAGGGCCTCGAGGACGCGTTCGGTCGGATCCGGGGGCGTGCTGTGCATGCCCGCGACCACGAGGTCAATCGCGTCGTACCAGTCCTCCGGGAGTTCGAGTCCGTGTTCGGTGATCTCGGCCTCGATCCCCTGGAGGACCGTGACGTCCCGGTTTTCGTTCGCGGCGTCGATTGCCGCTCGCTGCTCCGGGAACGAGTCGGCGTCGAGCGTGCTCGGAATGGGGGCTCCCGGGCCGTGATCCGTGATCAGGAGGTACTCGAGCCCGCGCTGTGCCGCGGCGTCGGCCATCTCGTCGACGCTGTGGGTTCCATCCGAGTACTCGGTGTGGACCTGGAGGTCGCCGCGGACGGCATCGCGTTCGATCAGGTCGGGGAGTGCTCCCCCGGCCGCGGCGTCGACTTCGCCGGTGTCCTCCCGGAGCTCCGGGGGAATCCAGGGCAGGTCGAGGGCCGCATAGACGCCCGTCTCGGTTTCGCCGGCCACCAGGTCGCCCGCCTGCTGCCCGTCTTCGGCCTCCTCGACGTCGCTGACGTCGAAGAGCCCGTACTCGTTGAGCTTCCAGTCCCGATCGATCGCGCGCTCCCGGAGGGTGATGTTGTGGTCCTTCGATCCGGTGAAGTAGACGATCGCGGCACCGTACTCCTGGTCCTCGACGAGGCGGAGATCCATCTGGAGGTCGCCGGAGACGATCACCGAGGCTTTCGTCTCACCCCGGGAGCGGACCTCCTTCACGTCGTCGTGCGTGCAAAAGACCGCCATCGCCGCCTCGGGGTCCGTGGCCGTCGCCAACACGTCCAGGTCGCCCACCGTCGGACGCCGTCGCCGGAACGAGCCGACGATGTCGACCCGTTCGAAGGCGTCCTCGTCCTCGAGTCGGCCCTCGACGTCCGTCGCGATGGGAAAGGCCCGCCCGAGGAGCATGCGTTCCTGTCCCGCCTTCGCGCGGTCGATGTTGTCGAGGATGTTCTGCTGGGAGGTCTCACCGAAGCCCGCCACATCGGCGATCTGCCCCGACTGGGCCGCCGCTTCGAGGTCATCGAGTGTCTGCACGCCGAGTTCCAGGTAGAGTTTCTTGGCGGTCTTCGGGCCGACCCCCTCCACGCTCGTGATCGCCTCGATGTCGACGGGGAGGTCGGATTTGAGCTCCTCGTAGTACTCCAGTTCGCCGGTCTCCAGGTACTCGGCGATCTTCTCGCCGATCGACTCCCCGACCCCCTCGATTTCCTCGAGTTCGCCCCGTTCGTGGATGTCCTCGATCGGTTCGGAGAGCGACTCGACGTTGCGGGCGGCCCTCCGATAGGCTCGTGGCTTGTACTGGACCTCCCGGATCTCGAGGAAGTCCGCGATCTCGCGGAGCATCGTCGCGATCTCCCGGTTTTTCATCTCGGCTTCCCCGTACGTCTACTCGCCCCACCGACAAGAAAACAGGTGCTGCCGATCCAGGAGTACCGGTCCCGGGGTGACCCATCACTCGGCTCGCGGTATGCCCGCCCTTTTTGTACTGGGGTCGACTCTACGGGAGCACGATGGACCTCGAAGAATTCACCACACGCAACGCGCCCGATTCGGGTGACAACCCGTTCGAACTCGAAAACGACTTCACGCTCGACGTGACCGTCGAGGACGCGGTCAAGGCCAAGGCCGGCTCGATGATCGCCCACACGGGGGATCTCTCCTTCACGGGGAAGGCCTCCGCGGAGGGCGGCATCACGGGCTTTCTCAAGGAGGCCGCGACGGGTGAGGGAACACCGATCATGGAGGTCGAGGGGGAGGGCCACGTCTATCTCGCGGACCGGGAGAAGCGAGTCCAGGTCCTCGAACTCGACGCCGAGGAATCGGTCACCGTCAACGGCGAGGACGTTCTCGCCTTCGAGTCGGACATCTCCTACGAGGTCGGCTCGATCGACAGTCTGGCCGGCTCCTTCGCCGGCGGATTCACGAACGTCCACCTCTCGGGTCCGGGATACGTGGCCCTCACGACCCACGGCGACCCGCTCGTCCTGCAACCGCCGGTGGCGACGGATCCGAGCGCGACCGTCGCCTGGAGCGGCGTCTCTCCCTCCGTCGAGGTCAACTCCAGCCTCTCGGACCTGGTGGGACAGGAATCCGGCGAGCGATTCCAGATGCACTTTACCGGCGATACCGGCTTCGTCGTCGTCCAGCCATACGAGGAACTGGGCGGCTCGGCGTAGACAGGGAATCGGCGTAGACAAACTCATCAAGACGGTCAATCGGCAGCCCCGATGATCAAAAATGGAGCGGACCCCGGCCCCTCCTTCTCGTTGCAGCTGTTACGCCCTCATGCTGCCCTCCCCGACCGTACAAGCGAGGTGATGCTCGTGATTCGATCGGATTAGCGACCGCTCTCGGTGTCGCGTCACGTCCGAAGGCTCACCCCGCTACCAGTGACGGAGGGGATGAACTGGGCAAAATCAGTGCGTGATTCGACGAACTAGTTGCGAACGAATTCGGCGAACTAGTTGCGAACGACGTTAGTCGCACGCGGGCCCTTGGGGGCCTGTTCGATGTCGAAATCGATGTCCTGTCCCTCCTCGAGGTCCGGGCCGCCGACGTCGTCCATGTGGAAGAAAACGTCTTCGTCCGCGTCCTCAGTCGAAATGAATCCGTAGCCGCCAGTGTCGTTGAAGAAATCAACTTTCCCGTTTGCCATTGCAAATTATCAGAGGACCGGACAGCGGATACCCCTTCCGAGGGTCGTGGTACCACGGCGTTCTTCCCCCACCGATCCGTCTCCGGGCAATCGGTGTCCCACGCCCGTCTCGCACCCGGTCCGGCAGCAGGGCGGAGGGCAGTGCGGTCGAGCCGGTCCCGACAGATATTAATTGAAGATCTGTTCAGATGTTCATATGGTGGCGGATTCCGACCGAATTCAACGACATCTCGAGGACGAACTCGGCGAGTGTCGGATCGAGGACGTGGAGACCCGCCTCTCGGAACTCGCGGCCCTCCAGTCGACGGCCCAGGGAGACCGGATCGAATCCCACATCGCGGTGCTCTCGACGCTTGGCAACGAGACGCGCTATCGGCTGGCGCGGGTGCTCGTCGACGCCGATGGCGAACTCTGTGTCTGTGAACTCGACGCGGTCGTCGACGTGAGCGAGAGCGCCATCAGTCACGCGCTCTCGGATCTGCGCGAGGCGGGACTGGTCACCCGGCACAAGGACGGCCGGTGGCGGAAGTACGAAGCGACCCCGGTCGCAACGGCCATCATCGACGCCCTGAGGACAGGACGATGACTGAGGCCGAGTCGGGATCACTTGACTTCCTCGATAAGTACCTGACCCTCTGGATCATCGGGGCGATGGTCGCGGGCGTGGGCCTCGGGTACTTCGCCCCCGGAGTCACGGGTCCGATCCAGCGATACCACCTCGTCGAGATCGGACTCATACTGATGATGTACCCGCCGCTGGCGAAGGTCGACTACGGCCGGCTCCCGACGGTCTTCACGAACGTGAAGGTCCTGGGACTGAGCCTCGTCCAGAACTGGCTCGTCGGGCCGACGGTGATGTTCGCACTCGCCCTGCTCTTCTTCGGCGGGGTGGTCCCCGGGTTCCCCGCCCGACCGACGTTCTTCCTCGGGCTGGTGTTCATCGGGATGGCCCGATGCATCGCGATGGTGCTCGTCTGGAACGACCTC
>JBDGTI010000012.1:39308-42200 GCA_042216995.1 Halodesulfurarchaeum sp.
AGCGTCTTCCAGATCTTCACCTACGGCGTCTACGTCTGGTTCTTCGCCCTCCACATGCCGGGTCTACTCGGGCTGGAGAACCTCGCGGCGGGCATCCAGGCCTTCGGCATCACGCCGGTGCAGGTCTTCCGGGCCATCGCCATCTTCCTGGGGATCCCCTTCGCGGCCGGCATCCTCTCGCGGTACGTTGGCACGCGGACGATGGGTACCGAGTGGTACGAAGCGGAGTTCGAGCCGGCGATCAGCCCGCTGACGCTGATCGCGCTTCTGTTCACCGTGATCGTGATGTTCGCGATGCAGGGCGAGCGCATCGTCGCCCAGCCGAGTGACGTCCTGCTCATCGCCGTGCCGCTCACTCTCTACTTCGTCGTGATGTTCTTCCTCAGTTTCGGGATGAGCCGGGAGATCGGTGCCGACTACCCGACGACCACGGCCATCAGCTTTACCGCCGCCTCGAACAACTTCGAACTCGCCATCGCCGTTGCCGTGGCGGTCTTCGGCGTCGGGTCCGGCGTGGCCTTCACGACGGTCGTCGGCCCGCTCATCGAGGTGCCGGTCCTCCTCTCGCTGGTCAACGTCGCGCTTTACTTCCGGCGGACATTCGACTGGCGGGGGTACACGACCGGGGCCCTCGACGAGTCGACAGGAATCCCGAAGGGTGATGACTGATGGCGAATACGGCGATCGCGTTCGTCTGTGTCCAGAACGCCGGCCGTTCGCAGATGGCCTACGCGTTCGCAAAGCGGGAACGGGCGGATCGCGGTCTCGAGGACGAGATCGACCTCCTCACCGGCGGGACCCGTCCCGCGGACCACGTCCACGAAGGGGTCATCGACGCGATGGCCGAGATCGGCATCGACGTCGCCGGTCGCGCCCCCCGGGAGATCACCGTCGAAGAGACGAGTGAGAGCGACTACGTCGTCACGATGGGCTGTTCGGCCGAGGACGTCTGTCCCGCCGGCTGGGCCGGGGAGAACCGCGACTGGGACCTCGCGGACCCGGACGGGAAGCCGCCCGAGGCGGTGGCCGCGATCCGCGACGAGATCGAATCCCGGGTGGCGGCGCTCTTCGACGAGATCGAGGCGGCCGACTGACTGGACTGGCTCTCGGCAGATCGCCCACCGATCATCCAACTCCCCTGGGCGGCCCGGTCGGAGGGGATTCTGGGGCCACTTCGTACCCGAGCGTGGGCCGTGGAGATGGGATATCGCCCCGACCGGTTCCCGGGATCGGTCAGCCGCTCTCGGTTCGGGGCTCGCCACAGGCCTTTTCCGGCCGGGGACTTTCTGTCCTTGCAGAAGGGACATGTCTGACCAAGGCGAGGGCGCCGAACCCGAGAACGAGCGACGGAACGAGAGCAACGGCGACTTCCGCGACCGCGTCGAGGAGTGGGTCGACCGGGCCAGGTCCGAGTTCGACGAGGGCGTGGTCGATCTCCTCTCCTGGCTTCTGGAGACGGAGACCCGCTCCCGGGTCTACGTGCATCTCAGACAGCACGACTGGAGCACCGGCGAGGCCGTCGCCGAAGGCGTCGGACTCCACCCCGGACGCGTCCGCGAGACACTCGACGAACTCGTCGAGCGGGACGCCGTGGAACGGCGCGGGCACGACGGCGAGGGGACGGAATACGAATACAGGGCCGTTCCGCCGAGCGACCTCCTCGGCGGGGTCGTCGAACCGGTCCGAGACGGCCTCGAGAGTGCTGTTCGCGAGGAGAAGGACGAACAGTCGGCTCGGATCGATATCGATTCCGGTACGTCAGTCGAGGCAGAGGCCGGCGAGGCCGACGCGGAAATAGAGACGGACCTCGAAGGCGAGGCCGAACTCGACGAAGAGGGGGCCAGCGTTGCGGGGAAAGGTGGCGGCGACCTCGACGTCGAAACCAGCGACGGCGAAACCGAGATCGAGGGATCGGTCGATGCAGAAGTCGGCACCGACGGCGTCGACGTCGACGTCGATACAGACGTCGAGACGGCCGACGACGATGAGGAGCCGTCCGAAGACGAGGAGGGAGTTGCCGAAAGCGACGAGGGCCCGAAAGGGAGTGACGGGTCCGACGACGAAACTAACTAGCCCTCCTTCCTCGAGAAGGGGCGCCCCACTCTCTCGAAACTCGCCCCGTCGCTGGTTCGATCCCGCCCGCACCGGTCGGACACATCGGTTTCCGTTCTGGCTCGACTGCCCCCATCGATTTTGCCGGGGCTCCGACTGCCCGCTGACTCGGTAATCAGGCTTTTGACCGCCGGGGGGCTCTAGTAGACCAGATGGCGCCGGGCGACACCGACAGCGACGCGGGAAGCCGTCCGAGCGACACGATGCGGGAGCGAGTCCCGGAGAGCAGTCGGAAGTTCTGGTTCCTGCTCATTGCGGACCGCTCGTTCGTCGCGGCGTGTCTCGTCGGGAGCATCTTCCTCACGCTCATCGTCGTCGGCCAGTTTCACCCCGTCCCGACTCCGCAACTGTTCGGCAATGAAGACCCGCTGGAGACGCTGTTCCAGGGCCTCGTCGGATCGATCATCACGGGTGTCACCCTCGTCCTCACGCTGAGCCAGCTCGTCCTCTCACAGGAGCAGGGGCCGGTCGGCGATCAGCGCGAGCGCATGCGGGGCGCGATGGAGTTCCGCAGCGACGTCGAGGAGCTCATCGAGGAGTCCGTCAGTCCGGCCCAGCCCTCGGCGTTCCTCCGGTCGCTCGTCAAGCTCACGAAGCGGCGGGCGGAGGGCGTCAAGGAGGCCATCGAGGACATCGACGACGCCGAGCTCAACGAACAGGTCGAGCTGTTCATCGAGAACGTCCGGGAGAACGCCGATACCGTCCGGAACAACCTCGAGGGATCGCAGTTCGGCGAGTTCGACGTCGTCTTCTCGGCGCTCAACTACAACTACTCCTGGA
>JBDGTI010000011.1:0-39867 GCA_042216995.1 Halodesulfurarchaeum sp.
GCGTCCTTGGACTCGCTCGTGAACGGGACGTTCGTCGAGGCGACGTGGACCATGATCACGACCGGCCCCTGGGGAATCCCCGAGCCGCCGGGCTGATCGAGACCGTAGTTCCGCCAGTTGATCCCCTTGATCACGTCGGTCGTCGCACAGGCCCCGCGCTGATAGACGAGGGGGACCCGGTTGGCAAAGCGCATCAACTCCGCCGCGCCGCCCTCTTCGATCTCCCCGCCGTAGGCGATCCCCGCCTCGGCGATGAAGGGATCGCCGCCATGGACGCCGGCGTCCCGGGTGGCCGCGGTGTAGAAGTCGGCGTCGAACTCGCTTTTGAGCCCCGCCTCGATCTGGTCGGCCGTGATCGGGGAGAGACAGTCCGAGGGGGGCGCCATCACGTCCACCGAGGCCATGCCGTCGAGGAGGTTGCTCGCGGCGTCCCGATCGTCGGCGATCTCGGCGGGAGCGGACAGCTCCTCCTCGATTGGTCCCATCGAGTCCCAGAGGACCTCGCTGATGTTCTCGCGGGCGGTCTCGCCGACGGTCTCCCCGTCCATCTCCTGGGTGAGGTCGGCGGCACGGTCGATGGCCGCCTCGAGGTCGTCCCGGGTGAACCGGTCGCGGTCGGTTTCCTCGATGGCGGTCGCGAGGCGCTCTGCGAGCGCGTCGATGGCGGCGTCGTCCTTCCGGGCCGAGGTGGCCTCGTCGATCGCCCGGTAGAGCTCGCCGCGGCGGTCGTTCGTGAGCGCCGCCCAGGCGGCCTCCCGAACGCTGTTTCGGACCGTCTCGCCGAACGCGCGTCCGGACGCCTCGGCCACCTCATCCGCCACCTGGTCGATGACCGTTCCCAGTTCGGTGTAGCTCACCGGCTTCGCGTCGTCGATCGCGGCGGTCAACTCGTCCGCGAAGCGCCGTTCGAGGTCCCGGCCCTTGTTCGAGATGGCCTCGACGACCGCCCGGGCCAGGTCGACGTCCTCGTGATCCTGCGGGGGATACCACCGGAACTCACGGCCGAACTCCCGGTCGCGAAAGGCCGCGATGATGGCGTCGGCGGTCTTCTGTCCGACCCGGGTGAACGCGCTCTGGAGGAACCCCCGCACGGTGCGGGAGTCGGTGCGTTCGAGCATCTTGAGCAGCGTCCCGATGTCGACGCCGTGGGGGTGGGGCCGGATCTCCTCGGTCTCCGCCGGGAGGGAGGCCCCCTCGGCACGCTCGGATTTGATGTGGGCCTCCGGTTCGCGGAGTTCGATCCGGGCGTGGGGGTTCACCACGGCCGTGTGCCGGATGTAGTCATGGAGCTGTGAGCGGGCCCGCATGTTCGCCGCCATGTCGAGTTCGATCCGGGTGCCGTGGCTGCGATCCCAGGTCGTGGTGGTCTCGGTTCTGATCTCGGGCTCGTTGTCGTCGGTGTCGATCACCAGCTCGAAGTAGTGGGCCGCCTCCTGGCCGGCCGTGCGGCTCGTGATCTTCGCCGGCTTCCCGGAGGTCAACTGGGAATACAGCACGGCCGCCGAAATGCCGATTCCCTGCTGACCGCGGTTTTGTTCCCGCTTGTGAAACCGGGACCCATAGAGGAGCTTTCCGAAGACTTTCGGCAGTTCCTCGGCGGTGATTCCGGGGCCGTTGTCCTCGATGATCAGCCGGTAGTGATCCCCGAGTTCCCGAATCTCGACGTAGATATCCGGCAGGTGCCCCGCCTCCTCGGCGGCGTCAAGCGAGTTGTCGACCCCCTCCTTGACGGCAGTCACCAGCGCCCGGGCCTCGCTGTCGAAGCCCAGCATGTGCTTGTTCCGCTCGAAGAACTCGGCGATCGAGATCGATCGCTGGTCGGTGGCGAGATCCTCCGCGATCGCGCCCCGCCCCGTTGGTGGAGATTCGAAGCCCGACATTCGCGTACTACGTGGTTTCCCGGGCGCACTCAAAAGCATCTCGACTGGCGTTACGCGCGCACGCGCATGGGGAGCTTTTTAAGTCAGGACGCCCTACCGAAGACTACCTCATTCATGGTAGCGGAATCCAATTACGGAGCCGGACAAATTCAGGTTCTGGAGGGGCTCGAGGCCGTCCGCAAGCGACCCGCGATGTACGTCGGATCGACGGACAGCCGGGGGCTCCACCATCTCGTCTACGAAGTCGTCGACAACGCGATCGACGAGGCACTGGCCGGCTACTGTTCGCACATCGAAGTCGAGTTACACGAGGACGGATCGGTCAGCGTGCGGGACGACGGACGGGGGATCCCGGTCGACACCCACGAGGAGTACGATCGGCCGGCCGTCGAGGTCATTCTCACCGTCCTCCACGCCGGGGGGAAGTTCGACAAGGAGTCCTATCAGGTCTCCGGCGGGCTCCACGGCGTCGGCGTCTCGGTGGTCAACGCCCTCTCCGAGTGGCTCACCGTCGAAGTCGAGCGGAACGGAAAGCGTTACGAGCAACGCTTCGAGCGTGGCGAACCGGTCACGGAACTGGAGACCGTGACGGAGCTCCCCGAGGAGCAGACCGGAACCCGCATTCGGTTCAAGCCCGACACGGACATCTTCGAGGTCGAGTCCTTCAGCTTCACGACACTCGAGTCCCGGTTGCGCGAACTGGCCTTTCTCAACTCCGGCGTGCAGATCTCCCTGTTCGACGACCGGGAAGACGGCGGCGAGAGATCGACCTTCGAGTACGAGGGGGGTATCCGCGAGTTCGTCGAGTACCTGAACGAGTCCCGCACGCCCCTGCACGGGGACGTCATCTACCTCGAGGACGAGACCGAGGGCGTGCAGGTCGAGATCGCGATGCAGGCCACCGAGGACCTCCAGTCCTCGACCCACGCGTTCGCGAACAACATCAACACCCGCGAGGGCGGGACCCACCTCACCGGGTTCAAGACCGCGCTCACGCGGGTCGTGAACGGCTACGCACAGGACCACGACCTGCTGGGGCCGGTCGACGGCGAGAATCTCACGGGCGAGGACATCCGCGAGGGACTCACCGCGGTCATCTCGGTGAAACATCCCGACCCGCAGTTCGAGGGCCAGACCAAGACGAAACTCGGCAACAGCGACGTCCGCGGGATCGTGGAGTCCGCGCTCCACGATGGGCTCTCCACGTACTTCGAGGAGCACCCGGACACCGCCGAGGCGATCATCTCGAAGGCCATCGAAGCCGCGAAGGCCCGGAAGGCCGCCCAGAAGGCCGAGGAACTCACCCGGCGGAAGAGCGCCCTGGAGAGCACGTCGCTGCCGGGAAAACTCGCGGACTGTCAGACCAAAGACCCCGAGCGATCGGAGCTGTTCATCGTCGAGGGCGACAGCGCGGGCGGGTCCACCAAACAGGCCCGGGACCGCGAGTACCAGGCCGTGCTCCCGATCCGCGGGAAGATCCTGAACGTCGAGAAACACCGCCTCGACCGCATCCTGGAGAACGAGGAGATCCGTGCGATGATCCGGGCCATCGGGACCGGGATCGGCGAGGAGTTCGACCTCGACGATCTGAGATACGAGCGGATAATCATGAGTACTGACGCCGACGTGGACGGGGCCCACATCAGGACGCTGCTTCTGACCTTCTTCTATCGGCACATGCGTCCGCTGCTGGAGAACGGCCACATCTACGCGATCAAGCCCCCGCTTTATCGCATCCGGTGTGGCGGGGAGACCCACGACGCGATGACCGAGGCCGACCGGGAGCGGATCGTCGAGGAGATCTGTGGGGGCTCGCCGGACCAGATCCAGCGGTTCAAGGGCCTGGGCGAGATGAACCCCGAACAGCTCTGGGAGTCGGCGATGAACCCGGAAAACCGGGTTCTCAAACGCATGACCATCGAGGACGCCGCCGAGGCCGACCGGATGTTCTCGGTCCTGATGGGCGACGCCGTGGGCCCGCGCAAACAGTTCATCCAGGAGCACGCGACTGACGCGGAGTGGGTGGACATATGAGCTCGGAACTGCCCGAGCCGAGCGGTCAGGTCGGCGACGAGATCGAGACGGTGCGGGTCGAGGACGAGATGGAGCAGTCCTACATCGACTACGCGATGAGCGTGATCGCCGGTCGCGCCCTTCCGGACGTGCGAGACGGCCTGAAGCCGGTCCATCGTCGCATCCTCTATGCGATGCACGAGTCCGGCATCACGAGCAACGCCGGGCACCGCAAGTCCTCCTCGGTCGTCGGGGACACGATGGGGAACTACCACCCCCACGGTGACAGTGCCATCTATGACACCCTCGTGCGGATGGCCCAGGACTTCTCGATGCGCTACCCGCTGATCGACGGCCAGGGGAACTTCGGCTCGATCGACGGCGACCCGGCGGCGGCCATGCGGTACACCGAGAGCCGGATGGCCCCGATCGCCGAGGAACTGCTCGCGGACATCGAGAAGGACACCGTCGACTTCGAGCCCAACTACGACGACCGCCTGGAGGAGCCCTCGGTCCTGCCGGCGGCGGTGCCGAACCTGCTCGTCAACGGCTCCTCGGGCATCGCGGTCGGGATGAGCACGAACGTCCCTCCACACAACCTCGGGGAGGTCGTCGACGCGGCGATCCACCTGCTCGAGAACCCGGCGGCTTCGGTCGCGGATCTCATGGAATTCGTGCCCGGGCCGGACTTCCCGACCGGCGCGACCATCGTTGGCAAGAACGCGATCAAGCAGGCCTACGAGACGGGTCGGGGCCGGCTCACCGTCCGGGCGAACTACGAGCTCGAGGACGGCGAACGCGGCGACCGCATCGTCATCACGGAACTGCCCTACCAGCAGAACAAGTCCAAGCTGGTCGAGCGGATCGCGGACATGGTCAACGAGGGGACACTGGAGGGCGTGCGGGACCTGCGGGACGAGTCGGATCGGGCGGGCATCCGTGTCGTCATCGAGCTCAAGCGGGGGGCGAACACGGATATCGTGGAGAACCGCCTGCTCGAGAGCGTCCTGGAGCGGACCTTCGGCGTCATCAATCTCGCGCTGGTCGATGGGAACCCGGAGGTGCTCTCGCTCAAGGAGATGCTCCAGCACTACCTCGATCACCGCCGGACGGTCGTCCGGCGGCGGTCCGAGTACGAACTGGGGGAGGCCGAGGACCGCGCCCACATCCTCGAGGGGCGGCTCCACGCCCTGGAGAACGCCGAGGACATCGTCGAGTTGATTCGGGACTCCCCGGACCGAGACGCGGCCAAAGAGCGGCTGCAAGCGAGCTTCGACTTCTCGGCCGAGCAGGCCCAGCACATCGTGCGGATGCAACTGGGGAGCCTGACCTCGATGGAACGCGGCGAGATCGAGGACGAATACGAGCGAGTCACCGCCCGCATCGAGCGCCTGGAGACGATTCTCTCGGATCCGGCCGAGCTCCGGGCGGTCATCAAGACCGAGCTCAGGGAGCAAAAAGAGACCTACGGCGACGGGCGTCGCACCTCGATCGTCGAGGCCGACGGCGAGGTCACCGACGAGGACCTGATTCCCCAGGAGGACGTGCTCATCACGCTCTCGGAGGCGGATTACATCAAGCGGGTGAAGATGGACGCCTTCTCGGCCCAGCACCGGGGCGGGAAGGGGATCATCGGCGCGGATCTCAAGGAGGGCGATCGGATCGCCTCCGCGTTCCCGGCCCGGACACACGACACCCTGCTCTGTTTCACCGATGCCGGTCAGGTCTACCGGCTCAAGGCCTACGAGGTCCCCGAGATGTCCCGGTCGGCCCGGGGGACCTCGGCCGTGAACCTGCTCGAGTTGGACCCCGAGGAGGACATCACCGCGGTCGTGGCCGCCCGGGACGTCGAGGACGAGTATCTCACCATGGTCACCCGGGAGGGCTACGTCAAGCGCACGCCGGCCGAGGACTTCGAGAACATCCGCTCGACCGGCATCATCGCCACCCGACTGGATGACGGGGACGAACTGGTCGACGTGGAGATCACCGACGGCGAGTCACAGCTGATGATTGGGACCCGCCAGGGCCGTGCCATCCGTTTCGCGGAGGCCGACGTCCGCCCCATGGGGCGGACCGCCCGCGGGGTCCGTGGCATCACGCTCGAACCCGGCGACGCGGTCGCCGGCGTGACCTCGGTCCGCCCCGACGACGACCGGTATCTCCTGACCGTCACCGAGAACGGCTACGGGAAGCGGACCCCCCTCTCGGAGTACCGGCCCCAATCCCGGAACGGCAAGGGACTCATGGACATCAAGACCGGCGAGCGAAACGGCCCGGTGGCGACCCTCCGGACCGTCTCCGCGGACGATCACGTGATCGCCATGAGCGAGGCGGGACAGATCACCCGGATGCCGGTCGCGGAGATCTCCGCGATCGGGCGCAACACGAAGGGCGTCCTCGTGATGCGGGTCGAGGCCACGGATCGGCTGGCCGAGGTCAGCGTGTTCCGACCCCTGGAGACCGACGCGGCGTAGCCGCGGCAGATACGGGTCCTATTGTCGAGGGGCCCGTACCGACAGACGATGGACACGCTCGAAGCACTCCCGGCGGACCACGAGTTGATCGCCTTCACCGGCAAGGGCGGGGTGGGAAAGACGACCTGCGCCGGGGCCACCGCGATTCGTCTGGCCGAAACGGGCGAGCGCACGCTCCTGCTCTCGACCGATCGTTCGCCCTCGCTCTCTGATATCCTCGGCCTGGACGTCTCCGGCGAGCTCACCGCCGTCCCGGACGTGGCGGGGCTTGATGCCGTCGAGATGGACTACGACGTGGTGGCCGAGCGGTGGAAAGAGCAGTACGGCGAGGAGGTCTATGCCGTCGTCTCCTCGTTCATGCCGGTCGACCGCTGGGTGGTCGACTACTTCGCGGAGGCACCCGGCATCTCGACGCAGTTCGCGCTGAGCTATCTCCTGGAGTTCCTCGAGGGAGACACCTACGACCGGATCGTCTGGGATACCGCCCCGGCCGGCGCGACGATCGGCCTGATCGAGCTCGAGGAGAAACTCTACGCACACCTGGGAGAGGCCCCGAAGTTCTACGCGAAGCTCCGGGCCGCGGTGAGCCGGGACGTCTCGATGGACCCCGGGGAGTTGCTCGCGGAGTGGCGAGAACTGGCCCAGGACTGTCTGGATATGGTGCAAAGCGACCGGACGACGTTCGTCGTGGTGAGCAATCCCGAGTCCCTGGCCGTCAAAGAGACCGAACGAATCATCGCCGACCTCCGCGAGAGGGACATCTCCGTCGGCGCGGTCGTCGCGAACGGTCTCCTCTCGGAGTTCTGTGACTGTGAGTTCCACCGCGACCGCGTGGCCGTCCAGAAGGAGCACCTCGACGAACTGGAGACCGCCTACGGCGACGAGCCCGGACTCGTGACCGTGCCCCAGC
The DNA here is from genome assembly GCA_042216995.1 of Halodesulfurarchaeum sp. GTDB lineage: Archaea > Halobacteriota > Halobacteria > Halobacteriales > Halobacteriaceae > Halodesulfurarchaeum. The sequence continues at coordinate 7,281 of JBDGTI010000011.1, forward strand.
TGCCGACCGACGTCGAGGGGATCGAATCGCTGCACACGATCGGAACCGCCCTTTTCGACCGCGGGACGGCGGAAATCGAAGGGAACGTTCAGTCCCGGTAGGGCGCACAGACCCGTTCGATCCCCGCCTCGAAGGGGATCTCGGGCTCCCAGCCGGTCGCCTCCTGTATCTTCGTCGCGTCGGCCAGGGTGTCATGGACGTAGACGTCCTCGGGGATCGGGTTCTCGACGTAATCGGGTTCGACGTCGGTGCCAAGGGCGTCGTTGAGCAGCTCGACGACCGTGTCGAAGGCGTACTGCTCGCCGGTGCCGACGTTGTAGACCCCCGAGAGCTCGCCTTCGGCGGCCGCGATCGTCGCGTCGACCACGTCCGAGACGTGCGTGAAGTCCCGGGTCTGCGTGCCGTCCCCGTAGATCTCCGGCGAGCGCCCGTTCGCGAGGTCATCGGCGAACTGGGCGATGATGTTGGCGTACTCCCCCTTGTGCCCCTCGGCGCCCCCGGCCATGCCCTGATAGACCGAGAAGTACCGCAATCCGGCCATCGTCACGTCGTCGTAGTAGTTGTCGTAGTACTCGGCGTAGCGCTCGCGAGCGAGCTTCGAGGCCTCATAGCCCGTGTGGGCCTCGACGTCCATCGACTCCGGGGAGGGGTCGGTCCGGTCGCCGTAGATCGAGGACGTCGAGGCGTAGACGACGGTCTCCCCGCCGTCCTCGAGGAACTGCTCGACGGTGTTCACGAAGCCCTCGACGTTGACCCGGGCCCCGCGCTGGGGGGCCTCCTCGTGCATCTGCATCGAGGAGAGCGCGGCGAGGTGAAAGAGCACGTCCACGTCCGTCGGCAGGTCCCCCTCCAGGACGCTCCGCTCGCGGAAATCAACGGCGTCCACGAGGTTCGCCGGCGTTCCCAGGAAGAGGTCGTCGACGACGATGACGTCGTTTTCCTCGGCGAGTTCGTTCGCGAGGTTCGACCCGATGAAGCCGGCCCCGCCGGTGACGAGCACGCGGTGTCCCTGCATGGGCGGGATGACAGCGCTCTCGCGATTAAGTCTCCCGGTTTCGTCGAATCGGGAGAAGAGGGGATTTAAGAAATGGACCCGTCTATCTCGATGTAATGTCCTCCATCGAGCTCACCGCGAGTCAGAAGACGATTCTCCGCGCCCTCGTCGATCACTACACCCAGGAGGAGACCGCGATCAAGGGCGAGACCATCGCCGAGGAGGTCGACCGGAACCCCGGAACCATCCGAAATCAGATGCAGAGCCTGAAGGCCCTCCAGCTGGTCGAAGGGGTCCCGGGTCCGAAGGGGGGCTACCGGCCCACCACCAACGCCTTCGAGGCCCTGGAGATCCAGCAGATCGACTCCCCCGCGGCCGTTCCCGTCCGGCGGAACGGCGACCCCGTCGAGGACGTGAACGTCCAGGACATCAACCTGACGACCGTGTTCAACCCCGATCTCTGCCGGGCCGAGATCGAGGTCCGGGGCTCGATCAAGGACTTCCACGAGGGGGACTCGGTCTCGGTCGGCCCCACCCCGATCTCGAAGCTCCGGATCGACGGCACGGTCGACGCCAAGAACGAGGCGAACAACGTCGTCATCCTGAAGATCGACGATATGCTCGCCCCGGCCGACGATCCGGCCCACTGACCATCGATCTTTTCCCGCCGGTTCCGAGAAGCGCCGCTCGCCCCCTTGTCGGCCCGCACCGGGAAACCTGCAAGACACGCTCCGGGGCCGACGTTTATTTCACAACTGCCCCTGTACGCACACGGATGACTGACACGAGCGTAATCGTCGTCGGGGGCGGCCCGGCCGGCCTCGGCGCGGCACTCTTCACGGCGAAAAACGGCCTGGACACCACCGTCTTTGACACCGACGGGACCTGGATGCACAAGGCCCACCTCTTCAACTACCTCGGGATCCAGAGCATCGACGGGTCCGAGTTCATGGAGCGGTCCCGCGAGCAGGTCGAGGGATTCGGGGCGGAGTTGCGCGAGGAGGAAGTGACCGACGTGGACCAAACCGATGCGGGCTTCTCCGTCGTGACCGATGAGGGGGAGTACGACGCGGAGTACCTCGTGCTCGCGACCGGGACCGACCGGAGTCTGGCGAAGGAACTGGGCTGTGCCCTCACCGACCGGGCAGTCGTCGACGTCGACGTCACGATGGAGACGAGCGTGGAGAACGTCTACGCGGTCGGTGCGATGGGACGAGTCGAGGAGTGGCAGGCCCAGATCGCGGCGGGCGACGGCGCGGCCGCCGGGCTGAACATCCTCTCGAGCGTGAAAGGCGAGAAGTTCCACGACTTCGATACGCCCGAAGACGCCGAGTGACTACAGACTCGGATAGGATTGGGTGCGATCGATATCGGTGACTTCCTCGACCAGGTCGGACCGGTGTAAGACCAGGTCGGTGGTCGTGAGGATACCGACTAGCTCCCCGTCCTCGGTCACGACGAGTTTCTTGATCCCGTACTCCTTCATGGTCGAGAGGGCCTCCCTTTCGTCGGCCTCGGGACCGATGGTCACCAGATTCGGGCTCATCGCCCGGGAGACGGGGACATCCGTGAACGGGCGTTCGGTGCCGAAACCGGCGGCAAGCACGTCCGTCTCGGTGATGATCCCCGACGGCTCCGACCCGTCGACGATGAGCACGCTTCCCGTGCGGTTCGCGAGCATCTGCTCGACGGCCGCATCGAGGGTCTCGCCGAGTTCAACCGTCACGAGATCCGTCGTCATGAGGTCCCGAACGGACATGACGTCCCGTAGGCGGCCCAGGGATTCAAGTCTTGTCCCTCTCTCACATATCAGTCCAAGACTCGGATCCGATCGGCCGCCTCGGCCAGCGACGTCGCCTCGCCGACCTCGCGGTCGAGGTGGACGAACGCCATCCCCGTGCGTTGAGCGAACAGGGCGTCGGAGGCGGCGTCGCCGACGTACACGTACCGGGCATCCCCGGCCCGCCGGTCCAGTTCCTCGTAGAAGGCCGGGTCGGGTTTCATGCGTTCGATGGCGTCCATGGACTCGCCCCGACCGATGGCGTGCTGAACGACGTCCCCCAGGTCGGCGGCCTCGAGGAACGTCTCGACGATCGACTCCGGCGAGTTGCTGATGATCGAGACGGGGTACTCCCGGGAGAGAGCACACACCTCCTCGACGTCGGGAAACGGACCGATCGCCCCCGCACGGATTGCGGCGTCCTTCTCGCGGACGTAGTTGCGGTGTCGGACCGACCAGAGGTCCGCCGGCGACACGCCGAGTGACGTTGCAGCTCGCTCGAAGTCCCGGAGGTTCTTCGGATGGAGGAGTTCACGGCGCTCCGGCGTCGGCTCGAGGTCGAAGGCCTCGAGGGTCGCATCCAGGGCCCGATCGAGCCAGGCGGGGTCGGCCTGGGCGTCGAGCAGGACCCCGTCCATGTCGAAGACGACGTGCATGCCCTCCCTAGCCCCCGATCGAGGTTGAGTGCTCCGGTCGGGAAAACGCGACGGCGCGGGTATGGGGCTAGTACCCCTCGCCCGCCTCGACCGGGCCGGAGAAGGCACTGTAGAGCACCGCGAAGTAAAACAATACGAGCGGGAGGAAGACGGCGAGCACGCCGGTCATCATCTTCAGCTGTAGGGTCGAGACCGCCGCCTCGTACACCGTCAGTCCGGCCACCGGGTAGATCGTCGGGAACAGCAACACGGCGACGAGCGCGACCAGCCCGAATATCTGTGTCCCGGCCGCGAGGAACGCAGGCCGGTACCGGCCGGCTCGAAGCAGCCAGAGGTAGGCGACCCCCAGCACCGCCGTGAGTGCGACGAGCGCGATCGGGACCGGGCGTGCGATCTTGGCGGCCATGCCCTCCACGGCGACGAACAGGTAGAGGACCGCAAGAAGGGCCAGGACGAGGTAGGCGACCTGGGAGCGGAGCCCGTAGCGGGTGGTGGACGCCTCGAGACCGGACGCGGTTTTCATGCCCAGGAAGCCCGTCCCCTGTGCCGTCGAGAGCGCGAGGAGGGCAAGTCCGACGACGATCCCGGGCAGCGTGATGATCCCCGTCGCACCGACGAGCCAGTTCGCGGCGAACATCCCCAGGAAAAAGGGAGCAAGCGTACTCCCAAGGACGAAGGTCCGACTCCAGATGCGGCGCCACCGCTCGTCGTCGCGTTGTTCCATGAACTCCGGGGAGACCCCGCGGATGATGAGCGAGCCGAGGATGGCGAACATCAGCAGGTAGTTCCCGCTGAAGAGCCCGCCGTACACGTCCGGGAAGACCGCGAACAGCGACCCTCCGAAGACGACGAGCCAGACCTCCGCGCCGTCCCAGAGCGGCGCGATCGCGGCCAGGATCCGATCTCTGGTTTCTTCCCCGTCCGAGAGGCCATAGAGGACGCCCATTCCGAAGTTCGTCCCGTCGAGCCAGAGGAACATGGCCAGAGTCAGGAACAGCGCCACGAACCAGAGCTCGACGAGGGGCACGCCGAACCAGACCGGACCGGTCTGGAGAGCCATCATTCAGCGACCCCCTCCTCTGTGGGCTCCGCCGGCCCGCGGATCACCAGGCGTCGGACGAGGTACGTCCAGAGGCCCAACAGGACCGCATACCCCCCGACGAATCCGAGGAGCGTCAGGAGCGCCTCGCCGCCGGTCAGGTTCCGCGAGACGCTGTTGGCCACCGTGAGGACCTCCTGGATGGCCCAGGGCTGGCGGCCGACCTCGGTGACCATCCAGCCGAACTCGATCGCCAGTACGCCAAGCGGAGTGGAGTACACGAAGGCACGCCTGAGGTACCGGTCGTCGAGGAGTCGATCCTGGTACCAGCGATAGCCGGCCCAGAGCGCGAGGAAGATAAACCACAGGCCGAGGCCGACCATCGCGCGGAACGACCAGAAGACCACGACGACCGGCGGTTCACCCTCGACGCCTTCCAGGCTCTCCATGTCGTTCAGACCCTTGATGACCGCGTTCGGATTCCCCCCGCTCGCGAGGAAGGACGCCCCGCTGGGGATGCCGACGGTAAAGAGGTCCCGGGCGCTTGGGTTCAGGAAGTCTGCCGGGTCGGTCGGGACCGCAAAGAGGTACGTCGGAACGTGGGAATGGGTCTCGTAGACGGCCTCCATCGCGGCGAACTTCTGGGGCTGGGTCCGGTAGACGTGCCGGGTGTAGGAGTCGCCCTGAATCGCCATGAACGGCGCGGTCACCAGCATCGCGACGATGGCCAGTTTCAGGCTCGTCTTCCAGAAGGTCCGACGGGAATCGGGGTTCGAGAGTTTGTACATCGCGATTCCAGCCATGAACAGCGAGGCCGCGAGCACCGCGGCGGCCTGCATGTGGGTGAACATGTAGAAGAATCGAGGATTGAAGTAGGCCGTCACCGGATCGGTGATCACGGCGACCTGCTTGCCTGCGCGCATACCCATCTCGTACCCGCGGGGCATTTGCATCCAGGAGTTCGCGATCAGGATCCAGACCGCAGAGAGCCAGGAGCCAAGCGCGACCAGGAACGCGGAGAGGAAGTAGAGCCGATCGCTCACGCGCTCCCGGCCGAAGAGGAGAATGCCGAGGAACGTCGATTCGAGCATGAAGGCCATCAGTCCCTCGGTCGCCAGCGGCCCGCCGAAGATGCCACCGACGATCGAGGCGTAGGCCGCGAAGTTCGTGCCGAACTCGAATTCGAGAACGATGCCGGTCACGGTGCCGACGACGAAGGTGAGGGCGAAGATCTTCACCCAGAACCGTCGTAAGGACACCCACGGTTCGCCTGCGCCACGGGTCTCCCTCCAGGTGAAGTACACCAGGAAGGGGGCCAGACCCATGGATATGGCGGGGAAGATGATGTGCACGGCCGTCGTCAGTGCGAACTGGAGCCGGCTCGCGAGTACGGGGTCTATCATGTGTCTCGTGTGGGTCCGTGTGATCCCTTCTCCCGTAACCCCCATATTGTCTTCGCAGGGGGACTCGATTGCCGGACCATTCGGTTTTATTGGACCCTTTGGCGGGCGGATCAACGGGTATCGGGACCGGAGGCGGCCCGGATCGATCGACTTCCCGTCCCGATCGATCGCTCCGCAGGCGGAGAACCCGCGAACGAAGAGAAGCAGGATCGCGACCGCGGGGTTTCGAAAGCGACATCGGAAAGAGTCGGAGCGGGCGCGGCGGGATTCGAACCCGCGATCTAGAGGTTAGGAACCTCTCGCCGTATCCGCTTGGCCACGCGCCCCGGCGCCGGTAGGCAGGGGGCGAGAAAAACGATTACTGTTTGGTGGAGTCGGAGTCGGACCCGGACTCGGACGTGGTACTGGACGATGAGTCGGACCCGGAGGAGTCGGACCCGGTCGTGGACGGGGAGGTGGACTCGCTGTTCTCCCCCGTGGCGGGGCCCTCCCGAATCTCATCGAGTTCCTGTTCGATCTCTTCGCGGCCGCGCTGGAATTCACCCATCGCCTTCCCGGTCGAGCGAGCGAGTTTGGGGATCTTGTTCGCCCCGAACAGGAGGACGGCGATCAGCAGGATGATGGCCAGTTCCATCCCTCCCGTCGGGAGGCCGAACGCGGGAATCACCTCGACTGTCATTACGAGTTCGTAACTCAGTCGCGATTATAGGCTTTATGCTCCAGCACGCTCGAATCGGGCAGAACGGAACACCCCGTGAACTAATGGTCCCGAACGCGTCTGTCCGGGCATGACCGATACCGACGGCGCCCAGGCGTACGATCCGAGCGCGGAGCATCCGTTCCCCGACGAACGGGTCAACGCGGTCCTCGAAGCCGTCCTCGACGATCCGGAGGTCCAGGCCTACCTCGAGGCGCAGAACGTGAACCCGGTCACGCGAAAAGGGTACAACGATCACGGGGAGAAACACATAGAAATCGTCCGTAACCGGGCTCTCCGGCTCTATGAACTCCTCAAACGGGCCGGCGTCCCGTTCAACGGCGCCACGGACCAGGGCCTGGAGGAGGGGGACGAGCCAGTGATCATCGCCCTCGCAGCGACCCTCCACGACATCGGTCACGTCGTCCATCGCGACGATCACACCTACTACTCGATCATGCTCGCCCCGGCCCTCCTCGATCGGCTCCTGGAACCGTTCTATGACACGCCCGAACGCGTCAGGATGAAGGGGGAGATCCTTCATGCCATCCTGTGTCATCACTCCGCGGAAGACCCGCTCACGACCGAAGCGGGGGTGATTCGGATCGCCGACGCGCTGGACATGGAGCGCGGCCGCTCCCGCTTCCCCTACGAGCAGGGGGGCCGTGGAATCAACACCATCTCGAGTCAGGCCATCGAGCAGGTCACGCTCCTCGCGGGTGATTCGGCCCCGGTCCTGGTCGAGATCACGATGCGCAACGCGGCAGGGGTCTACCAGGTCGACGGGTTGCTCAAGGACAAACTCCGGGGGTCGGGCCTGGAGGAGCAGGTCCGGATCGTCGCGGTGAACCAGTCCGGCGGCGAGGACCAACTCGTCGAGCGGATCGAACTGTAGTCGCCGGCTCCCACCGCCCCCGGACGAACCGACCGATCCGACGACCCCGCAGCGCTGCCAGACGGGGATCACTCCCCGGCAGCGTCCTCTTCCTCGCCGTGCCAGTAGTCCACGGCGGTCCCCTCGCGGAAGTACTGCTGGCGGTCCTGGGCCCCATCCCGGCCCGGGGCCCCACCGGTGTAGACGCCGACCTTCTCGGAGTCGGGATACACGATGACGTCGGGGTCTCGCATGGTCGAGATCATCAGGTAGCGCAACGTCCCGTCCCCGTCGTTGACGACGCGATGGGCGCTTCCCTCGCCGGGCGGCAGCGCCACGTAATCGCCCGATTCGAGCGTGAGGATCCCGTCCTCAAGCCTGATGGCGCCGGTCCCGGCCAGAACGAAGAGGGCCTCCTCGTTCGCCGTGTGGTAGTGATAGGGATAGGATCGCCGACCGGCGGGCAACTCGTACAGGCTGGTGCCGATCAGCTCGCCGCCCGCCGGGGCGGCCAGGTTCTTCCGCTTGATGAGTGTCTCGCCCCGTTCCGATCGCTCCCAGTCCACCTCCTCGACGTTGACCTCGGACATACCGGATGTCGGTGAGCGAGGCACCTCAAACGGTCGGTTCGGCGCCTCGTCGACCTCGATGGGGCCCGCGACGAGCAACCCCCTCCTCGACTATTTCATGAGCAGTCCAGTCCTCAGTCCATGAGCAGTCCAACCCTCAGTCCACGAGGAATCCAACCCTTGAAGGGGACCGGAGGCGGTCAACTCTCCATGCAGATCGATCGCCTCGAGGAACTGACTCGAACGCTCGTGGCGGTGCCGACCGCGGACGCCGAGGCACGGACGGCCTCGCTGATCGCGAGCTGGCTCCGGGACCAGACGGCCGCCGAGATCGAGGAGACCGACGCCGGAAACGTCATCGCCCGGAAGGGGGCCGGCGATCCGGCTCTCGCCCTGGTGGGCCATCACGACGTCGTGGAACCGGACCCCGAACAGGTCGAAAACGGGAAGCTCCGCGTCCACACCGAGGGGGACCGGCTGTACGGCAGGGGGACCGCGGACATGAAGGGCGCGCTCGCGGCGATGCTGTTGGCGTTCCGCGAGGCGGAGCCGGAGCGGGAACTGATCTTCGCGAGCTTCGCCGGGGAGGAGCGGGGCGGAATCGGCGCGCAGGCGGCCATCGATGCGGGGTTTCGACCGGCGTATGCGATCGTCGGCGAGGGGTCTGCCGCCTATACCGCCGAGGGGCGTCTCGACGTGGCCGTGGGTCACAAGGGCCGTCGCGGGAGCACGATCACCGTCTCGGGCCGGAGTGCCCACGCCAGTCAGCCCGAGGAAGGGGTGAACGCCATCTACCGGGCCGCCGAGATCGTCCAGCGAATCAGGGAGCTCGAGGCCCCGGAGACGTCCATCGCCGGCGGGGTCGAATCCGGAAGCGTCGCCGTCACCGAGATACAGGGCGGGACGGCCTGGAACGTCATCCCGGACACCTGCACCGTGACCGTCGACGAACGAACCGTTCCCGGGGAGCGGGCTGATCTGGCCCGGCTGGCGGAGGCCGAGGGCGTCGACCGAACTGTCGATCAGGATCTGCCTCCGATGGCGTGCGACGACGAGGCGTTTCTCGACCGCCTGCATCGCGCCGTAGCCGACGCCCAGCCGGACTCCCCCGCTCACGTCGTGAAACCCCACGCGACGGACGCCGGCTGGTTAGCCGCTGCCGGGACGACGTGTCTCGTCTGCGGCCCGGCAGAACCCGGCGAGGCCCACTCCGCGAACGAGAGCGTGTCTCTGCCCCTTCTGAAACGGGCCTCCCGAAGTTACCACGCGGTTGCCGATGGATGGGCCGGGATCCCATAAGGCGGAGGAAAAAGCCACACTCGGATGAGTATAGATCTTAACTGTTAATTAACCGCCTTTGCCAACCTCTAGCCGTCGCGTATGTTGGACTTCACGCCGAAAACCTACGACGAGATTCCACCGGAGAAGCGTCCCAGCTTCGCCGAAGCCCTCGTCCCCGTCGGGGGAATGATCCTCTTCCTGGCCGTGGGAATGATCCACCTGGGCCTCGATCCCCAGATTCCCCTGCTCTGGGGTATCGTCTTCTCGGGACTGCTCGGCCGGTACTACTTCGGATACGGCTGGGATGAACTCATCGACGGGATCGGAGAGAGCATCCTGATGGGATTGCAGGCGATTCTCATCCTCTTCGTCATCTACATGCTCATCGCCGCCTGGATCGACGCGGGGACGATCCCGGCGATCATGTACTACGGATTGGGCTTTCTCTCCCCGGAGGTGTTCCTGCCCTTCGTGCTGGTGCTCTCCGCGATCGTCTCCTTCGCGATCGGTTCCTCCTGGACGACGGCCGGCACGCTCGGGGTCGCCATGATCGGCATCGGATCGGGACTGGGCATTCCGGCCCCGATGACGGCGGGCGCGGTCCTCTCGGGGGCGTACACCGGCGATAAGAACTCGCCGCTCTCGGATACGACCAACCTGGCCGCGGCGGTGACCAACACGGATCTGATGGATCACATCAGGGCGATGCGACCCGGGACGATGGTCGCGTTCGGCATCTCCTTTGTCCTGTTCGTCGTCCTGGGACTGAACGCGAGCGGCGCGATTCCGGTCGATCGGGTGGCCGAAATCCGGACAGCGCTCGCGAGTGCCTACACGATCTCGCCGGTGGCGTTCCTGCCGCTTGTGGTCACATTCGCGCTGGCGCTCGTCGGGTACCCGGCACTGCCGTCGCTCGGGGCCGGAATCTTCACCGGGGTCGGCGTGAGCATCCTGCTCCAGGGCCGGGCCTTCGGGGCGGCCTGGTCGACAGTCCACTACGGCACCAGCCCGGAAACGGGCCTGAAACTCACGAACGACCTCCTCGCGAGTGGCGGCCTCGCCGGGTCGATCTGGGTCGTGACGATCGTCGTCGCGGCCCTCTCGCTCGGGGGCATCCTCCAGCAGACCGGCGTGCTCGCGACCATCGCCTACAAGATCGGGCAGGCCGTGGAGAACGTCGCCGGCCTCACCGTTGGGACGGCCGTCGGGACCTTCCTGATGAACGTCCTCGCCGGCGAACAGTACATGTCGATCGTCGTCCCCGGAATGACACTCGGCAACCTCTATGACGAGTACGACCTCGAGAGCCGGAACCTCTCGCGGGCGGTCGAGGCCTCCGGGACGACCACCTCCGCGTTCGTCCCCTGGAGTTCCGGGGGCGTCTACATGGCCGCGGCGCTTAACGTGCCGGTCGTCGAGTACGCGCCATACTATTTCTTCGGCATCCTCTCCCCGCTGGTGCTGATATTCATGGGCGTGACCGGCTGGAAGATCTTCCGCACGGAGGACCGGCGGTGCGGTGGGGACGACCCAGCGCCGGCCGAGGAGAATCCGACGTAGGTGTCGATCACCGGTCCAACGGGTGAACCGGTCGTTCGGTTCCCATCCTCGAATCGGAACCGGCGGAACAGACCGGACGGACAGCGGTGGGATTTATATACCCGGACGCCCACGTTCCAGGTGGAGTAAAATGGCAACCGGTACGGTCGCATTCTTCAACGAGCGGAAAGGGTACGGCTTCATCGAGAGCGACGAGTCCGAAGAGGACGTGTTCTTCCACATGGAAGACGTCGGCGGGCCTGATCTGGAGGAGGGCCAGGAAGTCGAATTCGAGATCGAACAGGCAGACAAAGGCCCCCGAGCGAAGAACCTCACTCGACTGTAGCCAGACCGCTCGTTGAGCGGTTTCGGCCCCTCTCGGGGCAGTATTCCATTCTTTCCGGCAGCGCTGCGATCGCCTGGGCAGGTACTTGCACACGAACCGGCCCGAGACTCGACGCCCTGCAAAAGGCCTAAGAACCAGAGCGGCGTTCTTCCATCTAATAATGATTGACGGAAACAAACTCACGGAACGGGGGACGGTACCGTGGGGGTCGAGATAGCCGAAGCGCCGGTCACCGACGACGCCTTCGAGTCGATGGCCGAGTTCGTCTATGACTACCTGCGGGCAAGCGTCGAGAACGAGGGCGACGGTGGCCGGATGCGCTGGTATCCCTGGCACTCCGCGGAGTACCGCTTCAACCACATCATGAACGTGGTCGACCTCGCCGCGGAGATCGCGGAGAAGGAGGGGGCCAACACCGACGTGGTCAGGGTCGCGGCGCTCTTCCACGACATCGCGAAGCTCGAGGCCGACCAGGAGGTCCACCCGGAGGCGGGGGCGCGGGTCGCTCGGGAGTACCTCGAGACCCACGAGCACGTCCCGGCCTCGTTCGTCGATCAGGTGTGCCGGGCCATCGAGAACCACAGCCACCAGGGCGACCTCGGCGAGGTCTCCCTGGAGACCCGGTGTCTGATCGAAGCCGACCTGCTCGACAAGGTCGGGGCCAACGGCATCGTCCTCATGCTCCTCCGGATGGGCTATGAGGCCCGGACGCACATGGACGCCGCCGAGATGGTCCAGCGGGTGCTCGACCGGGGTCGAAACGCCAAGAAGCGGGTGGAAAGCGACGCCGCAGAGTCCCTCGCCCATAGGCGACTCAAGCGGGTGAAGTGGTTCCGCGAGTGGCTCGAGGGCGAGGTCGCGGAGATGACCGTCGAGGACGAGCTCAGATGAGTCCCAGGGCGGTACCGGCGTCCCGGAGAAAGACGATCCCGAAGAGGACGAGAACGATCCCGCTCCCGTAGGCCACGGCCGTACCGAGCGCGTCGACCGCGTTCCCCGCGGTCCGCAACACGGCGGGGAAGGCCGTGATCCAGAGGACGATGCCGCCGAAAAAGCCGAGGACCGTAAGCGTCCCGTTGACGGCCGCGAGGGAGTAGCCAAAGGCCTGGACGGTCCCCGGGTCGAGCAGTCCCACGCCGGCGGTGAGCCACCAGGTGATCTGGTAGGGGTTCGTCGCGGCCAGCACGAAGGCCTTGCCGAAGCCGGTCCCGCTTGCGCCCTCGGTGGCGCTGAAGTCCGTCGCTCCGCTGACTGCGCCGTACGCGAAGTAGAACATCAAGATACCGCCGATCCCGACCATCACCCCCTTCAGGGTCTGGGCGTCGCGGACGAACGCGACGACGCCGGCAGCGGCGAGGCCGAAAAAGAGGACGTCGGCCGTCATCGCCCCCAGCCCGGCGGCGACTCCCGCTTGCCACCCCCGGTTGACGCTCTCCTCCGCGATCACGGCGTTCATCGGTCCGGGCGGGGCCGCCAGGGAGAGCCCCAACAGCACCCCCGCGAGAACCGAGAGTGCGGCCATCAACATCGGTTGCTCGAGCCTACCGTCCTGACGGAGAAAAGCGCTCTCCCCATTTCGGAGTGCCAGGCCGGCGGTCAGACCGGCGCGAGTGAAGCGGGCGTGTCAGTCATAGACCGTGTGCAGGATCGCCTTCTGCACGTGTTTGCGGTTGTTGGCCTGGTCGTAGACGATGGCGTTCGGGCCGTCCATCACCTCGGCGGTGACCTCCTCGCCGCGGTGGGCCGGCAGACAGTGCATGAACGCCCCGTCGTCGGTGCGGGCCATGAGGTCGGCGGTGATCTGGAATCCCTCGAAGTCGGCCTTCTTGGCCTCGTCGTCGCCCATGCTCACGAAGACGTCCGTGTAGACCGCCCTGGCCCCCTCGACGGCCTCTGCGGGGTCGTTGGTGACGGTGACGGCGTCCGACACCCGCTCCTGGATCTCCGCGTCGGGTTCGTAGCCCGGCGGCGTGGCGATCCGGCAGGGGATGTCGAGGGTCGCACAGAGTTGCATCAGCGAGTGGGCGACGTTGTTCCCGTCGCCGACGTAGGCCATCGGCCCGTCGTCGAGGCCCTTCTCGCGAAGCGTGTAGCCATCGGCGAGTGCCTGGCAGGGATGAAGCTTGTCCGTCAGGCCGTTGATGACCGGCACGTCGGCACCGTCGGCGAGTTCCAGGAGCGTCTCGTGGTCGAACAGGCGGGCCATGATCCCGCCCGCGTAGCCCGAGAGCACCGTCGCCGTGTCCCGGAGTGACTCGCCCCGTGAGATCTGTGAGGACTCCTGGTCGAAGTTGATCGCGTGGCCCCCGAGTTCGGTCATTCCCGTCTCGAAGGAGATCCGGGTCCGGGTCGAGGGTTTCGCGAAGAGCATCACCAGGCTCTCGTTGTGGAGTGCCTCCCCGAATGCCTCCGGATCGGCCTTGATCCGGTCCGTGAGGTCGTACAGTGCCTCGATGTCAGTGGCGGTGAGATCGTCGATGTCGAGTACGTGTTTCATGCTATCTCGGCCGGCGTCGTGGCCCCGCGAGGCCGGTCCACGACGATCGGTCTCACTCCACCCATCGCTCTCCCGGGTAAAATACCTCGTGATCGCGGCCGAGATACCGTCCGGTTCAGAGATGGGGACGAAACTCCTCGAGGGCCGGAAATTCGAGGGGGTCCCCGTCCGTCGGGACGATCGGCCTGCATCGATCGAGATCCGTGAGCAGCGGCGACATCGTGTCCGCGGTCCTGGCGGCGTTCACCGTCGTCCCGGGGGCGGCCCGGCTGAACGCGGGGAGAACCAGGACGGCGGCACCCCCGCGCTGGTCGGGACAGTCCAGGTAACACGGCCGGCGCATCCCCTCGATCGTGATCGCCGGATGCTCGTGTCCGATGACGTAGCGAGCGACGTCGACGGGGGGCTCCTCGTGGCCGTGGAGGACGACCGTCTCCGGACCGAGTCGACGGGCGGGGACCGGATCGACGACGTCCAGGGACGCCAGTACGGGGTCGTGGTTCCCGGCCGTGACAGTCAGTGACGCGCCCGATTCGGCGATCGTCTCCGCGAGCGTGGTGATCGTCTCGGCCACCTCGACGGGAATCGAATCGAAGGCGTGGACCACGTCGCCAGCCAGGACGACCTGTGTCGGCTCGTGAGCGTGACACACCGCCTCGATCCGTTCGAGGATGTCGGCGTGCTCCCCGAGGGGCAACTCGACCTGCGAGGAGCGGACCCGACCCAGGTGGAGATCGGCGAGGACCAGGGCGTCGAACGACGGGAAGTAGATCGCCCGGTCGTCGACCGTCGCGTTCGGAAACTGCACCACCGATAGTCTGGGCTCGACGGACAAAAATCGTCCCGTCGACCGGTGCTGTTTTCATCGCCCGCTCCGAGTTCCCCCCATGGTCGAGGTCCTCGATGACAAACGCGAGGCGACGCGATTTCGCATCCTCGTCGAGATCGCCGACCGGCAGCCGGCGGTGAGCCAGGGCGAAATCGCCGACGAGGTCGGGGTGACCAGCCAGGCGGTCTCCGAGTACATCCGCGAACTCGTGGACGACGGGCTGGTACTCAAACAGGGCCGGTCACGCTACCAGGTGACCAACGAGGGCGTGGACTGGCTGCTCGGACACACCAACGACATCCGGCGGTTCACGGATCGCGTCGCCGAGGACGTCCTGGGCGGCGTCCAGGAGGACGCGGCGATCGCCGTCGAGGCCGTCGAGGCGGGCCAGGACGTCACCCTCGAGATGCGTGGCGGCCTGCTGCACGCCGTCCCCGGCGGGGAGGGGCCCGCGACGGGGACGGCCACGACCGACGCCGAAGCGGGACGCGAGGTCGGCGTCTCGGAGATCGAGGGCGTGATCGACTTCTCGCCGGGCGAGGTCACGGTGTACCAGGTTCCCCCGATCCGCTCCGGCGGAAGCAGAAACGTCGATACGGAGTCACTCGCGTCGGCCTGTGCGGGGGACAGCCTCGTTCTCGCAGCAGGGGTCGAGGCGATCGTCGCGCTGGAACGGACCGGCATCGAGCCCGACGGCCGATTCGCCGTCGGCGAGGTCGCCGCCCGGGCCGCCGAGCGCGGGGTCGACGTGACCGTCGTCGCCTCGGCCGACGCGGTCGGCCGGGTGACCGACCCGCTCCGCGAGGCCGGGACGGCCTACTCGGTCAGAGAGTAGACAGCCCAATCACGGAAACGGGCGGTTTCAACCGATGTATCGAAGGTCTTCGCCGCCGCCCGGACTCTGTGCCTCCTCCATGTTCTGGAGTCGGTTGATGACCTCCTCCATCTCCTCGGCGCGGTCATCGAGGGCCTCGAAGGGCACCTCGAACCCGAGCAGTTCCTGGAGGATCTCGAGGACGGCCCGGGCGCTCTTGGGATCGACCAGGTAGCCACTCGTCTCGCCCATCAGGCAGGCGACGTCGAACCCGCGCCGATCGCCCAGTCCCAGGAGGAGCCCGCTCGTGCCGACGATGCCGCCGGTCGGCTCCTCCGAGCGGAACTCCACGCCCGCCTCGGTCAGGGGCTCGCGGAGGTCCGGACCGGAGACGGCCCCGAGCACGCTGTACTCCTCGATCAACTCGCCGGTCGGGACCCCGCCCAGCGAGTAGGCGGTGTCGGCTCCCAGGCGCTCGGCCTCGTCCAGGAAGGCGGCCGCGAGCCGGTACTGCCCCGTGTTGTCCCCGGCCTGGTGGTCCCCGGTGAGCACCACCAGATCACGGCCCTCGGTTTTGATACCGTACACCTCGGCGTGTGCCAGCGTGGCGACCCCCTCCTCGTCGATGCCGACCTGCGGCGGGAAGTGCTCGGAGTACACCCGCGCGATGAGCGTGCTGTCGATCTCCTCGATCAGGTGCTCGGCGACGAGCTTGCCGACGTGACCCACGCCCGGGAGCCCCTCGACGAGCACCGGATCCGCAAGGTCGACGTCCGTGAGGTGATCGACCTCGATCTCGTCCATGCTCCTACTCTTGGGAACGCTCCTTAAGAGCGCGTCGGTACTCGCCGTACGGATCGGCCGGATCGAAGGGAGCCGGCGCGCTGTTGACCGCGTTTGCCCCGCAGACGGGACATTCCGCCCCGAGGGTGTAGACGGGACGGTCGTGTTCTCCCTCCCACGCAGAACAGACCCGGATGTCCGATTTCACGCTTACTCGGACTCGGTGTGGCGCTCGCGGTGGAACTCGCCGGAGCCCCCGGCGGCCTCGATGGACTCGATGGCCCGGTCGGCGGCCGCTTCGAGTTCCGCCTCCGCGGTCTTGTAGGTCGGCGCCCGGATCCGAATGCGGTACTCGGGCGCGCCGACGTAGGTGACCTCGAGTTCGACCTCGTCGGGGATCTCGCCGTCGCCCTCAGCCGCCTTCAACGCGTCCCGGACGTCATCGACCCCGTCGGGGTTCGGCGAGGTGACGTCGACGTACCCGGTGACCGTGACGTAGGGCACCGAGACGTTCTCGCGGGCGGTCTCGACGATCGCGTCCAGGTCCGCCTCCGGAAGATCGACGTCCTCGAGGGCGGCGTGGCCGTGGATGGCCGCCTGTTCGAAGGCGTCATAGAGGCTGTCGAAGGCCGCGAGGAGTTCGTCCGTGATCTCGCGGAATCGCTCCTCCCCCATGTCCTCGCCGAAGGCGAGGGAGAGCCACTTGTCGGCCTTCTGCTCGTTCTTCCAGCGCTGGATGGTCTCCGAGCGCTGGTGGTCGTTGACGTCCTTGATCGAGAGGTCGATCTGCTGGGAGGAGCGATCGACGTCGAGGACCTTCGCGACGACGGTCTGTCCCTCCCTGACGTGATCGCTGATGTTCTTGATCCAGCCGGAGGCGACCTCGCTGACGTGGACCAACCCGCGCTTTCCCTCGTACTCCTCGAGGTCCACGAAGACCCCGAAGTCCTCGATCTCCTCGACCTTCCCCACGACCAGTTCGCCGGGCTCGGGCCAGCCCTCGTATTTCATCGCTGTTCGACGACTTCGAGCACCTCGCCGCTGATGTCGGCCTTCCCGCCGGTCGGGGTCGCAAGCGTGGTGCCACAGACCGCACACGTCACCTCGGAGGCGGCCTTCCCGAAGACGGTCTGTTCGTTCTCACAGTCCGGACACCGGACGTGGATGAAGCTCCCGGCCATCGGGATCACTCCGTGAGCTCCAGCCGGCCGGCCCGCCATCCCTCGCGGAGGTGGGCCTTGCCACACTCGCTGCAGCGGTACTTCAGGTCCGTCTTCTTCGTGGGCTTATCCCCGCCCGGCACCTTCGAGAACTTGCCGGCGTTCCCGATGGAGGATTTGCCCCGCTCTTCCTGGCGGTCGGACCACTTCATACCGGTCTCCCGGCCGCGACGGACCTTCTCGACCTCGTGTTCGGTGTGTGTATCGCAGTGCGGACAGTACGTATTGATTCGACGTGGCATCTCCATGGAGGATCGACTCTGTTGGAGACTGGTTGGTGAGGGGGAGTTAAAATGCGTTTGGTTCGACGGCCCCAAAGAACCGTCGGGAGGCTCCGAAACGTTTACTCTCCGGTCAATCGAAGGGCAGGTATGAAGCGGCTCATCATCCACGGCGACCCGGGCGTGCGCAAGGACGGTATCGTCGAGGTCGAGGGGCGGGAATACACCCTCTTCCAGGTCACGCGCAACGGGGACTGGCACGGCCCGGACCGGGTCCAGCTGTGGTGTATCGCCGGGGACGGGGACGAGCGGGAGGACTTCGAGAAGCGGAACTTCATCCCGCAGTTCCTTGAGGTCGAGACCGTCGAGGCCGAGAACGTGACCGTGGAGAAACGCGCCGGCGACCTGGCCGTCTAGAACTCGACGCGGTAGATCGTGACGTACTGATCCGAGTAGGCGATCGAGATTCCCGGCTCCGTCCCGTAGGCCACCGTGTCGTATCGGGCCCGTTCGATCGGCCCCACGTAGATGTACTCGACGCTGTACGTCTCGAGGAGCTCGGCCCGCAGCGTTGCGTTCCGGGTTTCGAAGATGGTCCGGACGTCACGGACCCGCCTCCAGTAGGGATCTGATCCCCGGTAGGCGACCTCGTGTATCCAGCCGACGACGGTGGGGACCCCGGTCATGCTCGACGGGGCGTTGACCCAGCGGTATATCTCCGTCCCGGGCGCCGAGACCAGGGTGGGCTGGCCGCTGCGGTTTGCCACCCAGCGGATCGCCGAGCGCTCCTTTGGATGGTCCGTTTTGATGTAGTGATGCGCGTTGAGCGTGGGGTTCTCTATCCCGCCGCCGACGGCCCAGGCGACGCCGAAGGCCGGATAGATCGAGAGGCCAAGAACGGTGAGGACGAGAAGCACGCTGGTCACCTGGGTGGAGAGGGGGGCCGCGGTTTTCGATTTCGATGCCCCGGCGGCCCCACCGCCCCCATCGGCCCCACCGGTCCCCGCGACCGCGTCGAGGGGGCGCTCCCGGAGCGTTCGCAGGGCCGATTTCACGCCGGCGATCGGTCCCGCGGGCCCGAGGAGGCGGGCGAGCATGACCCCGGCGGCCACGCTCCAGAGCGCCCAGACCTGCGCGCCGACCTTGAAGACCGTGTTCATCCGGCCGGGGCCGGCCCGTTCGACGACGAAGACGAACTCGACGAGCAGCGTCAGACCGAGCGCTCCGACCGCGAGGGCGGTCTCGAACCCGAGGTCCGCCCGGGTTCGCAGCAGGTACCACCCGCCGAGTAGCGGGGGGAGGAACAGCCCGATCGCCGTCGCCCGCACGAGGCTGGTGAGGAGGGTCACCCCCACCATCACCAGGCCGACGATCGCCACCGTGCGGCGAGTGACTCGCGTCGCCAGGTAGCCACCGGTCACGGCGAGGAAGACCCCATGGACCGTCAGGAGCCCGCCGAGGCCGCTTCTCGGCGTCGGGAGGAACCCGATCGAACGGGCGGACACGGTCCCGAGCAAGAAGGGATACACGCTGAGGGCCCCGAGAACTGCCAGAGACGCCGCGATCAGCGCGGCGACGGTGACTCGGCTCGCCTCGGTTCGGAGGGAACCGCCCGCCGCCCAGGAGTCGATCCGCTCGCGCAGGGGCGCCGGGAGAAGCGTCCAGGGGGCGGCCGGGGCGAACAGGAGGGACAGCCAGGCGAGGCCGAAGACGGTCGGGGCGCTCCAAGTGTTCGTGATGAGGAGCAGACCGCCGATCGGCACGAGCAGGAGCAGCCGGGAGATGCGGCCCCGCCGGTCGCTCGCCGGGCGCTGCCAGACGGCGGCGGTCAGGGCGGCACCGAGCAGGAGGAAGACGGGACTCATCATGTGGGCGTGGAGGTCCCCGTTGAGGAAGGCGAAAAACGGGAACTCGGTGATGAGCTTCCAGCCGTTCGGATCCGTCGTCGCGTCGATCACCCGGCTCGCATACCAGTAGTTGAAGTCCATCGGCCCGGTCGCGAGCCCCGTGAACTCGAGCCCGAACAGCCCGGTCAACCGCCGCCCCGCCGGTTCGGGGAGGACCCAGGCGAGAAAGCGGATCGGGGTCGAGAGGTTGCTCGCGAGCCCGACGAAAAACGCCCCCAGCGCGCCGCCGAGGCGATAGGATCGTCCCGCCCTCGCGGTGAGGGCGCCGGCGAGCCCCCACGCGGCGGTGCTATAGGCCGCGTAGTACCCGGCGAGCGCGGTGTTGTACGCGAACCGCGGGGCGGTGTCCGTGAGCATCGCGAAGACCGCGGCGAGCATGTGCCCGCCGTAGTAGTAGTTCACGGGCTTGCCGGCGAACCACATGTCCTCGGGGGGCAGCACCGGCGACCGGAGCAGCGAGGCCAGGAGGCCGAAGTCGAGGAACTTCTCCCCGCCGCCCGGAACCGCGCTTGGCCGGTAGAGCCGGATGAGGATCAGGAGGAGGTAAAAGAGCGTGAAGACGACCGCCGCGTCCCGGTACCGACGCCGGTCCATCGAGACGCCGGAGCGGACCGCGAGAAACGCGAGGAACGCGAGGATACCGACACCGAGGACCGCCGTCAGCGGGCCGAAGCGGAACTGCCCGATCCAGTAGCTGCTGAAGGCGAGGACGGCGAAGGCGACCGGGATCGCGAGTCCCGCCCCGCTGTCGGTGAAGCCCGCAAAGACCCAGCTCGCGACGGGGAGTGCCAGGGCGCCCAGCCCCAGATAGAGCGCGAGCCAGCCGAGGATGAGTCCGATCTCCATGGACGGGAATTCCACCGGATCCCCCTAAACATCTGCTGAACCACGGCGGGTATCGAACCCTTTTACTCGCTGTGCCGGCGAGTCCGGGACATGAGTCGGTCCGTCGGCGTCGTCGTCCCGGCCTACGAGCCGGACCTGCCCCTGCTCGTCGAGTACCTGCAGGACCTCACGCGGGTGCTTGAGCCGGCGGCCCTCATCGTCGAACTCGACGACCCCGACCCCGAGACGGCCCGGGCGCTTGAGGACGCCCCCGCGACGGTCAACGTCGCCGATCGGAGACGGGGGAAGGGGGCCGCGGTGACGGCGGGATTCGAGGCCCTCGATACCGACGTTCTGGCCTTCGCCGACGCCGACGGGAGCACGCCCGCCCGTTCGATCGGGGACGTGCTGGACGCGGTACAGAGCGGACAGGCCGACGTGGCCGTCGGGTCGCGACGCCATCCGGCGGCCGAGGTCAGGTCCCACCAGACGGTCTTCAGACAGTACCTCGGTGACGTGTTCGCCTGGCTGGCCAGGCGGTTTCTCGACGTCTCGCTCTCGGATTACCAGTGTGGCGCCAAGGCGCTGACTCGCGAGGCCTGGACGGCCATCCGCGAGCACCTCTACGAGCCCGGATTCGCCTGGGACGTGGAACTGGTGGCGATGGCCGACGCCCTGGGATTCGCCGTCGAAGCGGTACCGGTCACCTGGCAGGACCACCCGGATTCGACGGTCGCGACCACCCGGGTCGTCCCCGAACTGCTGCGGGCCCTCCTCGTGACCCGCCGCCGATCCCGGCGGCTGCGGGCCGGTGCCGACCCGTCCCGCCCACCGCACGACAGCGAATCTCCCCCACTCGTCCACCGACAGCGATGAGGGGGATCGAGCGGATTGTCCGGGCGATACAGGCCAGGCTCCGGGTGCTCGCCTCCGGCGCGAGAATCGGACAGTTCGTCTCCGTCGGCGTGGCGGGGGCGAGCCTCGAGACGGTGATCGTCTTCCTGCTCACGGGCCTTGGCTCCGCGCCGCCGCTTTTGGGCAAGGCCGTCGGGGCCGAGGCGTCGATCACGCTCATGTTCCTGTTGAACGATCGGTTCACCTTCGCCGAGGCGGGGAGGGGCGGGCTCCGGGCCACGGGCCGTCGGTTTCTCAAGTCACACACCGTTCGGCTTGGAGGGTTGATCGTGGCGTTCGCCACGCTCTACGTGCTCACGTCCTGGACGACGATCGAACTCGTGGTGGTTGGATCGAAGATCCGACCGTCCCTCCCGACGGTGGACGTGTGGCCGACGATCGCGAACGGCATCGGCATCGGCGCGGGCATGTCGATCAACTACGTCGCCGAGAGTCTGATCACCTGGCGGATCCACCGCGACTGACACTGCTCGCCCGCTCAATCCTCGACGATGATTACCTCGCCGTCCTCGACTTCCACCGTGATCAGGGTCTTGACGTCGTGGCCGATCTCGTCGAGTTCGCTCGGCCCGGCCTTCTCGATGACGGCGACGGTGTCGACGATCTCGGCCCCGATGTGATCCAGGGCCTCGATGATCGCCCGGAGGGTGCCGCCGGTCGAGAGCACGTCGTCGAGGACCAGCACGTGGTCGCCATCGTCGACGTCGTTGATGTACATCTCGCTCTCGGAGTAGCCGGTCTGCTTGCTCAGGGCGACCTCGCCGTCGAGGCCGTACTGGCGCTTGCGGATGACCACAAGCGGGATGTCCGTCATCAACGAGACCGCCGTCGAGATGTGGATTCCCATCGCGGCCGGCGTGACGATCTTGTCGACGTCCTCGAGTTGGGCCGCCCGGATGATCTTGATGACGATCTCGCGGAGGAGCTGGGGCTTGAGCATCGGGACCCCGTCGCTGATGGGGTGGACGAAGTACTGATAGCCCTCCTTCTGGATGATCGGGGCCTCGAGAAGCGACCGTTCGAGTTGATCCATATTCCCGATACCACAGGTGCCGAATATAAATCTGCGGATCGTGGACCCCCCGATGGCCGACCGTCCTGGCGGCCCGAGGCCGATCAAATCCGTGAGGCCCGGCGAGGTACTACTCCTCGGATTGGTCCTCCCGTGGCCAACTCGCCTCGCCGAAGAACTCGACTCCGATGCGGTGGGCCGCCCGCGAGATGACGTGGGCCCCGGTCGGCACCGTCAGAAACAGGAACAGGATGCCGACGAGGCTGGTCAGTCCGGCCCCGCCCGGGCCGAAGTAGGCGAACCCGGCGAGGAATATCGAGGCGGCCCCGAGCGTCGTCGTCTTGCTCGTGGAGTGCATCCTGTTGTAGACGTCGGGGAGTCTGAGCAACCCGAGTGTCCCGACGGTGAGGAAGAACGTTCCAACGGTTATCAGGACGGTGACGATGCCTGCCCGGTAGAGGCCGATCGCCGCGGTCGGATCAGTTCCGCTCATGGTTTGACGATGTCACCCTCGGTAACGTATCGCGCAGCGGTGATCGTGCTGATGAAGCCGATGATCGCCAGGACGAGACCGACCATGACGTAAAACCCCTGGCCGGTCCACAGCGCAAACAGGACGGCGATCACGACGACGTTCGTCGAGAGCGCGTCGAGTGCCACCACCCTGTCCGGTACTGTCGGTCCCCGCACGACCCGGTAACTCGCGAGCAGCGTCACGACGCTGGCGAGAACGAGCCCGGCGTAGATCGCCCAGTCGAGGAAGGGGGGTGCGCCCGTCATCGCTCCCCCTCCGTTCCTCCGGCGGCCCCGGAGTCCGGTTCGTGGCGCTGGCCGGGCGACGGGGCGGGATCCGACGGGGATCGCTCCTCGGAAAAGATCCGCAACGCGTAGTCCTCCCACCGGCGGATCGGCGCGACGACCGCGGTCCGGTTCGTCGCGTTGATCGTGTGCACGTAAAGCGTG
This sequence comes from Halodesulfurarchaeum sp., assembly GCA_042216995.1. Classification (GTDB taxonomy): domain Archaea; phylum Halobacteriota; class Halobacteria; order Halobacteriales; family Halobacteriaceae; genus Halodesulfurarchaeum. The sequence goes on from JBDGTI010000011.1 coordinate 30,445, forward strand.
TTCGTATCGTCGTCGTAGTCCATTGTCAGCGTTCCCGGTGTCAGCGTGATGCTGTTGGCGATGGTCGTAATCGCCAGGTCGCTCTCGACCCGAAGCGGTATCTCGATCACGTCGGGATCGATCGGCAGGGAGGGCGCGAGGACCCGGTAGGCCACGTCCAGGTTCGCGGTGAGGAGTTCCTTGAGGAACAGCAGCCCGTACACGACGGCCGGCGGAATCGACCTGATCGTCCGGACGAGGCCGATGTGTGGCGTGTAAAACCGACGCAGCACGTACGCCACGGGCAGCCCGATCCCGAGGCCGGTGAGCAGGCCGGCCGCGACTCGAGTCGGGCTCAGCACCACGCCCCGCACGAACAGCCAGAGGAAAGCCAGCGCGAGTCCGAGGAGTGGCCAGCGTCGGGCCATCAGGCCATCACCTCCGCCAGCCGGAGCGGGAGCCGGATCGCTTCGGTGGCGACCCCGCCGGTCGGGTCGTGTGTCGAACTGCGCGTGGCCAGCACCTTCGCGGGCGTCGTCGGATCGACGAGGTCGACGTATCCCTGGGTATCGACTGCCGCGTGGGCGGCGGCTTCTGCGGCCCGATAGATGGGCTCGAAGCCGATCCCGATGGCGACGATCGTCACCGCGAGCAGCCCGATCACGCCCACGAGCGGGCGGGGCCGGACCGCGCCGGCGACGTCGGCGGTCTCCTCGCCCCAGAACCCGCGATTCCAGGTCCGTGATACGTACGCGATGGTGAATATCGCGCCCAGCAACGCGACGGCGAGGGCCACGGCGGGGTGGCCAACGCCCGCGATCACCGCCCGCGTCGCGGTGTCGAACACGAAGAGCTTCCCGAAGAAGCCGGACAGGGGCGGGATGCCGACCAGTGCGAGGGCGCCCACGAAGAACGACCCGGAGACGACCGGCGCCCGGCCGACCAGACCGCCGAGGTCCTCGAACTGGATCGACCCGACGGCCTGGTTCACCGTCCCGCTGACCAGGAACAGCAGGGATTTCGCGACGGCGTGATTGAGGGCGTAGACGAGCGCGGCCGTGATCCCGAGCACCTGGAGGCTCCGGTTCCCGGTCGCGACGACGGCGAGGGGCAAGACGATGAACCCGACCTGCCCGATGCTCGAGTACGCCAGCACGCCGTCGAGATCGGGCTGATTGAGCGCGCCGAGGCCGCCGACGAAGATGCTCGCCGTCGCCATCACGAACAGGATCGGCCCGAAGTAGGCCAGAAACGTCGTTCCGGAGAGCCCCGGGAAGTCGAGCCCGGTGGGGAGGGTCCCCGCCGCGAAGACGGTGAAGTAAAGCCGGATGATGGCGTAGATTCCCACCTTCTTCGTGATGCCGGCGAGGGCGGCGGAGATGGGGGCCGGCGCGGCGCGGTAGGCACTCGGAACCCAGAACTGGAAGGGGACCAGTCCGGCCTTCAGCGCGAAGACGGCGAGGAGGATGGCCGCCAGTCCGAGAACGGGGGCCGGATCGACGTCGAACGCGCCGGCCCGGGCGAGCCTGCGGGCGATGTCCGCCATGTTGAGCGTTCCGGTCGTGGCGTAGATGCCGCCGATGGCGACCAGCATGAGCGCGCTCCCCACGAGGTTCAAGACGATGTATCGGAGCGCGGCCATCGTCTCCTGTTCCCCGCTGTAGAAGGCCACGAGGACGTAACTGGGCATCAACATCACCTCGAACCAGACGAAGAGGTTGAACAGGTCGCCGGTCAGGAACGATCCCGTGACGCCCACGAGCATGAAGTGATAGAGCGGGTGATAGGAGATCCGCTGGCCGAAATCGTCGACGTAGAAGACCGAGAACGCGACCGCCGCCAGCGAGACCACGGCGGTCATCCCGAGCATGAAGACCGTGAGTTCGTCCGCGACCAGCGTGATGCCAAACGGGGCCGGCCAGTTCGACAGTTGATAGGTCCGTGGCCCCCCACGCGTGATCAACCGGAAGAGACGGGCCACCGCGAGCAGGTAACCGACGGCACCCAGCAGGCTCATGGATCGCTGTATCCGCTCGAACTTCCGGCACAACAGCGTGGAGATGGCCGTGACCAGTGCCACTATCATCGGTAGAATCACGAACTGCGTGGGTGCGGTGGTACTCATGGGTTGTCACCTCCGGCCTGGGTCTCGGACTCCCCGTCGGGCGGTGTGGCGAGGTCGATATTCCCCCGCGTCTCGTAGACCCGATACGTGAGCCCGAGCGCAAATGCGGTCGTCCCGAACCCGATGACGATGGCGGTCAGGACGAGGGCCTGTACGAGTGGATCGGTGATCGATCCGCCGACCTTCCCGTGAGAGACGATGGGGGCCTTCCCGGAGAGCCCCCCCATCGTCACGAGATAGACGTTGGCCGCCTGATTGAGGATCGCGAGTCCCCACACCACCCGAATCACGTCCCGTCGGAGGATCAGAAACGTTCCCGTGGCAAAGAGCAGGCCGAGGAACGCGGCGAGCACGATCTGGGTCATTCGTCTCCCACCACCCCGAGGATCGTCAGCACGGCACCGACGACCACGACGTAGACGCCGAGGTCGAAGGCGAGGGCACTCGCCACCTCGATGGAGTGATAGATCGGGATCCCCTCGAAGAACACCACGACCTGTGTCAGGAACGGGTAGCCGGCGATCATGGCCGCGATGCCGCTCCCGGCGGCGAGAGCGAGCCCGATCCCCGCCACGCCAGTGAGATCCTGCTGGAAGATTCGGTCGGAGGCGTCCGGCGGTTTGACCGACCGGCCGAGCAGGTCCCGACGCACGTAATCGAGGCCGTAGATGATGAACGAGAGCGCGAACGCGGCCCCCGTGAGGACACTGGCGATGAATCCCCCGCCGGGCAAATTGTGGCCCTGGATCAGGAGGGCAAACGCCGTCAGGAGAATTATCGGGACGACGGTACGCACCGACGTTTTGGCGATGACGGTGGGTTCGCGGTCGGTCATTGGGTCTCACCCCGCTCCCGCATCGCGAAGATCGTCACCACGGCTATCGCCGCCATCGCCACGACCGAGATCTCGCCCATCGTGTCGAACGCCCGGAAATCGACGAGGATGACGTTCACGATGTTGTTCCCCCCGCCCCAGTTGAGGAGCACCGAATCGTGGGACGCGGGAACGGATCCGAATTTTAAGAAGTACCGGGCGATGACGGCGTCAGGAGTGCCGGCGGTCGCGAGGGCGACCGTGAGGAAGACGGTCACGCCGACGATCCCCGAGAGGGCGAGGTCCCCGACTGCCCTGACCCGATCGATCTCCCCGTAGAAGGGGGGCAACCGATCGAGAACCAGCAGGAAGATCACGAGGACGAGCGTCTCGACGACCAGCTGGGTCAGGGCGAGATCGGGGGCGTTGGCGAGAATGTAGAAGATGGCGACCATGAACCCCAGCACCGAGAGGGTCAACAGACCCGCGATGTGGGAGGACGCCGTGACGACCCGCAGGACTGCGACGATCGCCACCACCAAGACGACGGCGATCGGGACCGTGACCGTCTGGCTGGGGAGGGCCGGAAACGCGATCCCCGTGGCCAGATAGCTCCCGAGCGCGAGGGCGCTAAACCCGAGGAACAGGGACCCGGCGTACCGGCGGAGACGGCCGGTCTGGAGGTGCCGATCGACGAATCGGCTCCGGTCGAGCGCGCCCAGTATGCCGTCGTAGTACCAGTTCGGACTCGTGACCGGAATCCCCCGCATGCGGCGGATGCCGGCCCGGAGACGGTCGTAAAACGGATAGAGTAACGATCCGAGACCGATCGTGGTCGCGCTCATCAGGGCAGCCGGGGTGGGAGTGGTGGGGAGGTGATAGCTCAGCGCGGCGTGACCGCCGTGGCCCCCGGCCGGAACGACGCTGCCGAGGACGGTTCCGAGGAACGTTTCCAGGGGCGCGAGATGGACCCCGACCGTGGCCGTGACTCCGCCGAGTCCGACGATGCCGGCCCCCGTGGCGAGGAGCAGCGCCGGGCCGAGCATCGAGAGCGGCGGCGAGTGAACGGTCCCCAGGCCCTCGGGCTTCTCGCCGAAGAACATGTGCAGGAATCGGATCGAGTAGAGGAACGTGAAGACGCTCCCGAACACGGCGATCGCCGGAAGGAGCCAGAAGAGACCGCCGGTCTGGGCCGCGACCTCGTACGTCGCCTCGAAGAGCATCTCCTTCGAGTAGAAGCCGTTAAAGGGCGGGACGCCGGCCATGCCCAGGGCGGCCACGGCGGTGATCGCGGCCGTGATCGGGAGGTCCTGTCGGAGGCCGCCGAGTTCGCTGATCATCCGGGTGCCGGCCTCGTGGGCGACGATCCCGGCCACGAGGAAGAGCGCCGCCTTGAACAGCGCGTGATTGAGTATGTGAAAAACGCCCGTCTCGGCGCCGTAGACGTTCGTGACGCCGAACCCGGCAATGATCAGCCCGAGGTGGGAGGCCGTCGAGTACGCCAGCAGTTCCTTGATGTCCTCGGCCGCGACGGCGAGGATCGCGGTGACCGTCATGGTCACCAGGCCGAGGGTCACGAAGGCGACCATCCAGAGATCGCTGATCAGCAGCGGTCGCAGCCGTCCGACGAGGTAGACGCCGGCCTTGACCATCGTCGCCGAGTGGAGAAAGGCGGAGACGGGAGTCGGTGCCTCCATCGCGTTCGGCAGCCAGATGTGGAGAGGGACCTGTGCGGATTTCGCGGCGATGCCGATCCCGATCAGTCCCAGGACCGGGAGGTACAGTCCCGCCTCACGCAGGGCCATGCGGACGGCCTCCGGGTGTGCGAGCAGGGCGTTTTGCCCCCCGGCGAGGCGGAACGTCGTTCCCGAGATGGCGGCGACGTCCCCGGAGACAGCGTGCAGGAACAGGAACCCGACGAGCATGAACAGCCCGCCGGCGACGGTGATGAGCATCGCCTTTCGGGCCGCGTACTGGGACGCCCGTTCGTCCCGGTAGTGCCCGATCAGCACGTATGAGGAAATCGACGTCAGCTCCCAGAAGACGAAAAGCGAGATGAGATCGGCGGCGAAGGAAACGCCCATCATCGCGCCCATGAAGGCCATCAACGCCGTGTAGAACTTCTCCTTCCCGGGCTCCTCGTGCATGTACCCGCCCGAATAGGTGAAGATCATCACGCCGATGCCGCTGACGATCATTCCCAGGAGGAGCGAGAGTCCATCGACGTAGAGGGCGAGTGAAACGCCCAGGGACGGTATCCAGGGAACCACGACGCTGCCGGTGGTCCCGAGCTGGGAGAGGACGAGCGCGAACGTGGCCAGGGCGACCACGCTGCCGAAGTAGGCCGTTCGCTCGCCCAGGAACCGGTAGAGAAGCGGGGTAAGAACCGTCCCGAGAAACGGTAAAGCGACCGCCGCCAACAGGACGGCATCGCTCGGTGTCATAGTCCTGGATCAGACAAACTCGCTATTAATACTTCTCATCGAGGGGCGGCGTGTGCTGACTGGGTTCCGGTCCGGTCTCCGGCGGCCTGCAGCCCAGAACCCGTCCGGACCGGCCCGTTCAGTCCAGGACGGCGCCCAACCGGTCGGCGACTTCGAGGCCGAGGTCGGTCTTCGTGCCCGAGAACGAGTCGATCCGGTCCCCGTACACGAACTCGACGCTGGTTTCCTCGCCGCCCAGGGCCGTCGTCTCGTTGGCGACGACGAAGGCCATGTCAGTTCGGCCCAGGAGGTCCCGGGCCGACTCGGGGAGCGCCTCGGGGTCGCTCTCCAGCTTGAAGCCGACGATCGGGAGGTCGGTTTGCTCCCTGACGGCCTCGACGAGCTTCGGTGTGGGTTCCAGTTCGAGGGTGATCGACTCGCCGGAGGGGAGTTTCTCGGCGGCCCGGTCGAGAGTGTAGTCGGTGATCGCGGCCGCCGAGACCAGCGCGTCGGCCTGGCCGGCGGCCTCGAGGGCCGCCCCGGTCATCTCCGCGGCGGTCTCGACGGATTCGACGTCCGCGTACGGGACCTCCCCTTCCCGATGGAGCAGGATCACGTCCCCGCCTCTCGCGTATATCCCCTTCGCGACGGCCCGCCCCGTCCGGCCGCTCGACCGGTTCGTGAGCACGCGGACCGGGTCGATCGGCTCGACGGTCGGCCCGCTCGTGACGACGATCGTCCGGCCCTCCATGGGGCTCGGACCGGACGCGCGGGCGGTCTCGAGGGCGATGGTCTCGGCACTCGCGATTTTGGCCTTCCCCTCCTCGATCCGCGGCGGGACGACCGACACGCCCCAGTCCGCGAGCACGTCGAGGTTCTCGGCGACGCCGGGGTGGTCGAACATGCCCTCGTGCATCGCCGGTGCGACCACCATCGGGACGTCCGCTCCAAGCGCCGTCGTCGCCATGGTCGTCACGGGGGTGTCGTCGATGCCGCCGGCGATCTTTCCGATCGTGTTGGCCGTCGCCGGAGCGATGAGACAGACGTCGGCCCAGCCGTCCTTCCCGCAGCACTCCACGTGTTCGACGGCACCGGTCAGTTCAGTCACGACGGGGGCGTCCGTGGCGTAGGTCACCGCGTCGGGGTGGACGATCCCCCGTGCGGACTCGGTCATGAACGCTCTGACGGACGCGCCCCGACGCCCGAGTTCGTGGGCGAGTTCGACGACCGTCACGGCGGCGACGCTGCCGGTGATTCCCAGTGCCACGTTCGTTCCGTCGAGCATCGTCCCCGGTTCGACGCCAGTCGGGATAAACCTGGGCACCGCCGGATATCGTCGGCCGGCGAGGGGATCAGCGGTCGCGCTCGATCACGAACCGCGTGAACGCCTCGAGGTCGTCCCGCACCGCGGGATCCAGGTCGAGTCCCTCCAGGTGGGACCGGGCGTCGGCCGCGAGCCGTTCGGCGGTCTCGCGGGCGAACTCGAGGCTTCCGGTTTCCTGGAGCAGCGAGAGTGTCCACTCGATCTCCGCGTCGTCGACCGAGTCGGCGGTGAGGATCGATTCGAGCCGGTCCCGCTCGGCGGAGTCGGCCTCCGCGAGCGCGTGGACGATCAGGAGGGTGCGTTTGCCCTCCCGGATGTCGTTCCCGAAGGCCTTCCCGAACTCCCCCGCCTCGTCGAGTGAGTGTTTCACGTCGAGGATGTCATCGCCGATCTGGAAGGCAATGGAGAGGGACTCGGCGTAGGTGGCAAAGGCCGACTCGATCGCCTCCCCGCTGTCCGTGACCAGGGCCGCGAGCCGTCCCGCGATCCGTCCCAGACAGCCGGTCTTGCAGGCGCTCATCTCCAGGTACTGCTCCTCGGTGATGTCGATCTCCGGGCTGTTGTGCCAGACGATGTCGGTGCCCTGCCCCAGATGGGTGCGGTTCAGTTCGAAGGTCAGCATCTCGTAGATGTCCAACTGCTGGGCCGGGTCCAGGTCCGCGGGATTGGCGGAGATCACCTTCAGCGGGATGAAGTAAAGCGCGTTCCCGGCGTTCAGGGCGATGTCGGTGCCATATCGGAGGTGAATCGCCTCCTCGCCGCGGCGCAACGTGGCGTCGTCCTCGACGTCGTCGACGATGATGGTCCCCGTGTGGAGGATCTCGGGAATAGTCGCGTAGGGGAGGTAGGGCTCGGGGTCCACGCCGAGGGCCGAGACCAGTTCGAGAAAGAGCACCGGCCGCCACCGCTTGCCCCCGCGATCGAGGAGGTCCCAGACGGGATCGAAAAGCGCCTGCTGGATCGCATCGGTGTCGTACTCGAAGCGGGGCGGCCCGAACAGGTCGGCCAACGTCTCCTCGGAGATCGTCCGTGGCAGGAGCGCGGCGATCTCCCGATCGACGTCGGCCCGCCACTCGCTCAGCGCATCCAGCATGTCTGTGGAGTGGCCGGGTACGACCAAAAAACTTGCATTCGTCCCGGCGCCCGTTGCACAATCCTTTTTCGAACCAGCCGAGAACACGGGACCATGTCCACCGAAACCGAACTCCGCGAGGAGTTCATCGCGGCCTTCGAGGACGCCGAATATCCGGTCACCGGCCAGATGGACCTGGTTCCGGCCCTCCCACAGGGCCCCCGCACGACGTTCGAGGCCGGCGACGTGAACTTCTCGGTCATGGAACTGGCGACCAAACTCGGCTCGCACGCCGACTTCCCCTACGAGGACGTGGAGTCCCTCGTCGATGACATCATGGACGCGCTGCGGGCCGAGGGCGAGATCTAGGGGGTCTCCGCCGCCCCGTTCGCGGCGAGTGCGGGGACCGATCCGTCGACGACCGCGATCGCGAGCGGCCTGCCCCACTCGAGGCGCACCGACTCGCCCGCCGGGATCCGCTCGGTCGGCCGATCGTCGACGACCAGCGAGACGGGGACCTCCTCGCGGGCCACGACGATCTCGATCGGCGGCATGAGCACCCACTGTGGCCGCTCGGTCCGGAAGGGGCCGACCGGGATCACCGCCAGGCCCCCGAGTTCGGGATCGAGGATGGGGCCGCCGGCAGCCGTGGCGTAGCCGGGGGTGCCCGCCGGACCGGCCGCGACGACGCCGTCCGCTCGCACCTGATCCACGACCGTTCCCGTCTCGGGCTTGCGCGTCCGGTACTCCGAGATCCGGGCCGGCTCGGCGGTCACGGCCATCGCGTCCATGAGGGCCCGGTAGGAGTTCGACCCGAGAGACGCGGCGATCGTCGGGACCGACTCGATCTCGAACGCACCCGCCTCGAGGGCGGCTATCGCCGACCCGAGGGCGTCTCGCGGGACGCTTTGGACCCCGGCCTCGACGTCCACCGGCAGGACGGGTGAGTCGAATCCACCGCGCACGAGTGACAGCAGCGCGTGTTCGCCGACGGGCGCGGCGAAATCGGCCGCCGGGTCGAGATCGGCCGGGTCCTGCACCCGCTGGTGGGCGAGCGTGACGGCATCCGGAACTCTCCCGGCCAGCCCATCCGGAACCCGTTCGGCGGGACCGACGATCGCGACTCTCACGGACAACGCCCCCTGGCCATCACCGGGGAGTCGGTCCGGACGGGCAAAAGGCTGCGGGGATCGACAGTTACTGCTGATCGAGGCAGGAACTCGGACAGACGTCCTCGAGGACACACGCCCCTCATTTCGGCGAACGGGCCGTACAGACCGCCCGCCCGTGGGCGATCAACCAGTGTGTGAACTGTTGCCAGTCCGCCGTCGGGACGAGTTCACGGAGGTCCGCCTCGATCGGTTCGGGTCGCTCCGCCTCGGTGAGCCCCAGTCGCCGGGAGAGGCGCTTCACGTGGGTGTCGACGGCGATCCCGGCCACCGTATCGTGGCCGTGCTGCAGGACGACGGTCGCCGTCTTGGGTCCGACGCCGGGCAACGCGGTGAGTGCCTCCCGCGTATCGGGGACCTCGCCGTCGTGTTCGGCCACGAGGGCCTCCCCGATCCCGCGAAGGTACTCGGCCTTGCTGTTCGGGTAGGTGCAGGAGCCGATGATCTCGGCGATGGTCTCGGTCTCGGCGTTCGCGTAGTCCGCCGCGGACTGATACCGGTCGAACAGCGGCCCGGT
>JBDGTI010000061.1:0-7650 GCA_042216995.1 Halodesulfurarchaeum sp.
CCGAACTGGGCCATCGGCCAGATGAACCGCTGGGTCAGGAGGATGAACGTGACGAACGCCCCCACGTCGAGGGTGCCGGTGAACGGGCCGGGGGCGGTCCCCGTGAAGACCCAGAGTCCGCCGACGAGGAACGTGGCGACGAAGCCGACCCCGGCAAGCAGGCGCAACGCCGGGAAGAAGGTGATCCGGGTTCGGATGGCGTCCCAGTTGGCGTCGTAGTACTCCATCGAGACGTCCTCGACCCGCTGGGACTCGTAGGACTCGGTGTTCGAGCTCTTGATCACCGAGATGCCACCAAGGTTGTTCTCCAGCCGGGAGTTGAGCGTCCCAACCGAGGATCGCACGCTCGCGTACTTCGGCTGGATCATCTGCACGAAGTAGGAGGTGAACACCGCGATCAGCGGCACCGGCAGCAGCGCGACCAGGGCGAGTTGCCAGTTGAGCGTGAACAGGATCCCCCCGATCGCGAGCACCATGACCCCCAGCCGGAGCGCCCCGTTCATGCCCTCGTTGAGGAAGCGTTCCAGCCGGTTGACGTCGTTCGAGAGGATCGACATGAGCTCGCCGGTCTGCTTGTCGGCGAAAAAGCCCATGTCCAGGCGCTGCATCTCGTCGTAGGTGTCCGTGCGGACGTCGTGCTGGATCTTCTGGGCGAAAGCGTTCCATCCCCAGTTGCGAAGCCAGTGAAAGCCCGCGGCGCCGGCGAAGCTCGCGGCGATGACGCCCACAGTCAGCCAGAACTTTCCCGTCTGGGTCGCCGGGATCCAGGCCGCCGGCAGCCAACTGAAGGGGAATCGGGCGTCGAAGGGCACGTTTTGGCGGAAGACCGAGTCGATCGCGATCCCCAGGAGGACCGGCGGCAGCAGGTCGAGCACCCGGGCGACCATGCTCGTGAGCACCCCGATCACGAAGTACGGGACGTACTCCCGCCCGTACCCGACGAACAGCCGGCGCATGGGGTTGTCCGTCCGCTCACGGACGTCCTCGAATGGGTCCTCGTCGTCCGCGGAAGCGGCCATACCTGAAGGGGGAACTGTCCGGCCAAAAGGGTTGCCGAATCGGGAACACCCCCATCCGACCGGAAATGGTTATTGTCCCCTGGACGTATCCGGGGCCAGGCAATGAAGGCCACCGCCGTCGCGCATCCGATCCAGGGCCTCCTGAAGTACCACGGGTTCCGGGAGCCGGCGCGCAACGTTCCGGCCCACGACTCGATCTCGGTCTGTACCGCCCCCTCCCGGACGACCACTACCGTCGAGTTCGGCCACGACCGGGACCGCGCCACGGTCGATGGGGCCCCCATCGACGAGGAGGGGGCCGGGCGGGTCCGGGAGGTGCTCGATCTCGTGCGTGCGCGGGCGGACATCGACTCCGGCGCCCGGGTGGTCTCCGAGAACACCTTCGAGTCGAACGTGGGGCTTGGCGCCTCTGCCTCGGCCTACGCGGCCCTCGCGAAAGCCGCCGTGGACGCGGCGGGGCTCTCGGTGCCCCGGCGGGAACTCTCCCGACTGGCCCGCCGCGGCGCCGCTTCGGCGGCCCGGAGCGTGATCGGCGGGTTCGCCCACCTCCGGACCGGGAGCCCCGAGGACGCGGTGGCCGAACCGATCCCGGCCGGGTTCGACCGGGACATCCGCGTCGTGATCGCCTCGCTCCCGGAGCGCAAGTACACCTCCCGAGCGCACGCGAGCACGCCCGAGTCGCCGTACTTCGCGGGGCGACTCGCGGGGGTGGCCGAGACGGCCGCCGACCTGCGGACGGCGATCCGGTCGGGGGACTTCCACCGGACCTTCGAGATCGCCGAGCGGGAGTCGATCGAGCTGCTGGGGGTCACGATGACCGCCGACGGCTGGCTCTACTGGCGTCCCGAGACCCTCTCGGTACTCGAGACCGCCCGCTCGCTCCGGACCGAGGACGTTCCGGTCTACTTCTCGGCCGACACCGGGGCGACGGCCTACCTCAACACCACCGTCGAGCACGTCGATCGGGTCCGGGAGGAGATCGAGGCCCTCGGCGTGCCGACCCGAACCTGGCGGGTCGGTGGCGGCGTCGAGGCCGCGGCGACACACCTGTTCTAGAGGTCGGGGGCGAGCGCGTCGACGACCCCCAGATCCAGGTTCGACTCGAGGAGCGAGGCCGCCCGCTCGTGGGGGGACTCCCTCGCTTCGCTCGCGGGCCGTTCCATCCCGCTCCGCTCGAAGAGCCCCGCGACGAAGGCCGACCGGACCGATCGGTTCTCGAAGAGCCCGTGGAGGTAGGTCCCGAGCACGTCCCCCTCGAGGGCGCTGTGTGGCTCCAGCGGGTGGGCCACCGACTCCAGGAAGTCGGTCGCGCCCATGTGGATCTCGTAGCCCGAGGCGGTCCCCTCCGCCCCGGCGATCGGCCCGCCCCCCTCGACCGCACAGGTGGTCCGGGTGACCGCCTTCTCGGCGGAGAAGGTCGTGGTCACGGGGAGCACCCCCAGTGCCTCGATCGTGCCCTCGACCCGGGTGCTCTCGATGCCGGCCCGCTCGATCCGGTGGCCCAGCATCTGGTACCCGCCACAGATGCCGACGATCGGCCCCTCGAACCCCTCGAGTTCGGCGTCGAACCCCGCGTCCTGGAGGGCGAGCAGGTCGTCGACGGTGTTCTTCGAGCCGGGCAGCACCACCGCGTCGAACTCCGTCAGCTCCGCCCCGAGGGGCACGTAGTGGACTCTGACCCCCGGCTCGGCCGCGAGCGGCTCGAGGTCGGTGAAGTTCGAGATGAAGGGGAGACGCGGCACCGCCACGGAGACGGCGGCCGCGTCGGGGATCTCATCCTCGGTCCCGACGACCGTGTGTTCGCCCGTGCTGGGAAGCGAGACGCTGTCCTCCTCGGGGAGCCCCGGGTCCTCGACCGGGAGCACCCCGAGCACCGGGACGCCGGTGAGTTCCTCGAACTGTTCGACGCCGGGTTCCAGCACGGACCGCGAGCCACGGAACTTGTTGATGACCAGCCCGGCGACCCGCTCGCGGACGTCCTCGGGCATCAGTTCGAGGGTGCCATAGAGGCTCGCGAAGACCCCGCCGCGTTCGATGTCCCCGACCAGGATCACCGCGGCGTCGGCGAAGCGGGCGGTCTCGACGTTGGCCAGGTCCCGGTCATGGAGGTTGATCTCCGCGATGCTGCCCGCCCCCTCGGCGACCAGGACGTCGTACTCGTCCGCGAGCCGCCGGTACGATTCGATCGCGGCCTCGCGGGCGGTCTCCCAGTGTTCGTCGTAGTAGCTGCCCGGGTCGAGGTGCTCGCGAGCCTGTCCGTGGATCACTACCTGGCTCTCGCCGTCCCCCCGGGGCTTGAGCAGGACGGGGTTCATATCCGTGGTCGGGGTCACGTCCGCCGCCCGGGCCTGGACGTACTGTGAGACCCCGATCTCGCCGTACTCGGCGCCGGTCTCGGCGGCATCAGGGGACAGGACGACCCGGGCGTTGTTGCTCATGTTCTGTGCCTTGTACGGCGCCACGGCGACCCCGCGGTCAGCGAGCAGGCGGGCCAGGCCGGCGGTCAGGACCGACTTGCCGACGTGACTGGCGGTCCCGGCCACGAGGATCGTCGTGGCTCGATCGGTTCCGGAGTCTGTCATTTTCATGGATCGAACGGCCGTGCGTCCCGGTTCGTGACGATGCCCGAGTCGGCCGCCTCGACGGACTCGGGTGGTGGTCGCTCCCGACTGTCCAGGCTGTCGTGGATCGCCCGCCGGACGACACTCCGGGTCGCGTCGCCGACGGCCGTCGCGCTCCCGGCGAACCGGTCGAGTTCGCCTCCGGGGTCGGTGCCCACCGCCACCGCATCCGAGGTGGTGCCGGTAAAGCCGGTCCGGGACTGGATCGTCGCGGTCTTGGCCTCGACGACCGTGGCCAGCAGCGTCGCGAGCGCGCCGTCCTCCAGGGCCCGGTCGGTCCCGACGAGCACGTTGATCGTGCCCGGTTCGGGCCGCTGCTCGCGTTCGCCCGGGCCGGCGCCGCCCGGCTCCAGGGGCAGCGCGGCCGGGTTCGAGAGCCCGACCGTCGCGATCCCGCGCACCCCCTCGCACTCGGCGCCCGCGGCGTGTGCCATGTCCACCCCGGTCAGCAGTGCCGGCCCCCCGGTCTCGAAGCCGGCTTCCCTCCGACGGTCGGTGGTGTAGCGGGTGAGGTCGGTTCGGTCCCAGCCGTCGGGCACCGTGATGTTGTACACGGCGTCGCTGTCCGTGTAGCCGCCGTTCCAGCCGGTGAGAAGCCAGCGCGTTTCGGGGGCCCGGACCTGGAGCACGCCGTCCCGGACCGCGGTCTCAAACATCCAGGAGCACCTCCTCGAGTCGCCGGTTCTCCGCGGGCCGCCTCACGGCGACCCGGACGTGAGAGGAGAGCCCCCGGAAGGAGCGGGCGTCCCGAAGGACGATCCCGCGTTCGCGGGCGGCAGCGAGCAGGTCCGGGACCGACCCGTCGACCTCCAGCAGCAGGAACGGGGCGTCCGAGGGGAAGACGGTGAACCGCTCCTCGAGTCGGTTCGCCATCTGGGATCGCTCGCGGGCCACCCGCTCCCGCGTCTCCGTGACGAATTCGCTCGCCCGCATGGCCTGGGCCCCGACCGCCATCGCCGGGACGCCCAGGTTCCAGGTCAGTCTGGCCCGTTCGAGTCGGTCCCGGAGGGCGCCGGTCGCCACCGCGAATCCGGCCCGGAGCCCCGGCAGGCCAAAGAGTTTCGTCAACGAGCGGGCGACGATGGCCCCGTCGGTCCCGGCCAGGCTCGGCTCGTCGGTGAACCCGAGAAACGCCTCGTCGAGGAGGACGGGCGTCCCGGCGCCCCGGCTCTCCGCGACGAACGAACGGAGAGCCGTCGAATCGTGGGCGTCCCCCGTGGGGTTGTTCGGATTGCAGATGATCGAGAGCGCGTGGGGGCCGGGGTCGGCATCGAGCAGCGCATCGTGGGGGACGAAGACCGGGTCTCCGCCCTGGAGACGCACTTCGCGGGCGTATTCGCCGAAACTCGGGTACGGGACCAGTACCGTCTCGCCCGGGGAGACGGTGACCGAGAGTGCGAGCCGGATCGCGGCCAGCCCGCCAGCCGTCGGAATCACCTGCTCCGGCGTCACGTCGACGTACTCCGCGGCGGCCCGCCTGTAGGTCGGTGCGCCGGTCTCCGGGTAGTCCGTCGACTCCCTGATCGCGGTCTCGAAGGCGGTCTCGATTCCGGGCGGGGTCTCCGGGTTGACGTTGGCGCTGAAATCGATGCCGTCCGCGGCGGGCTCGCTGCCGTGTGGGACACGGTCGATCGATCCCACGCTATCGCGGTCCATCGGCCCCTCCGGCGAGGGCACTCGCCACCCAGGCGTCTCGCGGTCGGTTCACGTTCACGGCGAATGTCGGATCCTCGGACATGAATGTGTCTTCCGGTTCCGGGGGGCCGACGACGTTGACCCCGGTCGGGGCCGCGGGCTCGCCGGCGTGCTCGAACTGGGCGTCGATCGAGACGCCGAGGGACGCCTTGAGCGCCACGGGAACCGCGACCATGGCCGAGCCCCCCTCGTAGGTCTCGAGGACCCAGTTGATGGCGTCGCCGGTCAAAAGCGGCAGGTCGGCTCCCACGGTCAGCACCGGCCGATCGACCCGGTCCAGGGCCACCTCGAGGTCCGCGACGTAGCCCTCCCCCGGTCCCTCGATGACGGGCACGTCGACGTGGGCGCGGGTCTCCGGCGTGGCCGGCGCGGTGACGGCGTAGGTCTCTGTGACCCGGCTCGCGGCAAGCGCGTCGATCACGCGGTCGACCATCGGGATCCCCCCGATCTCGGCGAGGGGCTTCTCGACGTCGGCGCCCAGTCGGGTGCCCCGGCCGCCGCACATCACCAGAGCGTCCACGTAATCACCCCCGCGAGCAGCGCCGCGAGCCGGCCCACCTCGTTTGTCGCCCCCAGGAGGTCCCCGTTGATCCCCCCGAGTCGATCCCGGGCCCAGCGCTCGCCCAGCAGGCCGGTTCCGGCCCCGACGAGGACTGCGATTGCCCCGGCCGGGGCGGGCCAGGTCAGCGCCACCGCCGGGGCGGCCCCGAGAAGCGCCAGCGGGAGCGTCACGGGTCCGGTGTTGGTCGAGAGCGCGGAGCCAAGCCCCTCGTGGCTGGCCGTCCCGCGGGCGAGGGCCGCGACCATGCCCAGTTTCGCCCCGACCTCCGCGGCGATGACCAGACCGAGGGCCCCGGTCCCGGCCAGGGTCTGCCCGACGGCGAACAGTCCGAGGAGGACGAATCCAAGCGCCAGGACCGCCCCGACGCCGATCGAGCTGTCCGACATCGCGTCCCGGGCCGCCTCGGGGTCGTCGTGGGTCGCCACGCCGTCCGCGACGTCGAGCAGGCCGTCGGCGTGGTTGATCCCGCCGAAGAGGCCGTATCCGAGGACGAAGGCGAACCCCACGATCGGCGCGGGAAGCGGGAGCGCAAGCGGAATGGCCGCGAGCGTGCCGAGGACATAGCCCACGCCGACCATCACGGCCGGCCGCTCGGCAAACGCCTCCCAGGCCGCCGCGGTGTGCCCCACGGGGAGGGTCGTCAGGAAGCCGATCGCGCCGCGGAGCGCGGTTAGAACCACGCGATCACCCCCGCGAGGACGAAGGCCCCGACGCCGGCTCGCTCCACGAGGCGGACCCCTTCGAGCCCCGATTCGACCGTCGGCAGCTCCGCCCTCGGGTGCAGGTCGTACGCGTCGGGTTTCCGGAGCCGCACGTCGAGGGCCGCGGCGAGGGTCGCCATCGGCCACCCCGAGTTCGGTGAGGGGGGATCCCGAGCCCACGCGGCGGCGCGGGCGAGCGATCCCGGCGACCCGGATGCGATGGCGAGGAGGGCGGCGCTCAGCCTGGCTGGCACCCACTCGACCAGGTCGTCGAGACGGGCGCTCGCGGTTCCCACCACTCGATCGGGATAGCCCACCATCGAGTCGAGGGTGTTCACCGCCTTGACCCAGGCCGCGGCCCCGACCCCGATCGGCAGGGCGAGCAGACTCCCCAGGGCGAAGGCAAGCAGGGGGCCGACCAGCCCGTCGGCGAGGTTCTCGGCCAGGCTCTCGACGGCGCCGCTGCGGAGTTCGGCCGGCGAGAGCGGGGCGGTGTCCCGGCCGACCAGTCCGCGTATCTCCTGGCGGGCCGTCTCCGGCTCGGTCTCGGTCGCTCGGATCACGGCTGCCGTCAGGTCGGTGAGCATGTCGAGACTGACGGTCGTGAACAGGACGATGCCGGCCGTGAGCCCGCCCAGGAGCCAGTGCTGGTCCCGGAGGGCCCACACCGGTAACGCGGCCAGGGCCGCCGCGCCGACCGGGAGCAGGAGGGCGAGGGCGAATCCCGCGATCCGGGGGCGGCCGACCGGGCGATCCAGCCGGCCGATCAGGCGGCCCAGCCACGCGACGGGGTGGACCGATTCGGGCGGTTCCCCGAGCACGGTGTCGAACAGGAGGGCCAGCCCGACCGCGAGGGTCGCTATCGGCGCCATTGCCCCCGCTGTCGGCCGGTCGGTATTTCAGTCAGCCGGTCGGGCGATCGTCTCGGCGACACGGGTTATCGGTCGCGTCGCGTGAGTGTGACACTCAGGAGCGCGAGCAGCGCCGCGGCCATCCCGAAGCCGGGGGAGCTGGTGGTGGTTGCGCCGGTCGTGTCCGGTGCCGTGGTCGTC
>JBDGTI010000061.1:7750-37729 GCA_042216995.1 Halodesulfurarchaeum sp.
GGTGCCGTGGTCGTCTCCGTCGGGGTCGGCTCGCGTGTCGTGGTCGTCTCGCCCGTCGGTTCGTAGGCCCGGGGATGGAACGTGTTCGCGAGCTTCTCGACGACGCCGACGACCCGCGGTGCGGGCTGGTTCAGATAGTTCGGGTTCACCCGGACGATCTGGTTCTGTCGCACGGCCGGGGTGTTGTTGTAGACCGTAGTGTCCGGCACGACGTCACTCATCGTGCTGCTGAGGATGATGTACTCCGGACTCCGATTCGCGACGACCTCGGAACTGATCACGCCGTACCCGGTGATGTTGGCCCGGGCGGCCACGTTCGTGCCGCCGGCGGTGGTGATGACGGCGTTGATGAAGGTCCCCTTCCCGGCGGTCCATCCCCCGCCCATCAGGTACAGGACCGCCGGCCGGTCTTTCCCCTCGACCGCATCGGCGACAGCCGCGAGCGTGGCCTCCATCTCGTCGGCCCGGGCGTCTGCGGCCTCACACGCGCCGACGAGTGTGCCGATCAGCCGCGTCTTCTCGATCACGTCCTCGAGGGTCTTTGCCTTCCCGAAGTGATAGACCGTCAGACCGGCGTTTCGGAGCTTTTTGACGGTCTTGTCGCTGATGATGTCCGGGGCGAGCACCAGGTCCGGGCGCTGGGCGACCACCAGTTCGACGCTGACGAAGGACCCGCTGCTTGAGATGACGGTCTTTTGCTCCGCCCAGTCGAGGTAGGTCCCGCGCTGAGAGATTCCGACGACCTTCTCCTGGGCCCCGATCTCGTACATGGTCTGGGCCGCACTGGGAGCGAGGGTGACGACCCGGTCGGGCTCCGCGGAGAGTGTCACTTCGGTTCCCGTCGAGTCGGTGACGGTGATCGGGAACGAACAGTCCTCCCCGCTCTGGGCACCGACGGCCCCCATCGCGCCGAACGTGCTGGTGGTCAGAATCAAGAGCGCCAGTGTGGTGGCGATGCCCGCTCGAGACAAGCGCATACTACCCCCATGCGACTCGCTGAACTTCAATTTATTTAATTCAACCGTGGTTGTGCATTCCCGCTCAGAACGGTAGTGAGAATTAATATCGAGGGAGCTGTATCCCACGATGGGCTATGGTCACACAGTCCGAACTCCGCGACGCGATGGAATCGGGCCGGGAGGAGACGATCGAACTGCTGGCCCGGAACGGGGTCCTGCCCGTCATCGACGAATCGGCCGAGGTCTCGGACCTGCTTGGCGGGCGCAAGCAGCCGTCGTTCAAGCTGGAGGAGAGAGAAGCGGGCGTCGAGACCGTCGACCGACAGACCCGACAGGACGTGTTGAACTTCCTCGACATCGAGGACGAATCGGACCTCGAACCGGTCCAGGAGGAGATCACGAACCACGAGGCCTGGGGCGCGGACGTGTAGGCGGGCCGGTCACTCGATGGCGTCGGGGGCGGTGGCCAGGGTGACGCGATCGGCCAGCCAGTCGAGGGCCGCGCTGACCTCCCCCTCGCGCTCGCCGGTCACGCGCACCCGGTTGCGATCCGCCCGTTCGCCCGGATAGCTCCCGGCTCGGACGTCGAAGCTCTCCTCGAGGGGCCGCAGGTGTCTCGCGAGCACGCCCTCCGGGGCGTCCGTGTACCGGGTCTCCATCACCACGTCGCCGTCGAACGCCGAGGCCACCCGCTCGAAGGTGGCCCGCAGTTCGCTTGGCACCCCGGGCAGGACGTAGACGTTCTCGACCACACAGCCCGGCGCGAGCCCGTTCGGGTTCTCGATCAGTCGTCCGCCCTCGACGGTCTCGGCCACCCGCTCGGCGTCGAGTCCCAGGTCGTACTTCTCGGCCAGTTCGGGGTGGGCCTCCACGAAGGCGGCCGAGGATTCCGCCGCGGCCTCGCGGATCGACTCCTCGACGACGAGATCGCGGTCCAGCGCATCGGCCACGGCGGCCATGGTCACGTCGTCGGGGGTCCCGCCCAGGCCGCCGGTCACGACGACCCGCTCGAACCGCGCCGCCATCTCGGACACCCGGTCGGCGATCCGCTCGCGGTCGTCCCCGATCGTGCAGATCTCGACCACGCGGCCGCCACGGCTGGTGATCTCGTCGGCCAGCCAGGTCGCGTTGGTGTTCTCGGTCGCCCCGGCGAGGAGTTCGTCCCCGACCGTGAGGATGGCCACGTCCATGGCCCCTGTATGGGTCGGCGGCGGCAAAAGCGTGTCCGGTCCGGTACGTTAAAGCGAACCGTTCTCGAACGCCCGGGTATGGATTACAGCGAGGCGGCGAACTACCTCCTCGGACTCCGTCGGTTTCGCACGCAGCTTGGAACCGATGCCATCCGCCGGTTCCTGGCCGAGGCCGGTAATCCCCAGTCCGGGACCAACTTCGTGCAGGTCGCCGGGTCGAACGGCAAGGGCAGCACCGCCCGGATGCTCGATTCGATCCTCCGGGAGGCGGGCCTGGACGTGGGGCTTTACACCTCCCCGGACCTGGGCGACGTTCGCGAGCGGATCCAGGTGAACGGTCGGAAGATCCCAAAATCCGCCCTCGGCGAGTTCGTCGAAACCTACCGGGCGGACCTCGACAGCGGCGCGGCCCGGGCTGAGCCGCTCACGCACTTCGAGGCGCTGACCGCCCTCGCGATCTGGTACTTCGGCCGGCGGGACGTCGACGTGGCGATCCTCGAGGTCGGGATCGGCGGCAAGTACGACGCGACCAGCGCGGTCTCGCCGGTGGCGAGCGCGGTGACCACCGTCTCCCTGGAACACACGGACGTGCTCGGCGACACGATCGAGGAGATCGCCCGGGACAAGGTCCACGTCGCCCCCGATGACGGGCCGCTGGTGACTGCCGCCGCGTCGGTCTTTTCCAGCCTCCGGGAGCACACCCCCCTTCTCACGGTCGGCGAACAGGACACGGACATCGTCGTCGAGTCCCGCGGCCGGGACGGCTACGAGGCCCAGGAGATCGCGATCCGGGGCCCGGATTTCGACGTCACGGCCCGGATTCCCTACCTGGGCCGCCACCAGGCCGAGAACGCGGGGGTGGCCGTCGGGCTGGCCCGACAGGTCACGGCGGGGGGTCCGGATCCGGACACGATCGCCAGGGGGCTCCGGAAGGCCGAGTGGCCGGGTCGCTTCGAGGTGATGGACCACGAGCCGCTGGTGCTGCTCGACGGGGCCCACAACCCGGACGCGAGCGAACAGCTCGGGGCGGTCCTCGCCGATCTCGAGTACGAGGACCTCCATCTGGTCTTTGGGACCATGCACGACAAGGACTTCGGGGGGATGATCGACGCGCTCCCCCGGCCGGACCAGGTCTACACCTGCAGTCCCGACAAGAAGCGGGCCGAGGACGAGCACGTGCTCGCGAGGGTCTGGGAGGCCGCGGGCATCGGGGCCGTCGAGGCTGTCGGCTCCGTGCTGGAGAGCGTCGACCGGGCGATCGGGCGGGCCGATCCCGGGGACGCGGTCGTGGTCACCGGCTCGCTCTACACCGTCGCGGCGGCCCGACAGCGCTGGAGCCGCACCGTGATCCCGGTGGACGCCAAACTCGCGGGCGAGGCCGATGGCACCGAGCCGGTGGCCGAGCTCGACCGGGCCCAGCGACCGATCCCGGAGGGGGATCGGCGGTTCGCGTCGGTCCGGACCCGTCTGCCCCGGGCCGCCGCCCGGACGGTGCAGACCGAGATGCTCCGGGCGGGCGGGGAGTGTGAGATCTCGGACCTCATCGAGCAGGCCCGGTTCGTCGACGTGATCCTCTCGGGAACGCGGGCGGAGTTCGAGGCGCTGTTCGACAGTCTGGACGGTCGGGACTGCTGTCCGACCCTGCCCGCGGACGTCGAGCGGGCCCTCGGACCGACCCCGCGTGAGTTGCCCGGTGTCGACCAGGAACACACGCCGGCCCTGATGGGTATCATCAACGTCACGCCGGACTCCTTCCACGACGGGGGAGAGTACAACGCCGTTCCCGAGGCGGTCGAGCGGGCCGAGCGACTGGTCGAGGCGGGCGCGGACGTCCTCGACGTGGGCGGGGAGAGCACCCGACCCGGCGCGGATCCGGTCGCGGTCCAGGCGGAGATCGACCGCATCGTGCCCGTGATCGAGGCCCTCCGTGATCTCGATGCCGCCGTCTCGGTGGACACCCGGAAGGCCGCGGTCGCCGAGGCGGCCATCGAGGCCGGGGCCGACATCATCAACGACCAGGACGGGCTGGCGGACCCCGCCCTGCGCGAGGTCGTCGCCGAACACGACGTCCCGGTGATACTGATGCACAGCATCAACACGCCCGTCCAGCCCGACGCCGAGGTCCCCTACGACGACGTCCTCGGGGACGTGATCGAGGAGCTCCACGAACGGGTGCTCCTGGCCCGGAAATCCGGGATCGACGAGGAGCAGATCGTCCTCGATCCGGGCATCGGCTTTGGCAAGACGGCGGCGGAGAACTTCGAACTCCTGGACCGCCTCCACGAGCTCACGGGCCTTGGCTATCCGGTGCTTTTCGCTCACTCCCATAAGTCCCTCTTCGCGGACATCGGCTACGCGGACGGCGAGCGACTGCTGCCGACCGTCGCGGCCTCGGCGATGGCCGCGGAGCGGGGGGCCGCGGCGCTTCGAGTCCACGACGTGGCGGAGAACCTGGCGGCGGTCAGGACTGCTGGCGCGACCGGCTCGCCGGAGTAGTCACCCCGTTTCGCAAAAGAAAAAGCGCGCTGCGGTCAGTCGTCGTCCGGGGAGATCCCTTCGCTCGGGTCGATCTGGCGCTCCTTCCGGTCGTGTTCTTTCTCCGTGAGGAACACCGGTTCGACCTGGCGGAAGGTCCGGATCGTCGCCCAGACGGCGATCAGCAGGACGATCGCGAACGGGCCACCCGTGAGCACGGAGGCGGTCTGCAACGCGTTCCCGCCGCCGAAGACCATCAGCAGCGACGCGAGTGCACCCATCGTGATGCCCCAGATGGTGCGGTTGATGGTCGAGGGGTCCTCCTTTCCGCCCGTGGTGAGCATGCCCAGCGCGAGTGTCGAGGAGTCGGCGGACGTGACGAAGAAGGTCGTCACGAGCACCAGGAACGTGAGCATGAGGAACAGCCCCAGCACTCCTGGAAGCATCTCCTGGAACAGGGGGTAACCCAGTCCGTCGTATCCGAGTTTGTTGTAGGTCTCGACGATCGGGGCGATCTCGTGCGCCTCCATCCAGATGGCGGAGCCACCGAGTGCGGCGAACCACGGGATGGTCGCGCCGGTGGAGGCGATCACGCCAGTGCCGACCATCTGTCGGACCGTCCGGCCACGCGAAATGCGGGCGATGAACAGGCCGACGAACGGGGCCCACGCGAACCACCAGGCCCAGTAGAACACGGTCCAGGCGGCCGGGAACGAGGCGGGTTTGAGCCCGGCGGAGTTCACCCACGTGCTGATTTCGGCGAAGTTACCGATGTACTGGCCGAGTGCGTCGGTACCGATATCGAGGATGTAGCCCGTCGGGCCGAAGATGAAGGCCACAGCCATCAGGAAGAAGAACACCATCATGTTGAAGTTCGAAACCCGTTTGATGCCCTTCTCCACGCCGAGCGCGGCCGAGACGGTGAAGAAGACCGTCAGACCCGTAATCATCAGAACGGTGAGCATATCGGTCGGCTGAAGGCCGAAGATATAGCTCAATCCGCCGAGGAACTGGCCGCCGACGAAGCCAAGCGAGGTCGCGATCCCGCCGATGGTCGCGAACACGCCCATGATGTCGATGAGCTTCGGCAGCCAGCCATCGAGGTTATCGGTGCCGAGGAACGGCGCGAGTACCGTCGAGATGCGCAGCGGCGCGTCGTACCGGTAGGCGAAGAAGGCGATCGGAATTGCCAGCAGCACGTAGAACGACCACGCGGAGATCCCCCAGTGGAAGAACGTGTACGCGACTGCGTCCACGGCCGCTCGTGGCGTGCCGCCGGCGTATTCCCCGCCGAATGGGCTGTTGGCCGGTGGGACCCAGAGCGTGTAGTGGGAGATGGCCTCTGCGGGACCCCAGAACACGATGCCCGCCGCGATGCCCGCGGAGTAGAGCATCGCGAAGTAGGACTTGTAGGTGTGTGCTGGCTCCTCGTCGGGTTTGCCGATACGGATGTTCCCCCACGGGCCCAAAAGCAGGAACAGCCCGAATATGACGAGGAAAAAGCCCACCAGCAGGTAGGCCCACCCGAGGGTAGACGTCATCCAGTTGAACGTGGCGTTGATGAATCGCCTCGACGCCTTCGGAGCGAGCAACAGCGTGATGATTGCGAGGATCGATACTCCGAGGCCGATGCTATACACGGTCCAGTCGAGTTCGTCGGTGAACTCTTTGAGGGCTCCCTTGTTCTCTGTACTCATATGTGTGATATCGTCACCCAGTCGTTGGTCGCGGGTACGATACACACCAACGGTATGAATGGAGGGTAAAGAAATTATTCATTCTTCGTTTGTCATTACCGAACGGATCTCCGGAATTGTCCGTCGCTTCGGCAAGTTTTGCCACTGACAGGAAACGGACGGAAAACGCGTGGCCCTCACTCGAGCAGGTCGATCGCCGTCTGGACCGCCGCGTCGGCGTTGTCGGCGTAGCCGTCCGCACCGATCTCGTCGCGCCACTCCTCGGAGGTCGGCGCGCCCCCGACCATGACCTTGACCTCGTCGCGGACCCCTTCCTCCTCGAGCAGGTCGATGACCTCCTCCTGGTGGTCCATCGTCATGGTCATCAGCGCCGACATACCCAAAATATCCGGGTCCTCCTCTTCGACTGCCTCGAGGAAGTCCTCGTTGGGGATCTCTACCCCGAGGTCCACGACGTCGAAACCGTTTGCCTTCAGCATCGTGACCAGGATGTTCTTCCCGATGTTGTGAATGTCCTCGTCGACGGTCCCGATGACGACCTTCCCGGCCGTGTCCTCGTCGGCCAGGTCCATTTCGTCGAGCAGCGGTTCGACGAGTTCGACCCCGGCTTTCATGCAGTCCGCGGACATCGCGAGCTCGGGCAGGAAGACCTCCCCGCGACCGAACTTGTCCCCGACGGTTCGGACCCCCTCGGTCAGGCCCTCCTGGAGGATGACGAGCGGACTGATGCCCTTGTCGATGGCCTCCTGGGTGAGCTCCGCGGTCTTGTCTTCCTCGAGGTCGATGATCGCCTGTTGAATGTCCTCGATGATCGGATCGAGGTCGTCATCTTCTGTCATGCGAATCCCTACCTACATAGCTCCGGGAAGAACGAATAAAGGTTGTGAAAATCGAGCCAACTCGTCCCGGATTTGATGGTTTTCGATAAAGACGAACGGGGCGTATCAGCCCCGTTCAACCGTACATTCCGGATATAAAAATAAATAGTAATTAGAACAAATAAATTTGTAAATTTGGATTTCATTAGGAAAACTCTGTTTGGGTTATATCGGCGCGAAAGTCCATCACCACCGCTGTCCGGCCCGAGAGCCCCACTGACGTGGTTGCACCTGGCATCAGTGACGTGTTGCACGCTGGCATCCAGCCGGCGAACTCGCGGGGATGTCCGACCGGGGCTGGACCGGGACCAGCAGTTCAGAACCAATTGGGGGCCGAAGTCACCGAACGGCCGTCGGCGCGTCGATCTCGTCGAGGTCGAGCGCTTCGAGTGTGTCCGATTTTGGCACTCCCCGCTCGTCCCACCCCCGCTCGGCGTAGTAGGCCCCTCGCATGGCCTCGAACTCCGACTGGGAGATCGCGTCGCCGGCTCCCGGTCCATCGGCGATGGGTTCCTCGAGGGACGGCGGGAGCCTATCGTCCGCCCGGTCGAACCCCTCCCGCACGTTGAACAGGCGTGTCAGGGTCCAGATGCGCGTCCCGGCGCGCTGGAGTTCCGCCGTGGAGAACTCCAGGCCCACGGCCTCGAGCCATTCGGCCCCGAAATCCCCCGCGTAGAGCGTCTCGGTGAAGTCATCGGCGATGAGGCTCCAGAGCAGCGATCGGAAGTCCTGTTCGGCGATCACCTCGCGTGCGCGTCTGGTCGGCTCGTCGAGGTCGGGCTCGAACACCGCCGTCTCGATGGGGCGGGCCCGCCGGTGACAGGCGCCCCGATCACTCGTCGCGTACGCGAGGGCCATGCTCGGCGCCCGTCGCGGGTCGTAGGAGGGCAGTTCCATGCCCTTCACCGTCGGGATCAGGGTCTCGCCGCCGTAGTACGCCGCGGCGTGATCGATGCCCTCGGCCAGGGCGTCCCCCAGTTCGGTCTGCCGGGTGGCAATCGCCTCGACGAGGTCCAGGGCGGGGTCGAGTTCACCGAAGTCCCCGGCATATTCGATCAGTCCCTCCTCGGCGGCCCGGATCGCCCAGGCGATGGCGTTGCCGACGCCGATGATGTCCACCCCGAGCCGGTCACACGCCAGTCCGAGCGTGGTCACGGCCTCGAAGTCATCGATACCCAGACCGGCCCCGAGGGTCATCTGCGTGCCGCCCCGGGGGGTGCTCTCGGCCTCGCCGACTGTGACGGTGAATCCGCCGGGGATGGGGTCCCCCTCGCGTTCGCGTTCGTACTCGCTCTCCTCGACGGCCTCGATGCCGATGTCCTCGGTCCCCTCGAAGGTGCTCTCCTGCCAGCCGCGAGTCGAGAGCGCCCCGACCTCGTCCGCGAAGTCCACGGTCTCGACGGTCTCGCTCGTCCGGTGCCACTCGTCCGTCGACCCCTCGCCGAACTTCGCCTCGTACTCGGCTCGGAGTTCCGACAGATCGCTCGGTGGGTCGCCGGTCGCCACCACGGCCTTGAGCCGCTTCGACCCCATCACGGCCCCGGCCCCCCCGCGTCCGGCGTGGTGGTCACCGCCGTCCGAGGCGATGGTCGCGTAGACCACCTCGTTCTCCCCGGCCGGGCCGACACAGGCGACGGCGGCCTCGGGGACGGCCTCGCAGGCCGACTCGACGTCCGCGCCCCAGGTCGATGCCGGTTCGATCGAGACCTCGCCGTCCGAGACGACCAGGGAGACCGGCTCGTCGGCCCGACCGGTCACCACGATCCCCATCGTGTCCGCGAGGCTGCCGGCCAACCGGGCGGCGAAGTCACCGCCGCTGTAGGAGTCGAGGAAGGTGCCGGTGAGCGGGGACTTGGTGATGGCCGCGTATCGCGGCTCGCCGGGGAGCAGCCCCGTGACGGGTCCGACCATGAACAGCAGGGCGTTTGCCGGCGAGAGGGGATCGACCCCGGGCTCGGTCACCTCGTACAGGTAGCGCGCGCCCAGCCCCTTTCCCCCGACGTACCGGCGAAGCCACTGCTCGGGGATCGGCTCCCGGGTTGCCGTTCCCGCCGTGAGGTCCACCCGGAGGATCGATCGCCGCCGCGGTGGCCCAGTCTCGGAGGTCACGCCCTGTTCTAACGGATTCGCCTTGAGAAACCCACCGGTTTCGGCTAGTCCCGCGACCTGTCGGGACGGTTGTGTTCGTCCCTCCGTTTCTGGCAGTCCCCCTTTATGCGGCACGATACATATTCTTTTTTATATTTTGGATCGTCGTGGGCCATTTTCGTGGGGTGAACTGATGTCCCTGAGCGGACCTTCGACTCCAGATCGGATGGGTGCTCCTGCAAATCGCCGATTTTACCCCGTTGCTATCTTCCGATTTTCTATAATAGAAACTTCCGACCGCTATTTGATGGCTGTAACGTTTTGTGCATGGTTTTTCATTGACTTCGTTAGTTATATGTGCCAAACCGGCTATGAACGGTGACGTGGGGCTGGTTCACATCCTGTCGATGCGCGGGACGAACGTGGACACACCCAACGACAACACATGAGTTCGAACACCCTACCAGACAGCGCCGGGACCGTAATCATCGGTGCCGGCATCGTGGGGAACAGTCTCGCATATCATCTCGCAGACCAGGGGGTCGAGGACATCCTCCTCGTCGATAAGGGCCCGCTTCCCGACCCGGGCGGATCGACGGGCCACGCGTCGAACTTCCTGATGCCGGTCGAGCACTCGAAGGAGATGACCGAGCTGACCAAGGACTCCATCGAGCAGTACAAGGAGGCCGGAGTCTTCACGAAGGCCGGCGGGCTCGAGGTCGCTCGATCCGACGAGCAGATGGAAGAGAACAAGCGGCGGGTCCAGTCCGCGAAATGCTACGGCGCGAACGCGAAACTCATCGACGCCGAGGAGGTCAAGGAGCTCGTCCCGTACATCAACGAGGACATCATCAAGGGCGCCATGTACGCGCCGGACGCCGGCGTGTGTGACTCCCTCCAGTTCGGCGAGATCTGCCGCGAGCGCGCCAAGGACATGGGCGCACTCACCGTCTCCCCGAACACCGAGGTCACGGACATCTTCACCGACGGCAGGGACGTCACCGGGATCGAGACCGACCGCGGTGACGTCGAGGTCGAGGACACCCTCGTCATCGCCGCCGGGATCTGGAGTCCCAAACTGGCCGAGATGGCCGGAACCCGCATCCCGCTCACCCCGGCCGTCCACCAGATGATCACCGTCGGCCCCATCGAGCAGTTCGAGGAGCGCGACATCGAGGGCATCGAGGACCCGATCGTCCGGGACATGGACAACCGGATGTACGAGCGCCAGCACGGCAGCGAGATGGAGGTCGGCTCCTACGAGCACCGGCCGATCCTGTGGGACGTGGAGGACATCCCGTCCATCGACGAGGCGCCGCTCTCCCCGACCCAGCCGCCGCTCACCGACGAGGCCTTCGAGGAGTCCATGAAACACGCCCTCGAGATCATGCCGGAGATCCTCGACGACCCCGACGCGGGCATCCGGCACTCGATCGACGGGCTCCTCTCGATGACTGCCGACGGCGGTCCCGTCGTCGGACCGGTCAGGGACCTCGACAACCTGTGGTCCGTGGCCGCCATCTGGATCAAGGAGGCCCCTGCCATCGCCAAGAACGTCGCCAAGTGGATGACCGAGGGGTACGGGGCCATCGATACCGACCTCGAGGGCATCAACATCGCCCGCTATGACGAATACGGACGGGCCGAGCGGTACGTCGAGGAGCGCTCCAAGGAGGGCTTCCGCAAGATCTACGGCACGATCCATCCCAAAGAGCAGTGGCAGAGCGCCCGTCCGCTCCGGCAGACGGGCTTCCACGACCGCCTGGAGGAGCACGACGCCGAGTTCTGGGAGTCCGCCGGCTGGGAACGGCCGCGCTGGTTCCGGGAGAACGCGGACCTCCTCCAGAAGTACCAGAAGACGATCAGCGAGTTCCAGCGTCCCAACGAGTGGGACCGGCGCTGGTGGTCACCGATCATCCTGGCCGAGCACCTGCACATGCGGGACAACGTCGGCCTGCTCGGGGACATGGGCTTTGGCATCTACGAGCTGCAGGGCCCCGACGCCCTGGAGATGGCCCAGAAGATCACCGTCGGCCGCATGGACGTCGACGTCGGCGACCTCGTCTACACGCCGGTCCTGGACGAGAACGCCGGCTTCCGTGCCGATCTCACCGTCGTGCGTCTCGGCGAGGACCGCTTCCGGTTCATCACCGGCGGCGGCGACGCGGGCCACGACAAGCAGTGGATCCGCCAGCACATGGAGGAGGACATGGAGGTCGAACTCGTAAGCAAGAGCTCCGCGCTGGGCACGATGGGTGTCTGGGGTCCGAACGCCCGGAAGGTCATGCAGGAGGTCACCGAGGAGGACATGTCCGACGAGGCCTTCCCGGCCTACACGGCCCAGGAGGTCCACATCGGCGACGTCGAGGCCCTCGCGATGCGCCTCTCCTACGTCGGCGAACTCGGCTGGGAGATCTACGCCCCGATGGAGCAGACCGGACGCCTGTGGGACACCATCTACGAGGCCGGCCAGGAGTACGACCTCCGTCCGGTCGGGACCGGCGTCTATGGATCCACCGGCCGCATGGAGAAGGGCTACCGCCTGCTCGGCGCCGAACTCGATGCCGACTACAACCCCGTCGAGGCCGGACTGGACTTCCACGGCGTCAAGGACGCCGACTTCATCGGCAAGGACGCCTACGTTGAGGCCATCGAGAGCGAACCCGCCGCGAAGCTCTGCACCCTGACCGTGACCGACCACGCCCCGAACGGTGGCCAGGAGCGCTACCCGCTCGGCGGCGAACCGGTCAAGGACCTCGATGGCAACGTGCTGATCGACGAGGAGGGCCGTCGCTCCTACACCACGAGTGCCGCCACGGGCCCCTCGGTCGGCGAGCACCTTCTCATGGCCTACATCCCGACGGACGTCGCCGAGGAGGGCAAAGAGCTCCAGATCGAGTACTTCGATCAGGACTATCCCGTCGAGATCGCTCGCGTCGGCAGCAAGCCGCTGTTCGATCCGAGCAACGAGCGCATCCTGAGCTAACGGGACTGCGACCGGTCAGTTTCGGGCGCCCCCCACGGGCGCTTTGAGCCGACCCACCGGTCATCTAACATACTCATAAAACTATGGAAACACTAGCGTGCATCAAACGCGTCGCGGACACCGGGGCAGAGATCGTACTGACGGAGGACAAGCAGTCGGTGGACGCCTCCGCCGTGGGGTACACGATGGGGCCCCACGAGGAGTGTGCCATCGAAGAGGCCGTCCAGGTCGTCGAGGAGGAAGGCGGCACGTCCACCGTCCTCAGTCTCGGCCCCGAGGACACGGAAGATCAGCTATACGAAGGAATCGGACGCGGTGCCGATGAGGGGGTCCTCCTGGAGACGGAGGGCGGTGACTGGGGCCCGGAGTCCACGGCGGCGGCCATCGCCGACGCCATCGAGAACGACCTCCGGGACTTCGACCTCCTCTTTTTCGGCAACGAGTCGGGTGACAACGCGAACTATCAGGTCGGCATTCGCGTGGCCCACGAGCTCGACCTCCCCGTCGTCACCGGCGCGAAGCAGTTCGAACTCGACGGTGACACCGCCGTCGTCAAACGCGACGTCCCCGGCGGTTCGGAGGTCTTCGAGGTCGACACGCCGGTCGTCGTCACCGTGAAGGAGGGCCTGAACACGCCGCGTTACCCCTCGATGCGGAGCCGGATGCAGGCCAAAAAGCAGGAGATCAAGACCGTCGATCCGATCGAGGTCGAGGACCGCCTGCAGATAGTCGAACTCGAGACCCCCGAGCGGGAGGACTCCGAGGCCGAGGTCCTCGGCGAGGGGCCGGAGGCCGCAGAGGAAGCGGTCGAGGTCATGAAGGAACTGGAGGTGCTCTAACATGGTGCTGACACTCATCGAGCACGCCGACGGGGACCACGAGGAGACCTCCCTGGAGACGCTCACGCTCGCCCGCGACCTGGCCGAGCAGGTCGGGGAGGAGCTGAACGCCGCGATGTTCGGGGGCGAGGAGCTGGCCGCTGACCTCGGCGAGTACGGCGTCGACACCGCCTTCGTCTGCACGGGCGACCTGGCGGAGACCTACGCGCCGGAGGCCCGCGCCGAGGCACTCGGGGCGCTCTGTGAGGATCTCGACCCGGCCGGCGTCCTCGGCGGCGGCACGGACACCGCCAACGAGGTCCTCGCCCACCTCGGGGCCAAGCGCGATCTCCCGATGGCCGCAAACACCATCGACATCGAGGCGGACGGCGATACCTTCGAGATCGAGCGCCACCGGTGGGGCGGCAGCCTCATCGAGCACGCCACGATGGCGGGCGAGACGAAACTGTTCACCACGCCGGATCACGAATTCCCGATCGAGACCGTCGGCGACGGCGAGGCCGCCGTCGAGACCCTCGAGCCCGAACTCAGCGAGGGCGCCTGGGAGGTGAAGGTCGATCGCTTCGAGGAGGCCGACGTCGAGGGGGTCCCGCTTCCGGAGGCCCGGGTCGTGGTCGGGGGTGGCCGCGGCGTCGGTGGCGAGGAGGAATTCGAGAAGCTCGAAGCGTTGGCCGACCTGTTCGACAACGCGACCGTCGGCGCGTCCCGGATCGCCGTCGACGAGGGATGGCGACCGCACAGCGACCAGATCGGGCAGACCGGGCAGAAGATCTCGGCCGACCTCTACATCGCCTGTGGCATCAGCGGTGCCGTCCAGCACTGGGTCGGTGCCAAGGGGGCCGAGAACGTCCTCGCGATCAACACCGATCCCGAGGCGGCGATCATGTACAAGGGCGATTACGCCATCGTCGGCGACCTCCACGAGGTCGTTCCCGAACTGATCGACGCCATCGAAGCCGAGACGTAACGCCGCGATCCCGATCGATTTTTCGTTCCGGTCGCCGCCGGGAACTGTCGCCCTCTCAACGCCCGAGAACGATCGAACGAACGGGTCGGGGAGGATGAGCCGGTCTATGGCAGTTCGACGTCGATGTCGTGCTGGAGGCCCGCGGCCTTGACCGTGTTGTAGAGGAGCATCGTGATCGTCATCGGGCCCACGCCGCCCGGGACGGGGCTGATGGCGTCCACGACCTCCTTTGCGGACTCGAACTCGACGTCGCCGACGAGATCGCCGTCGACGCGGTTGGTCCCGACGTCGATGACCGTCTGTCCCTCCGAGAGCATCGAGCCGTCGATCATCTCGGGGACGCCGGCGGCGGCGATGACGATGTCCGCGTTCCTGGTCTTCTCCGCCAGGTCCTGTGTCCGGGAGTGACAGACCGTGACCGTCGCGTTGCCGTACTCGGTCTTCTGCATGAGCAGGTTCGCGACCGGCTTGCCGACGATGTTCGACCGGCCGACGACGGTGACGTCTTTGCCCTCGGTGTCGACGCCGGCGTCCTCGATCATCTTGATGACGCCGTGGGGCGTACAGGGCTTGAATCGGGCGTTACCCGAGACCATCCGACCGACGTTCTCCGGGTGGAAGCCGTCGACGTCCTTCAGGGGGTCGATCTCGGAGAGGACCCGCTCCTCGTCGACGTGATCCGGGACCGGGAGCTGCACGAGGATCCCGTGGACGTCGGGGTTTTCGTTCAGGTCCTCGATGGTGTCATAGAGCTCCTCCGCGGGGGCCTCGGGGTCGATCTCGACGTGGTAACTCTCCATGCCGATCTCCTCACAGGCCTCCTGTTTCATCGAGACGTAGGTCTCGCTGGCCGGGTCCTCGCTCATCAGTACCGTCGCGAGACCGGGGGTCACGCCGTCGTCGTCGAGGGTCTCGACGCTGTCCTCGAGGTCCGCACGGATCGAATCCGCGAGTTCGTTGCCGTCGATAATGTAGGTCATAGTCTCCACTTTCAGTATTCCGTGGTCGGCACCTTGAGGTTTTCTAGAACGGCTCGTCGGATCCTGATGAATCCCCCCTAAACTTCGGCAGAGCAAAGAGTGAAATCCGACAGGGGACTATCGATGCGCACATGTCACAGAATGGCGTCCGTGAACTCCTGACGGACCCCCACTACGAACTCCTCCCCTTCGATGGGCTGTACGAGGAGGCAGCAGTGCTTCCCGACGGGGCGACGGTTGCGCTCACCGCGTCCCCCGAGAAGGGCCTCGAGGAGACGGTCGAGCACTCGATCGAACTCGCCGAGCGCGGATTCGAGGTCTCGACACACGTCGCCGCTCGCGGCGTTCGAAGCGAGGACCATCTCGAAGAGATCGCCGAGCGGCTCCGCGAGGCGGGGATATCCGACATCTTCGTCCCCGGCGGGGACAACGAGGAGCCCGAGGGCCCCTTTGACTCCGCGTACGCGCTGCTCTCGACGCTGGCGGACATGGAGTACGAGTTCGACCGGGTCGGGATCACCGGCTATCCGGAGGGCCACCAGTTCATCGAGGACGATACGCTTCGGGAGCACCTCACGAAGAAAGCGCCCTACGCCGACTACGTCGTCACGCAGATGACCTTCGATCCGGAGGCGGTCGCGAGCTGGATCGAGGACATTCGGGCCGACGGCGTGGACCTCCCGGTCGTCGTCGGCGTCCCCGGGGTCATGAAGTATCAGCGGCTGCTCAAGATCTCCCGGAAGATCGGGGTGGGCGACTCGCTCTCCTACCTCCGGAAGACCACCGGCGTCCTCGACTTCCTCAAACAGTTCCTCGGCTCGCGGGGCCAGTTCACCCCGGATGACTTCATCGAGGGGATCGGCCGATACTACGAGAGGGACTACGGCATCGAGGCCGTCCACCTCTACACCTTCAACCAGGCCGCCGACACCGAAGAGTGGCGAAAGGGGTATCTGTGACCGGGTCAGCGGTTCGAGGCCGAACCGATACCACGGATCATCCCCTCCCCACATCGCCGTGGACCACGGGTCATCCCCCCCACATCGCCGTGGAATCCGCTGCAACGATCGAGAGCGCCGCACACGCGGCCAGTCATCCGGTAAAAATTGCAGATAGAGGGCGTGTACCCCGTCGAACAAGGGAAGAATTAACTTTCCCGATGGTAGAACTGTAATTGATGTTCACGTTCGAGGCCGAGCAAGAGGTCTATGATATCAACGGCACGAAGATGGGCGGGCAGCCCGGCGAGACGCCCACCCTGATGGTCGGCAGCATCTTCTACAAGGGCGATCCCGTCCAGGAGGACCCGGAGACGGGCGAGTTCGACGAGGAAGCGGCCAAGGAAGCGATCAACGAGGTCGAGGAGTACTCGGAGCGGACGGGTAATCCTGCCGCCTTCGATACGATCGGTGACTCCCCCGAGGCCCTGAAAAAGCACATCGAGTTCATGGCCGATGAGACCGACGCGCCGATCTTCATGGACGGTCCGACCCCCTCGATCCGCTCCGAGGCCGCGAGGTTCGCGGGCGAGATCGGCATCGAGGATCAGATCGTCTACAACTCCATCGAATCCTCCACGAAGCAAGTCGACGAGGAGATCGAGGCCATCCAGGAGTCCGGCATCAACTCCGCGGTCCTCCTCTCGATCGACACGACCGACATGTCCATCGACGGCCGCCGGAACGCCCTCGATGAGAACCTGGAGGTCGCCGAGGAGGCCGGCATCGACCAGCCGATCGTCGACCCGGGCATCATCGACATTCCGGACTCGGGCTACGTCGCGAAGATCATCCACGAACTCAAAAACGAGTACGGCATTCCGATGGGCTGTGCCCCGCACAACGAGGTCATCCAGTGGGAGATGAACGACCCGCTCGTGGAGAACTCCCGCCAGATCCGGCAGGCCGTCGCCAACTCGGTCATCGAGATCATGGGCGCCGACTTCAACATCTACGGCCCCGTTCACGGTGCCGCCGAGATGTACGAGGTCATCTCGACCGCCGACGCCTACGTCGCCTACGGGGCCCAGATGGGCGAAGGGCGCCGCGCCGACACCGACCACCCGCTGTTCAAGATCTTCCGGTAAATCGACCGATCGGCGTTTCGTTTCGACCGCAGGAACCGCCGCGCCTAGTCTTCCGACTCGGCCCCCTCCTCGAGGCGGGCCGCTTCGAGTTCGCGACGCCGCATGACTCGTTCCTTGACGTGGGGGTAGAGATCGAAGTCCTGGTGGGGGAGGTACATCGACTCCATGAAGTTCTTCTGGAAGACGTCGGTCCCGGCGATCTCGAAGTACTCCACCTCCTCGACGATGCGTTCGGCCTCCTCGCGGCGCTCCGTGTCGAGGAGCGCGAGTTTCGCGCCCACGCCGGCCGCGTTCCCGAGCGAGACCACGTCGTCGGGATCGATGTCGGGATACAGCCCGATGGTCATCGCGGAGTGCTTATCGATGTAGTTCCCGAAGGCCCCGGCCATCAGCACGCGGTCGGGGTTATCGATGTCCAGTTCGTCCATCAGGACCCGCGAACCGGCCTGTATCGCGGCCTTGGCCATTTGCACTGACCGGATGTCGTTCTGCGTGAGAACGATGTCCTCGGCGAGGGCCGCGTCCTCTTTCTCGACCACGACGTACTCCAGTTCGCCGTCGTCGTTCTCCCGGACCCGCTCGTGATCGAGCACGGCGTCCCGGAACTTCCCCCGCTGGTCGACGAGGCCGACCTCGAATAGCTGTGCGAGCGCGTCGATCACGCCCGAGCCGGTGATGCCGTTTGGCGGTTCGTCCTCGATGGTCTCGTAGGTCGGGTCGAGCGTGTCGGGATCGATCCGCAGCGTCTCGATCGCCCCGGCCTGGGCCCGGACCCCGTACCGGAGTTCGGCCCCTTCGAGGGCCGGGCCCGCGGGGGCGGAGGTCACGAGCATCTTCTCGGCGTTCCCGACCGAGATCTCGCCGTTGGTCCCGATGTCGATACAGACCGTTGTCGGGTCCTCCCTGTAGTGGCCGGCCACCAGGAGCACCGAAACCTTGTCCGGGCCGACCCAGCCACCGCTGACCGGCAGCCAGTAGACGTAGCCCGACTCGTTGATGTCGATCCCGAGCTCCCGGGCCTTGACCGCGATGGGGGCCTCCCGGGCGGCCACGTAGGGCGAGCCGGCGACGTAGGCCGGATCGATGCCCAAAAAGAGATGGTGCATCGCGGTGTTGCCCACGAAGACGCTCTCGTAGATGTCCTCGCGGTCGACGCCGGCCTCCGCGGTGACCTCCTCGATGGTCTCGTTGATACCCTCGCGGATTTCGGTCTTGAGCTCCTCACGGCCCGTCTCGTTCCGGCGGGTGTACCGCATCCGGGTCATGATGTCCCCGCCCTGTTTGGACTGTGGGTTGAGCGTGGAGCTGATCGCCTCGGTCTCGCCGGTCTTGAGGTTCACCAGGTAGGTCGCGACCGTGGTCGTGCCGACGTCGATGGCCAGCCCGTAGGCGGTCTCGGAGAGGCCCGGCTCGACGTCGATGATCTCCCGTTCGTCATAGACCGTGGCCGTGGCCTCGAGGCGCCCGTCACGTTCTTCCTCCCGCATCAGGTTCGGGAGTTCCCGCTGGAGCTCGTAGTCGATGTCCTCGATCTCCAGATCGTAGGTCCCCTCGATCGCCTCGCTCATCCGCTCGAAGTCCGCGACGTTGTTCGAGAGGGTGGGCACCGGCATGTCGACGTGGTATTTCTTCACCGGCGGATCGATGGCGAACTCGAGTTCCCGGCCCTCCGTGAGGACGATCCCCCCGGCCTTCTGGGAATCGGGCGGCACCGTCACGGAAACCTCCCCCGATCCGGTCACCGTCGCCCGGCAGGTCAACCGATAGCCCTCCTCCAACTGCTCGGGGGAGAGGGTCTGCTCCTCGGCGGTCGTGATCGATGAGAGGGGCGCGTCGTCGTCGACGATGGCCTTGCAGGTCCCACACCGGCCATTGCCGGCACAGAGCGCCTCGATGCTCACCCCGGCGTCCGCGGCCGCGTCGAGCAGCGTGGTGTCCGGTTCGACGTCGGCCGTTTTCTTCCACGGATAGAATGTGACCCGCGACTCCTCGGACATGTGTGCCGTGGTAGATGGTCCCGGTACAAATGGGCAGGGAATGAAGTCATTTTGGCCTGTTTTCGTGCTTTCGGACTCGACAATATGAACGCTCATGCCGGTCGCGTGGCGAGCATAGACGATGACCGACCCGACCCACACGGACGAATCGGTGTCGCTGGCTCGCCTCCCGTCCGGCCGAACGGTAGAGACCCGACTCCACCGCTATCGGGGGAACTCCTCGGGGCCGACCGTCTACCTCCAGGCGCTGCAACACGGCGGCGAGGTGAACGGCGCAGCCGTGCTCCGTCGTCTCCACGACCGACTGCTCGATGCCGACCTCGCCGGGGAGGTGCTCGCGGTTCCCGTCGCCAACCCGCTCGCGTTCGATCATCGGGATTACATGGCCCCGAGCCGGCTGGATGCGGTCAACTCGAACATGAACCGGCTCTGGCCCGGAGACCCCGAGGGCACGCTGATGGAGCGGCTGGTCGATAGCCTCTGGGCGCTGGCCGCCGACGCGGACGTGATCGTGGATCTGCACACGGGCGGGCCCTACATGCGTTCGCACACGCGCTTCACCCCGGAGGACGACCGGTCGCGGGACCTGGCTCGGACGTTCGGTGTCGATCTCATCCTCGCCGAGGGGAGCCCGGTCGATCCCGCGAACGGCGGACAGGGCAAACTCCGGGAGATAGCCGCCGCGGCCGGGATACCGGCCATCACTCCGGAGTTGGCCCACAGCCGGGAGATCGTCGAGTCCTCCGTCGACCGAGGGGTGGCCGGCATCGAGAACGTGCTGACCGAGTGTGGGCTCCGTCCGGGCACCGTCGAGGAACCGGTGGCCCCCGTGACCGTGGGTACCGAGAAAACCCCGATTTTCACCGGGGAGTCCGGTCTCTTTCGGTCGGCGGACGTGTCGGTGGGCGACCGCATCGAGGCGGGCCAGGAGATCGGCGAGGTCTTCGATCCCACCAGCTACGAATCCCGTCAGACGATCGACGCCGATCAGCCGGGAATTCTCCTCTCGCTCAACCGCGGTTCGACGGTGATGGAGGGGGAGTCCGTCGGGAGCCTGATCTCCGTCGAGTGACTTATACTCGCGGCTCCGATACCGGGCACATGGATTTCGTGCGGGCCCTCGGACTGGACACCGGGCTGACCGCCGTCGTGGGGGCGGGCGGGAAGAAGAGTTCGATCTACGCGGCCGCGGCCGCACTCGATCGGGCCGTGATCACGA
The DNA here is from genome assembly GCA_042216995.1 of Halodesulfurarchaeum sp. Classification (GTDB taxonomy): domain Archaea; phylum Halobacteriota; class Halobacteria; order Halobacteriales; family Halobacteriaceae; genus Halodesulfurarchaeum. Next base: position 28,112 of record JBDGTI010000061.1, read on the forward strand.
CGACGGTCCGCATCCCTCCCTTCGATGACCACGTCGCCGAACTCCATCGGACCGCCGACCCCGCCACGACCCTCGAGACCGTCGAGGAGTGGCCGGTCGGGCTGGTTCCGGCGCACGAGGAGAACCGGTATCTGGGCTACGATCCGGCGGTCGTCGAGGGGATCGCCTCGAGTTCAGTCCCTCAGGCCGTGCTCGTGAAGGCCGACGGGGCCAGGAACCGGGACCTCAAGGCCCCCGGCGAGGACGAACCCCGGATCCCCGGGAGCGCAGACCGGGTGCTGGGGCTGGCGAGCGTCCAGGCGGTCGGCGAACCCCTCTCGGAGTCGTGGGTTCACCGCATCGGGCGGGTCGCCGAGCTAACCGGCCTGGAACCGGGGGCGGAAATCGGCGTCGAGGACGTGGCCACTGTGCTCTCGAGCCCGGCGGGCACCGAGAAGGGCGTCCCTGACTCCGCCGAGTACCTGCCGGTCCTGAACAAGGTCGATGACGTCGCGGACCGGGCGGTCGCCCGGGAGATCGCCGACCTGGTGCTCGAACGGGGCCGGGCCGACCGGGTCGCACTCACCCACCTCCTGGGGACCGGCGAGCCACTCATCGAGGTCCGGACCTCGTCATGACGCGGCCTCCCCCTGCTCAGCCTCGCCCACCTCGGCGTTCGAGAGGTGCACCGCCCGCCGGTAGGCATAGAAGGCGTAGCCGAGGAATCCCCCGGCACCGACGAACGCGAACACGAGATAGCGGGACAAGCCCCAGTCGATCCCGGCCTCCCGGAGCAACATCGTGTCCTGGATCGCGTAGTAGGCCGCGACGACCCCGATCAGGCGGAACGGGACGAACGGCGATCCGAAGAAGAGGATGAGGGCGTCCACGACGGCATAGAGGACGGCGACGACCACGCCGCGGCGGAAGAACGTGTTGTCGATCGCGTCGACCGACGCCAGATAGCTTCCCATGCACCCCGGTTGGGGAACCCCGATAGTAAACCTGTGGGGCTCAGTCGGCACCTGACTCCGCGACGTCCACTGAGATCGTCGCGGCGGCGACCTTGAACTCGGGGATCTTCGCGACCGGATCGACCGCGTCGTTGGTCACCCGATTGGTCTGGGAGTCCTCGAAGTGCGGGGTCGTCCAGACCACGCCCTGTTTGGTCTCCTCGGTGACGACCGCGGTCACGTCGATCTCGCCCCGCCGGGTCCGCAACTCGACCACGTCGCCGTCCTCGATCCCCCGCGCCTCGGCGTCGGCGGGGTGGACGTGGATGAAGTTGTGATCGGTCTTCCGCATGAGGTTCTCCGAACGCCGGCTCATCTCGCCGGTGTTGTAGTGCTCCTCGATGCGGCCGGTGGTCAACACGAGGGGGTACTCCTCGTCCTCGACCTCCGCCGGCGGCTGGTGGCTCACGCCACGGATCTTCCCGAGGCCGTCATCGGTGGGGAACTCCTCCTCGTAGAGGTACTGGGTCCCCGGATCGTCCTCGCTTTCGCAGGGCCACTGAACCCCCTCCTCCCCGATCCGATCGTAGCTGATTCCGCGGTAGATCGGGGCGACCTCGCGCAGTTCCTCGAAGACCGCCTCGGGCCCCTCGTAGTCGAACCCCTCGCCGAACATGCGGGTTCCGATCTCGCTCAGGATGTCGAAGTCGTGGCGGGTGTTCCCGGGCACGTCGACGGCCGGACGCATGCGCTGGACCCGGCGGTCGGTGTTGGTGACCGTTCCGCCACGCTCGACCCACGAGGTGGCCGGGAGAACCACGTCCGCGAGCTTCGCGGTCTCGGTCATGAAGATGTCCTGGGCGACCATGAACTCGAGCTGCGAGAGGTTCGCCTCGACCTCGTTGGAGTTGGGCTCGCTCAGGACCGGGTTCTCCCCCATGACGTAGAGGGCCTGGATCTCCTCTCCCGCCCTCTCCGTGACCTCCAGACTCGTCAGGCCGCTCTCCGAGGGTATCTCGAAGCCCCAGACCTCCTCGACTGCGGCCCGGTTCTCGGGGTCCTCGACCTCCAGGTAGCCGGGCAACACGTTCGGCATCGCGCCGACGTCACTCGTCCCCTGGACGTTGTTCTGGCCGCGCAGCGGATTGATTCCCGTGCCGGGCCGACCGATGTTCCCCGTGATCAGCGAGAGGTTGATGAGGTTCTGGACGTTGTCGGTGCCACAGGATTTCTGGCTCATGCCCATGCCGGTGAAGATGGCCCCGTTCTCGGCCTCGGCGAAGACACGAGCGGCCTCCCGGATCTCCTCCAGGTCGACCCCGGCGGTCTCGGCGGCCTCCTCGGCGTCGAAGTCGGCGAGTTCGGCCTCCAGGGACTCGAACCCCTTCGTCCGCTCGGCGATGAACTCCTCGTCGTACAGTTCCTCCTCGAGGATCGTCTGGAGGACCACGTTCAAAAGCGGGATGTCCGTTCCCGGCTTGGGCTGGAGGTGGATGTCGGCGGACTTGGTGGTCTTGTTCTCGTGTGGATCGACCTGTACGACAGTGGTTCCCTCGTTGGCGGCCTGCTTGAAGTACTTCGAGTGGCCGATGACGTGTTGCTCGGCCGGGTTCGCCCCCTGGATCCAGTAGGCGTCGGCCTCGTCCCGCAGGTCGGCCATGCTGTTGGTCATCGCCCCGGTGCCCAGGCTGTCCCTGAGTGCCGCGACCGTCGAGGCGTGACAGAGTCGCGTGCAGTTGTCGAGGTTGTTGGTGCCATAGCGGCGGGCCAACTTCTGCATCAGGTAGTTCTCCTCGTTCATCACCTGCGAGGAGGCGAAGAAACCGGTCGCGTCCGGGCCGTGCTCTTCACGCACCGACAGCAGTCCCTCGACGACCGTCTCCAGGGCTTCCTCCCACGTCGCCTCGCGGAACTCTCCGTCCTCCTTGATGAGCGGTTCGGTCAGCCGGTCCTCGTGATCGACGTGCTGGACGGCCGCGCTCCCCTTGATGCAGAGCGCGCCTTCGTTGACCGGGGCGTCGAACCACGGCTTGAAGTTCACCGACCCGGGCTCCTCGCCCGGTTCGATTTTGAGTCCACACCCCACGCCGCAGTACGGACAGATCGTCTTGACGGATTCGTCCTCGGTGCTCATGATGGTCCCAACCCGGGTGACCGGGCTCTTTACCGCTACGGCGGTGTGGCCTAATAACCTTCGCCAGCGGGTACTTCTCGCTGGAATCGTGGAATCGGCGGGTGTCCGTCGTGAAGCCGCCGCTACCGGGGATCGAAAAAAGCAGAAAACGGGTGGCCGTCAGAACAGGCCGCTGATGGTTCCGTCCGCGTCGATGTCCATGTCGGCGGCCGCCGGCCGGCCGGGCAGACCGGGCATGGTCATGACGTCGCCGGTGAGCGCGACCACGAAGCCGGCACCCGCGGAGGGGTACAGCTCGCGGACGTCGAGGGTCCAGCCCTCGGGTGCGCCCTTCTGGGACGGATCGTCGGTGAGCGAGTGGAAGGTCTTCGAGAGGACGACCGGCACGTCGGTCATGCCCAACTCCTCCAGCTGGGCGATGTCCTCCTCGGCGGAACCGACGTAGTTCACGCCGTCGGCGCCGTAGATCTCGGTCGCGACGGTCTCGATCTTCTCCTTGAGGGAGGCATCGAGGTCATACAGCGGCTCGAAGTCGGTCTCGCTCTCCTCGATCGACTGGGTGACCTTCTCGGCCAGATCGACCCCGCCTTCGCCGCCTTCGCCGAAGACGGTCGACTCCGCGATCGGGACGCCCATGTCCTCGTAGTGCTCGATGACCGTCTCGATCTCCTCGTCGGTGTCCGCGGGGAAGCGGTTGACCGCGATGGTGACCGGCAGGCCGAACTGCTTGAGGTTCTCGACGTGTTTGTCGAGGTTCTCGAAGCCGGCCTCGACCGCCTCGACGTCCTCCTCTTTCAGCGCTTCCTCGCCCTCGAAGGGCCACATGTCCTTGCCGTGGTACTTCAGGGCGCGGACGGAGGCGACCAGCACGACTGCGCTCGGCTGGATGTCGCCCAGCTGACTCACGACGTTCAGGAACTTCTCGCCGCCGAGGGCGGAGCCGAAGCCCGCCTCGGTGACCAGGTAATCGCCCATCTTCTTGCCGACGTAGTCGGCGAGCAGCGAGTTGGTACCGTGGGCGATGTTCGCGAACGGACCGCCGTGAACGAGGGCCGGCGTTCCCTCGATGGTCTGGACGATGTTCGGGCGGAGGGCATCGCGGAGCAGGATGGCGGCCGCGCCGGCGGCCTCGATGTCGCCGGCCGTGACGGGATCGCCGTCTTCGTCGTAGGCGATGATGATTCGGCTGATGCGCTCTTTGAGGTCCTGGATGTCCTCGGCGAGACAGAGGATGGCCATCAGCTCGGAGGCGGCCGTGAGGACGTGGTTGTCCATGCGGGTGACTCCGGCGGACTCGCCGGCTCCCACGATGGTCTGTCGCAGAGCGCGGTCGTTGTGGTCGACCGCCCGCGGCCACGCGACGCTCCGCGAGTCGATGTCGAGGTCGTTGCCCTTCGAGAGGTGGGCATCGAGCATCGCGGAGATCAGGTTGTGAGCGGCCGTGAGCGCGTGGATGTCGCCCGTGAAGTGGAGGTTGATGTCCTGCATCGGCAGGACCTGCGACCAGCCGCCGCCGGCCGCGCCGCCCTTGATCCCGAAGACCGGGCCGAGCGAGGGCTCCCGAATCGCGATCATCGCGTCCTCGCCGATATGGTTCAGCGCCTGGCCCAGTCCGACGGTCGTCACGGTCTTCCCTTCGCCCATCGGGGTCGGGGTCATCCCCGTGACGAGGATCACGTCGCCGTCCTCCTCGTCGCCCTCGAGGAGGTCGTCGATGGCGTCCTGGGTAATCTTGGCTTTGTAGTCGCCGTACAGTTCGAGGTCGTCCTTCCCGAGGCCGAAGGGTTCCGTGACTTCCCAGATCGGTTGTTCCTCTACGGATTGGGCGATCTCGTAGTCTGTCTCCGGCTCTGCGTCAGTCTCTGGTTCCGAGGACATATCACTTGCACTCTTCGCTGCATTCCCTCATTAATCTACTCATCTTGCCTGATAGATTCCGCAGAAACAGGCCGGCGTGTTCCCCAACACTCCCCTTCGCGGTGATTTGCCGTCGCGAGCCGAATTTGGCATGTGATCAATTATCACGGCTCAATTCAGTCGGTTCGCCCTCCCTTGATCCGGCGGGTTGGCGCCAGGTCCCTCTCTGTGATACTGTGAAACAATCCCAGTCGTTCGTGAATATTTTCTGATATATCGTGGCGAATTCCCGCAGATGGGCCGGGTTCACGACCCGCCCGACGGGACGCCGACAGGTCGGTCCCGGACCGAACCGTGAGAAACGGGCAAAACGGGAGAACCGCGGGCGACCTCGATCAGGCGTCCTCCCAGACGGCTTCTTTCGCCTCCTCGTAGCGGGCGTCCAGTTCCTCCTGGGTCTCCTCGTCGAGTTCGGGCTTCGAGTAGGAGTCGAGCAGTTCCTGGACGCGGTCGTGGCCCAACTCGAAGGCGGTCTTCTCGCCGTCTCCCTTCCAGTCACCGTGTGATCGCTTGTCGACGACCTCCGGGATGAGGAACTCCTCGCCGGCGAACTTGAGGGTGTGGGACTCGCCGAGGAAGTGATCATCAGGATCGATCCCCGCAACGAGGTCGAGGGCAAGCGTCTCCTCGTTGATCTCATAGCCCCGCTGGAAGCGATCGAGGAAGCGCAGGGCCTCGGCGTCGAGCACGAACTTCTCCGGGGAGATGGTGGAGTAGGACTCGATGATGCCCGCGGCGTGAAGCACGAAGTCAACACCGGAGAACTCGGTCGCGGCGTTAACGAGCATCGACTCGAAGCCGGCCTGGTAATCGACGGTCTTCGAGTCAGACAGGCCGCCCCCGCCCCGGGACGGGACGCCGTAGAACCGCCCCATCGTGCCGGCGACGTTTGCGAAGAGCGCCGATTCGGCGCTGCCGATCGAGAGCGAGCCATACCGCATGTCCAGGTTCGAGGCCGGCACCCCGTAGACGACCGGATTGCCGGGGTTGATGAGCTGGGTCAGGGTGATGCCCATCAGGTTCTCGGCGTTGGCCAGCGCGATGGCGCCGGCCATGGTGCCGGGACCGGACGCCCCCGCCTGGATGAACGAGGAGACGACCGGGACCTGTCCGTGCTTCGCGAGGGAGACGAGGCCGCCGGTCATCGCCTTGTCGTGGGTGCGGGGCGGGACGGTGTTGACCAGCCCGGCCGCGTAGGGCTTCGAGAGGTCGCGATCGCCCACTGCGATCCCCACCATTTCCAGGGTGGGATCGGTGCGGTCCTGCCCGTATGTCGAGACCATGACGGGCAGATCGGTGAACTCGAGGGACCGCTTGACCATCTCGAGGTGCTTGACCTCCTGATCGACGTCGGTGGGTTCGGCGACGTTGTAGCCCGTGGAGTTGATGACGTCCTCCTCCTGGGCCAGCTTCATGAACAGCTCGTAGTCCTCGATGGTCGAACTGCGTCGACCGTCCTCGAGGGTCCGGATGTTCGGGGCGCCATAGCCGGGGGCCCGGAAGGTGTCCCCGCCGCCGATCTCGAGGTTGTTCTCGGGGTTGCGGGCGTGGAGGGTGAACGATTCCGGGGCCTGCTCGACTTTCTCCTCGATCAGCGAACGGTCGGCCTTGACCAGGTAGTCCTCCTCGATGGTGGCCCCCGCCTCCTCGAAGTACTCGATGGCCTCGTCGTGTTTGACCTGTATCCCCATCTCCTCGATGATGTACATCGACGCCTCGTGAATGGCTTCCCGCCCCTCCTCGTCGAGGCGATCGATGAACGGCGTATCCTGGGTTTCGATATCGAATTCCATACTCATGGATCCAATACATGCTTCAACGCATCGCCAGTTAAGTATACCTGATCCGTCACATATCCCTGATCGATCTCTCCTCTCGGCCCGATGCCAGCTATTCCGCCGTTTCGTAGCCGCCTTCGGCGATTTCGTATTCGCCGAAGTCCTCCTCGGTACCGATCGGTGGCGCCCCGAACATGATCCAGACCGTCGGCTCGTCGCCGGTGTTCACCACCTGCCGGGGGACGCCACAGCCGATCCGGACGATCCCGCCCTCCGGGACCCGGTGGTGGTCCCCATCGATGTAGACGTCGCCAGGCCCCTCGTGACAGACGTAAATCTCCTCCTGGCGGGCGTGGGTGTGATACGTGACTGTTTCCCCCGGCTCGACGGTGACCCGATTGATCCGCATCTCCTGGGCGCGAAGCTCGCCGGTGAGCTTCGTGTGGGAAACCCCGGAGTCGGGAAACGGTGTCGTCGGGACGGCGTCCGGATCGACGATCGAGTAGTTGTCTCCCATCGGCCGAATTACGATCGCACTCCACAAAAATGTGTGCTGCTATCGCACTGGTCGACGGTCCGTCACTCGGCCGTCTCGACCGAGACGGCGCTGTGCTTGTACTCGGGAATCTTCGCCACCGGGTCGAGGTAGTCCCCCGTCAGGGAGTTCGTCAGCGGCTCGGCGTAGTGGAAGGTCAGGAAGACCGTCCCCTCGGTGATCGCTGGCGTGACGGCCGCCTCGACCTCGACCTCGCCGCGCTCGTTTTCGACGGTGACCCAGTCGCCGTCCTCGATGCCGCGCTCCTCGGCATCGCTTGGGTGCATCTCGAGCGTGTCTTCGCCCCGCATGCGCATGAGCGTCTCCGACCGGCGGGAGAGCGCGCCGCTGTTGAAGTGCTGGAGCACCCGACCGGTCGTGAGGACGAGTTCGTCCGCTTCGACCTCGTCGCCCGGGGGGATGTGTCCCACAGCGGCGAACTCGGCGGTCTTCGAGCCGCTGTAGAACTCCTCCTCGTGCAGGACGTCCACGCCCGCATCGGCCCCCTCGTAGTAGGGCCAGCGTTCGTAGCTTTCGCCGATCCCATCGTAGGACATGCCCGCATAAATCGGGCTGACCGACGTGAGCTCGTCGAAGACCGCCTCCGCGTCGTCGTACTCGAGTTCGAGGTCGGTCATCCGGCGTCCGAACTCCTGGATGATCTCGAGGTCGGCTCTCGCGTCCCCGGGCGGGTCCCGCATCCGGCGCATCCGCTGGACGCGACGGTCGGTGTTCGTCACCGTGCCGGACTTCTCGGCCCAGGCGCTGCCGGGGAGGATCACGTCCGCGTACTCGGCGGTTTCGGTCATGAAGAGGTCCTGGACCACCAGGAAGGCCTCCTCGAGGTTCTCGCGGATCTTCTCGGCGTGGGGTTCGGTGATCACCGGATTTTCGGCGAAGACGTAGAGGCCCTGGATCTCCTCGCCCGCGGCGTGACTCGCCTCGACCTCCGTGAGTCCCGGCTCTGCTGGCGGTTCGAATCCCCAGGCGTCCTCGAATTTGGCCCGGACCTCCGGGTCCTCGACCGACTGATAGCCCGGCAGCGAACTCGGGCTGGCGCCGACGTCGCCGGCGCCCTGGACGTTGTTCTGGCCCCGGAGCGGATTCACGCCCGTCCCCGGCTTGCCGATGTTCCCGGTGAGCAACACGAGGTTGATCAGCGCGTGGACGTTGTCCGTGCCGTACTTGTGCTGGCTCATGCCCATCCCGGTGAAGGCGGCGACACGGTCGGCCTCACCGATCGTGCGGGCGGCCTCCCGGATGGTCTCCTCCTCGACGCCGGCGAGGTCGGCGTTCTCCGCGACGTCGACGTCGGCGAGGTGCTCCTGGAAGGCCTCGAAGCCCTCGGTCCGCGATTCGACGAATTCCTCGTCGTAGAGATCCTCCTCGAGGACGACCTTCGCCATCGCGTTCAGCACGGGGATGTCGTATCCGGGGGTGACAGGGACGTGCTGGTCGGCCTGCTGTGTGGTCTGGTTCTCCCGCGGATCGACGTGAATCAGTTCGGTCCCGTCGCTGATGGCCGGCCCGAGATGCGAGTTGAAGATGACCGGATGCTGCTCGGCGGGGTTCGCCCCGCAGGCGAGGTACACGTCGGCCTCGCCGAGGTCGTCGGTGGTGTTGGTCATCGCGCCCACGCCCAGCCGGTCGGCCATCGCGGCGACGGTGGAGGCGTGACAGAGTCGTGCGCAGTTGTCGATCGTGTTCGAGCCGATCTTGCGGGCGATCTTCTGGAGGAGGTAGTTCTCCTCGTTGGTGCAGTTCGAGGAGGCGAAAAAGCCAAGCGCTTCGGGCCCGTGCTCCTCGATTATTTCCCCGAAGTTCTCCGCGATGCGGTCGAATGCCTCCTCCCAGGAGGCGGTCACGAGATGGCCGTTCTCTCGGACCATCGGCTCGGTGATCCGGTCCTCGGCGTCGAGCATCTCGAAGGCCGCTACCCCCTTCGGGCAGAGTTCGCCGCGGGTGTTCACTGACGCTTCCCAGCCGGTGCCTTTCCCACTGCCCTCGTTGTAGGTGAGGCCACAACCGACCCCACAGAAGGGACAGATGGATTTCTTCGCTTCCAGTCCCCCATCGTTGGTCGCTGCCATACTATCTGTGGATTTTGGCATTCATCACCATAAGTGAGGTGGATTTCGTCCAGGGGCTCGCCCAAACAGCAAAGACTTATGCGCCGAGAGGTGTTTTTTGCCAGTACCGGGTTCGTGGTCTAGTGGTTATGACGCGTCCCTTACAAGGACGAGATCGGCGGTTCGAATCCGCCCGAACCCATGTGATTCTCACACGGTTTGTAAGGACGCAATTTCAGGCCGCTACGGCTCT
>JBDGTI010000091.1:0-36666 GCA_042216995.1 Halodesulfurarchaeum sp.
GGGTCACCGCCAGGCCGCCGTCGCTCACGTCGTGAACGGACCTGGTGCTCTCGAGCGCCGCGACGTCGGTGATCGCGGACACCCGTTCTCTCGGGTTCTCGGGGAGCGGCGGGAACCGATCCGCGCCGCCGCGTTCCGCCAGCAACGCGGAGCCCCCCAGTCGCTCCGTGAACTCCCCGAGCAGGACCAGGTCGCCCGCTCCGTCGAGTGACAGCGTCGGCGACTCGAGATCCGGCGTGGTGCCGATCATCGCCAGGGTCGGCGTCGGCGGGATCGAACCGGCCGTGGAGTCGTTGTAGAGCGAGACGTTGCCCCCGACGACCGGGACGCCGAGATCCGAACACCCCGCTGCCAGGCCGTCGACGATGGCCGCGAACTCGCCGTACACGTCTGGTTTCTCGGGATTGCCGGCGTTCACGCAGTCGACGGTCGCCAGCGGGGTTGCGCCCTTCGCGGCGAGGTTCGTCGCGTTCTCGAGGGCGGTGGCGTAGGCCCCCTCGTAAGGGGCGGTGTCCGTCCAGGTCGGTTCCGTGCCGGCGGTGAGTGCCAGACCCATCCCGGCCTCCCGGACGGCCAGGATGCCGGCGTCGTCACCCGGTCGCCTCGCGGTCCGGGCACCGACCTCGTGGTCGTACTGCCGGTAGATCCACTCGTCGCTGGCGGTGTTCGGGCTGGCGATCACGGCCTCCATTGCGGCTTCGAGGTCGATGTCCGGCAGATCGGGTTCGGGCCGATCGGGCGGAATCGTCGGGAGGTCGTTCGTCGGCGCGCCGTCCGCGACGAACGCCGCGGGCACGTCCACGACGGTCTCGCCGTCGAACCGACAGACGTACCGCCCGGTGTCGGTGGTCTCGCCGATGACCGAGACCCCGAGATCGAACCGATCGGCGATCTCCTCGACCCGGTTGACGTTCTCGGGGCGGACCTCGTAGGCCATGCGCTCCTGGGACTCGGCGAGCAGGATCTCCGTGGCGGTCATGCCCGGCTCCCGACGGTGGACCGCGTCGAGGTCGATGTCGGCCCCCAACCCGCCCGTGGCGACCAGCTCGGAGGTCGCACCGCCGAGACCGGCTGCGCCCAGGTCGCGGGCCGACTCGATCAGGTTCTCCTCGATGAGGGCCTCGTTGGCCTCGATCAGGAGCTTCTCCGTGTATGGATCGCCGACCTGGACGGCCGGCCGGTCCTCGGTTTCGGCGTCCTCGCCCAGGTCCTCGCTCGCGAAGCTCGCGCCCCCCAGCCCGTCCCGACCGGTCGCGTTCCCGACCAGGATGAGTCTGTTCCCGGGCTCGCTGGCTTCGGCGGTGACCAGCCGCTCGTCGCTCACGAGGCCCACGCAGGCGACGTTCACCAGCGGATTGCCCTCGTAGTCGGGGTGAAAGCGGGTGCTCCCGGCGATCGTCGGCACGCCGATGGAGTTGCCGTAGTCCCCGATCCCCTCGACGATCCCCTCGAGCAGGTACCGGGGGTGTTCCTCCTCGAAGTCCCCGACGTACAGGGAGTCGGCCAGGCCGACGGGGTAGGCCCCCATCGAGATGATGTCCCGGACGATGCCCCCGACGCCGGTCGCGGCCCCGTCGTAGGGGTCCACGTAGGAGGGGTGGTTGTGGCTCTCGATGCCGAACGCCACGTACGTCTCCTCGTCGAGTGCGACCACGGCGGCGTCGTCGCCGGGCCCAACGACGACCTGCTCGCCCTCGCTCTCGAAGGCCTCCAGAAGCGGGCGGGAGGAGCGATAGGCACAGTGTTCGCTCCAGAGGTTCTCGAACAGCGCGGCCTCCGGTCTGGTGGGGGTCCGGTCGAGGGTCTCGGCGACCCGCTCGCGGTCCGGCTCGGCCAGAGTCATCCACTTCAGTGGTTATCTTGGGTGATTAAAGGGTTTGTTATATCCACGAACGTGATGATGTTTCGATCGAGTGATTTTTGCTTGCCGGCGACCAACGGGCGGTGTGCTCACCGTCGAGCTCCACGCCCATTCGTCCCGATCACACGACGGGCGGGACCCCGTCGAGTTGCTCCTCGAACAGGCCGCAGCCGTGGGGCTCGACGCCATCGCCGTGACCGACCACGACGAGTTCGACGCCAGCCGGCGGGCCGTCGATCTCGCCCCGGAGTTCGACCTTATCGGCATCCCCGGAATGGAAGTCACCACCGGGGCGGGACACGTGCTCGCGCTGGGGATCGACCGGGAGGTCGAATCCGGGCTCCCCTTCGGGGAGACCCTGGACGCGATCCGGGACGCCGGCGGCATCGCAATTCTCCCCCACCCGTTCCAGACGTCCCGGAGCGGCGTCGCCGCCAACGTCTCGCGGGGGGAACTGGCCGCGGCCGACGCCATCGAGGTGTACAACTCCCGCCTGCTCACGGGCCGGGCCAACCGGAAGGCGAAGTCCTTCGCCGAGGAGCGCGGGCTGTCTCAGACGGCCGGTTCGGACGCCCACATCTCCGAGATGGTGGGTCAGGCCGTCACTGCCGTCGATGCGGAGCGCGAGACGGCCGCCGGAATCGTCGAGGCCATCCGGGCGGGCCGGACCACCGTCGAGGGAAAACGCACGCCCTGGCACATCAGCTTTCGACAGGCCGCCGGCGGGGTGAAGCGGCGGATCACAAACCGCCTCGCGGGCCTCCGCTGACACGATCGGGTACCGAAACCCTTACCGAGCGACCGTCCGTTCGGAGGAGTATGTCAGAGGAGCCGGTCGAGCCGGCCGACGTACGGCGAGTCGCGGACCTCGCTCGCGTCGAGTTAGACGAGTCCGAGGTCGAGGCCTTCACCGCGCAGTTCCAGGAGATTCTCGAGCACTTCGAGGCCCTCGAGGAGGTGCCGGAAGTCGACTCCGAACCGGAGCTGACCAACGTGATGCGGGCCGATGAGGTCCACGAGTCCCTCTCCCAGGAGGCAGCCCTCCGGAACGCCACCGAGTCCGAGGACGGTCGGTTCAAGGGTCCGCGGGTCTCATGAGCTACAACGCCTTCATCACCCGCGAGCGGATCGAGGGCGAGGATGCGGGCCCGCTCGCCGGCCGGACCGTCGCCGTGAAGGACAACATCAGCACCGAGGGGGTCCGGACGACCTGCGGGTCGGAGATGCTCGGGGACTACGTCCCGCCCTACGACGCCACGGTCGTCTCCCGGCTGAAGGCGGCCGGGGCGACCATCGTCGGGAAGACGAACATGGACGAGTTCGGCATGGGGACCACGACCGAGACCTCGGCGTTCGGGCCGACGCGGAACCCCGTCGACGAGGATCGGGTCCCGGGCGGGTCCTCCGGGGGAAGCGCCGCGGCCGTGGCGAGCGGCGAGGCCGACCTGGCGCTTGGCTCCGACACGGGCGGCTCGATCCGGTGTCCGGCGGCGTTCACGGGCACGGTCGGGATCAAGCCCACCTACGGCCTGGTCTCCCGGTACGGGCTGGTGGCGTATGCGAACAGCCTGGAACAGATCGGCCCGATCGCCCCGACGGTTCGGGAGGCCGCAGCGCTGCTCGACGTCATCGCGGGCCCGGACGAACACGACGGGACGACCCGCGAGGAGGGCGCCGACTCCGAGTATGCGGCGGCCGCCGACGGCGACGTCGAGGGAATGATCATCGGGGTCCCGACCGAACTGGTCGAGGGGAGCGATCCGGCCGTGCGCGAGCGGTTCGAGTCCGGGCTACAGCGCCTGCGCGAGCAGGGCGCCGAGACCGTCGAGGTCGAACTCCCCTCCGTCGAGTACGCCGTCGCGGCCTACTACGTCATCGCGATGTCCGAGGCGTCTTCGAACCTGGCTCGGTTCGACGGCGTCCGATTCGGCGTCTCGGGTGGCTTCGATGGCGACTGGAACGAGTCCTTCGCCGCGGGGCGCTCCGAGGGATTCGGCGAGGAGGTCATCCGGCGGATCCTGCTTGGCACCTTCGCGCTCTCGGAGGGCTACCACGAGAAGTACTACAAACAGGCCCAGGAGGCCCGGGCCTGGGTCACACAGGATTTCGAGGCGGCCTTCGAAACCGCGGACGTCCTGGCCACCCCGACGATGCCGGTGTTGCCCCCGAAACTCGGGGAGAGTCTGGACGACCCGCTGCAGATGTACCTCATCGATGCGAACACGGTACCGGTCAACCTCGCGAACCTCCCCGCCATCTCGGTTCCGGTCGGGGAACGCGAGGGGCTCCCGGTCGGACTCCAGGTGATCGGGCCGGCCTTCGCCGAGGACCGAATCGTCCGTGTCGGCAGCGCTCTCGAGTAGTTTCCGTAGCGGGGATCAGCGGGTCACTCCTCGTAGACGAGGTTCATGATCCACTGCGAGAACTGGTCTGACTCGGGGTCGATGTTCTCCTCCCCGACGAACGGCGAGAGCATGTCTCCGGCCATCAAAAGCGAGAAGTCGAGGTCCGCCTCGCGGATCACCGGCTGGAGGAGGTAGGTGCGGTTGCCGCCGTGTACGGTCTGTTCGCGCTCGATCAGCCCCGCATCCTCGAGGGAGGAGGCCAGGCGACTCCCCTTTCGGGAGGAGACGTCGAGTTCCTTCCAGAGCTCGGACTGGTGGATCGAGCCCCGGTCCCGGACGAGTTCGAGGGCGGCCCGCTCGTCCTCGGAGAGGTCGGCCTCGGTGGGTTCTCCGCTCATTGTCTAATCCTTCCGGGCGAGTCGTTTAAAGGTTGTCTCGGCGCTCGAACGCGGCGCGAAGGGCCTCCCGGTCCACGGTTCCGGAGGCAGTCCGGGGCAGCGATTCGACGGTGATGACCTCCCTGGGAAGTTCGTGGTCGGCCAATTGCCCGCGCAGGGCCGCTCTGACCCCCTCCCGCGAGAAGCCGATCCCGTCTGTCTCGGGGACCAGTGCCGCCCCGACCCGCTGTCCCCACTCCTCGTCCGCCCGTCCCAGGACTGCACAGTCCTCGACGGGCAGTGTCTCGCGTATCGCGGCCTCGACCGTCCGCGGCGAGACGTTCTCCCCGCCGGTGACGATCAGGTCGTCGATCCGTCCGAGCACGGTGAGCCGCCCCGCCGAATCGAGGGCGCCCCGGTCGCCCGTGTGCAGTTCTTCCCGCGGGCGATCGCCGCCCGTCCCGAGCGTTCCGGGACTCACGATCGGCCCGCTGACGGCTATCTCCCCGGTCTCGCCGGTATCGACGGGTGCATTCTCGGGGCCGAGAATGGACACCTCGGCGGCGCGAACCGGTCGGCCGACGGTTTCGGGGTCGGCCCGGAGTTCCGCCGGCGTCGCGGTCGCGACGCCCGAGGCCGTCTCCGTCGTGCCGTAGCTCGCGAAGAGGGGAACGTCCGCGGCCAGGGCCGATTCGACGAGCGAGGGCGGGGCCGCCGCGCCGCCGAGAAGCACGAACCGGAGCGAGTCGGGGAGCCCCGGCCCCTCGAGCAACCGGTCGAGCATCGTCGGCACGAGCGAGACGCCGGTCACGTCCCGTTCCCGCATCGTTCGTGCGGTCTCCTGTGTGTCGAACTCCGCGCTGAGTACGGTCGTCGCGCCCCGCATGGCGGTGCGGATCGGGATCGAGAGCCCGCCGGCATGAGCGATCGGGAGGTCGAGCAGCCAGCGGTCCCTCGACTCGACTCCGAGTCGGTCGATCGTGGAAGCGGCGCTCGCGCCCAGGTTCCGCCCCGTGAGCCGGACGCCCGTTGGCCGGCCGGTCGTCCCCGAGGTGAACAGGATCGCCCGGGTCGCGTCGAGCGGCCGGTCCCGGGATTCGAAGGACGGGGGTTCCCCGCCACTCGACGGGGCAGCCGGCACCGCCAGGGGAGCACCGGTCTCCGGAACGGACCCCGCCACCCGATCCGTCCCCGGTTCGTGGAGGGCGTATTCGACCGCGGCCCGTTCACACCTCGAATGGAGGTTCCGGTCCGGTTCGTCGGGGTCGAGGGGAACGACCACACCACCGGCCCGGAAGACCCCCCAGACGGCCGCGATCGCGGCCGGCTGACGCTTCATCAGCAGTGCGACCCGATCTCCCGTGACGTGACCGCGATTCGTCAGTTCCCCGGCGATCCGCCGGGCCCAGCCATCGAGATCGCCGTACCTGTACGTGGTGCCGTTTCGGCCGTCCACGAGCGCTGTCCTGTCGGGGTCTTTGCGAGCCCGGCGTCGGAGGTACTCATCCACGCGTGATCACCTCGACGCCGAGTCCCGGCCCGCTCGGCACGCGGATCTGCCCGTCCGCGACCGGTGCCGGGTCCGGGCCGAGATCCGTCTCGATCAGGTCGGCGGTCGAAAGCCCCGCCGCCGGCGGGTCCGCGAGCGCCCCAGCGAGGTGGACGGCTCCCGTTCGGCCGACCACGCTCTCGACGATCGAGGTGACGGTTGCCCGGGCCCCGGCCCGCCTGATTCGATGAGCGGCGCCCCATCCCAGATCGATTCCGCCGAGGGCCATCGGTTTCAGGACGTAGTGGGCCCCGAGGTCCGCCGCGAGCAACGCCTGCACCGAGTGCTCGCTGAGGCTCTCGTCGAGGGCGATCGGCGGCCCCGCGTCCAGCTCGGCGTGGGCCCAGGTCCGATCGACCGGGAGTGGTTGCTCGACGTATGCCAGATCGAGCCCGGCTGCCCCCTCGAGGAAGCGGCTGGCGGCCTCCAGGTCCCACGCGCCGTTCGCGTCCGCCCGGAGTTCGACGCTCCCGCCGACCCGCTCCCGGACGCGTCGGAGGCGATCGAGGTCGCGCCCGACTGATCCGCGCCCGACCTTGACCTTGACGGCGGGGAATCCGGCCGCCTGGGCGCGCTCGACGCGAGCGGCCGTCTCGGCGGGATCGCCGTCACCGACGGTCGCGTTGACGGGAACGCTCGATTGACTCCCCCCGAGCAGGCCGGCGACCGACCGGCCCGCGTGCCTCGCCCGCCAATCGAGGAGCGCCTGGCTCACCGCGTGTCGGGCCGCCGGCCATCGCAGCCGCCCCGCAGCCGTCTCCGAGACGATTCGGAGGGCGCCCCGCCAGCCCGTCTCCGCGAAGCCCTCGACGGCCCGATCGAGGGCCGTTCGACTCGCTTCGAGGGACTCGGTGAACGGCTCCAGGGGGGCTGATTCCCCGATCCCGCCCGGGCTCGACTCGACCCGGAAGAGCAGCCCGCGGCGAGTGTGAAGGGTTTCCCTGGCCGTTTCCAGCGGGGGGTCGATCCGGAGTTCGAAGGGGTCGACGCGGGCGGTCATACGGCAAGCCCCAGACCGAAAAGCCCCCCGAAGGCCGCGACGAGCTGCCCGGTCCGCTCCAGGGCCGGATTGAGCTCGGCCGTGTCGGTCCCGGTGAGGACCATCCGGGTGGCCGAGATCGCGAGGGGCAGGCTCAGGACCGGGAGGAGCACCGCCGGCCCCAGTCCGCGGGCGAAAAACCAGACCGGGACCGCGTAGGCGAGGATCTCGAGCAGCACGTACTCGGCCCGGCTCCAGCGATAGCCCACCAGGACCGCGAGGGTCCGCTTGCCCGCCGCCCGGTCGTCCTCGATGTCCCGGACGTTGTTGACCACGAGGATGTTCGTGATCAGGCCGGCCATCGGGAGGCTCGCGACCACGGCCGAGAGGGGCAGGGTCGCCGGGTGCACCCAGAGCGGGACGGCCCGCAGGAGGACCGCACTCGCCTGGACGTAGTAGGTCCCCGCGACCGCGATCACGCCGAAGAACAGGAACGAGAAGAGATCCCCCAGGGCGTGCGAGCCGATGGGATATGGCCCCCCGGAGTAGGCGACGCCGCTCGCGATGCTCGCCAGGCCGACGATCACGATGGGGAGCCCCCCGATCGAGACCAGGTAGATGCCGATGAGGAAGGCCAGTCCATAACAGGCCACGGCCGCGGCGAGGACCTGCCGGGCCGGGATCAGCCCCGACTGGGTGACTCGGACGTAGCCCGCCGTGTCCTCGGCATCCACGCCCTTCTCGGCGTCGAAGTAGTCGTTCGCGAAGTCCGTCCCGGTCTGGATCAGGAGCGCCCCGAGGAGCGCGGCTACCGCCGGGAGTGGGGCGAACACGCCGTGATGGACCGCCAGGCCCGTCCCGACGATCACGGGGGCCGCTCCCGCCGGCTTGACGTGGGGCCGGGCCGCCATCAGCCAGGCCCGGGCGCGACTGATCTCCGCCGTATCGGGCGTCTCCTCGCTCATGTCAGTAGTGCCAGGGGAACTCCTCGAAGTCCGGCTCCCGGTCCTCCAGGAACGCATCACGCCCCTCCGCGGCCTCCTCGGTCATGTACGCGAGTCGGGTCGCCTCGCCGCTGAACACCTGTTGCCCGATCAGGCCGTCGTCGATACTGTTGAAGGCGAACTTGAGCATCCGCATGGCGGTCGGACTCTTGCCGTTTATCGTTTCGGCCATCTCCAGGGCGCGGTCCTCCAGGTCCTCGTGGGGGATGACCTCGTTGACCATCCCCATCTCTTTGGCCTCCCGGGCGTCGTAGCTCTTCCCGAGGAAGAAGATCTCCCGGGCCCGCTTCTGGCCGATCTGTCTGGCGAGGTAGGCCGAGCCGAATCCTCCATCGAAGCTGGCGACGTCCGGGTCAGTCTGCTTGAATACCGCCTCCTCCTCGCTCGCGATCGTCAGGTCACAGACCGCATGGAGGCTGTGCCCCCCGCCGACGGCCCACCCCGGCACCACGGCGATGACGGGCTTTGGGAGGTGGCGGATCTGTCGCTGGACCTCCAGTATGTGGAGCCGCCCCGTCGAGGCCGACTCTTCGTCGCCGTACTCGTACCCGGCGTCGGAGCGAACGGCCTGATCGCCGCCGGCGGAGAAGGCCCACCCGCCGTCCTTCGGGGACGGGCCGTTCCCGGTCAGGAGCACCGCTCCCACGTCGGTCTGGCGCTTGGCGTGGTCGAGCGCGGTCGAGAGTTCGTCCACCGTCCGTGGCCGGAAGGCGTTGCGGACCGCGGGCCGATCGAAGGCGATCCGGACGGCGCCGACCTCGGTGGCCCGGTGGTAGGTCACGTCCGAGAGGTCCAGGGCGTCGACGGCGGTCCACTGGTCGGGGTCGAAGAGCGCGGAGACCATTACCGGGATCGAACAGTCCGGCCGAGAAAAGGCTCCCGCTCACTCGGCGAGTCGGTCCCCGACCCGTTCGCGGAGCGCGTCGCGGTCCCGGTGGCTCGCTTCGGCGTCGGTCCGGACCTCGAGCACCTGCGTGCCCGGGGAGCCGGCCGAATCCGCGACGGCCGCCCCGATCGATTCGGGTTCGACCTGTTCGAACTCGAGTTCGTAGAGCGCCTCGGTCGGCTCGAAATCGAGGCCGTGTGGCGTCTCGAACTGCCGCTCGAAGGGCGGGTCGACGTCCGATATCGGGAGCATGTGAAAGATGCCCCCGCCGTCGTTGTTCACGAGAACGATCGTGGCCTCGGGGCCGAACCGGCCCAGCGCGAACAGACCGTTCATGTCATGGAAGTACGCCAGGTCGCCGGTGACCGCCACGAGGGGCTCCGTCGATGCCTGTCCGGCCCCCAGCGCCGTGCTGAGGATCCCGTCGATGCCGCTTGCCCCCCGGTTTCCAAGGACCGCGAGGTCCGCCGTCCGCGGCCGGCCGTAGCGGTCGAGGTCCCTGACCGGCATGCTGTTCGAGACGAACACCGTGGCGGGATCGGGCGCGTTCGCGACCACCTGTGCCAGCACGGCCCCCTCTCGGGTCGCCCGGGCGGCCTCGACGGCCGCCCAGTGGACCGATTCGGCCCGCTGGAAGCGCTCGACCCAGGTCGGGGTCGGGGCGGCCTCGACCGCCCCGAGGGCCCCGACCAGCGCCGGGACCGAGGCCTGTACCAGGTCGGACGCGGTGAACGTCGCCTCGCGCCACCCGCCGGCGGGATCCACCACGAACTGGCGGGCGTCGGCGGCCTCGAGGTAGCGGCGGAGCGGTTTCGAGGTCGGGGAGGCGCCGAACCGCAGGATCACGTCCGGATCGGGCCAGTCGGCGGTCCCCCGGGTGCCGAGATAGCCGTCATAGCCCCCACAGACCGTCACCGCGTCGGGATGGTCGCCGTACCTGACATTCGAGAGCGGATCGGCCAGGAGCGGGAAACCGGTTCGCCGCGCCAACTCGGCGATCGCCGCTTCCCGCGCACTGTCGGGGGCGAGGGGGCCCGCGACGAGCAACCCCCGATCCGCGCCCTCGATCGCCGTCTCGACCGCCTCGGTCGCCGACTCGGACGGCGACATCGACCCGCCGTGGGCGGTCACGTACGGTCCGTCACGTCCCTCGGCGCCGAGCCCGGCATCAGGAAGGTGCTGGTCGGGCTCTTCGATCGGTGCGAGGGGCTTTCGGAACGGGACGTTGAGATGAACCGGCCCCGGGTTCGGCGGTTCGGTCGCCGCGACCGCCCGGCCGACGGTCGTCCGGAGCGAGCGGAGCGTGCGGTCCTGGGCGTCCGGGGTCGGCAGCGTTCGGTCGAATCGGGTGGCCGTCCCGTACAGGTCCGTCTGATCGATGGTCTGGTTCGCGCCGCTGTCCTGGAGTTCGGGTGGCCGGTCGGCGGTGAGCACCACCAGGGGCGTGCGGGACTGGTGGGCCTCCACGACCGCCGGGTGGAAGTTGACCGCCGCGGTCCCCGAGGTGGAGATCAGCGCGGCCGGCTCGCCGCGGCGCTTCCCGTAGCCGAGGGCGTAGAACCCGGCCGAGCGCTCGTCCAGGTGGGTGTCCGTCGTCAGGTCGGCGTGCCGGTCGGCCGCGACGGTGAGCGGCGTCGAGCGGCTGCCCGGCGCGATCACGACCCGGTCGAGGCCGGCGGCCTGGAGCTCCTCGATGATGACCTCGGCCCAGAGCGTGCTCACGTTCGGTGCTGTCATGCCAGTATGTCCCGTATCGGCTGGAACTTCGCCTCGAGTTCCGTCCACTCGGTTCGAGGATCACTCCCGGCGACGATCCCGTTGCCCGCGAAGAGCGTGGCCGTCCTCCCCCGTGCCAGCGCCGATCTGATCCCGACCGCGAAGGTTCCGTCGCCGGCGGCGTCGAACCACCCGACCGGGGCGCCGTACCACCCCCTGACGATGGATTCGACGTCACGAATCGCCTCGCCTGCCCGCGCCGGCGGGTAGCCGCCGACCGCCGGGGTCGGGTGGAGCTCCTCGACCAGCTCCAGGACGTGGACGTCCGCCGGGAGCGTGGCGCTGATCGGCGTTCTGAGGTGGTGGACGTTCGCGAGGGTCCGCACCTCGCGGTCTGCCGCCGTCACGTCGGCCCCGACCGCCCGCAACTGTTCGGTGATCGCCTCGGACACGAGGGCGTGTTCCCGACCGATCGTCGAATCGGACAGGAGCCGATCGATGCGGGCGGCGTCCGCCGTGTCGGTGTCCCCGCGACCGACGGTCCCGGCCAGGGCCTCCGTCTCGACGGCCCGTCCGTGTTTGTCGACCAGCCGCTCCGGCGTGGCGCCGAAGAAGGTGGCGGTACCGTCCGCCCCATCGCCGGCGAAACCGAACCGGTAGCAATCCGGGTACCGGGACTCGAGGGCCTGTAATGCCGTCCCGAGGGGGAGTTCGCGATCCAACTCGACGTCGAGGGCGACGGCCAGAACGGCCTTCTCCAGCCCGCTCCCCTCGATCCGGTCACGAACCGTTTCGACGCGCTCGATCCAGTCCGAGCGTTCGGCCCGCATCGCCTCCGAATCCGCGATTCCAAGCCCCAGTCGCTCCGCCGGGGCCGATTCCTCGACGGCCGCCAGTGTGGCCCCCATCTCGGCGAGTTGATCCGGGGCCGCGCCGTCGCCGAACCCGGTGAGAATCGTTCGGTCGGGGGCGAGGGTCACTTGTACCGCCGGCAGGACGAACGAAGCGGGTTCGAATCCCGTCCAGGGGACACCCAACTCCGACGTTTCGAAAAAGGAGACGCCGCCGAACAGCCGCGGCCTCGACGGTTCAGGCAGGGCCGCCGTTTCGACGGCCTCGAGGAGCGCCGTTCCCTCCTCCCGTACCGTGTCGAACCGGTCGGCCCCGCTCCCGGTGACTGTCGCTTCCCGGCCGATCGCGAGCACCGGGAATTCCCCCGGCTCGTCCCAGACGGCGACGATCGGATCGAGTGCCTCGACGGCCTGGCGAACCGAAACCGGGTCGGTCTCCGTGTGGCGGGTTGTGACCGATTCGATTCCCGACCCGGAACCGGCGCGGTCGCCGGTCGCCGACGGGGACTCGGGGTCGCGGTCGTCAGTCGCCATGGGCTAGCTGTACCGGTCCTCCTCCCAGGGGTTCGCGGTGACCGAGTAGCCGCGTGTCTCCCAGTAGCCCCGGACGGGTTCGGTGCTGAACTCGATCTCGGAGAGCCACTTCGCGCCCTTGTACGCGTACTTGTGGGGGGTGAGGACCCGGAGCGGGCCGCCGTGCTCCCGATCGAGTGGCTCCCCGTCGTGTTCGAAGGCCAGAAGCGTCTCCGGGCGGGCCGCGTCCTCGAGTGACAGGTCCGTCGAGTAGCCGTCCACCGCGTGAAATCGGACGTGTTCGGCCGCCGGATCGAGGTCGATCCGATCGAGCAGTTCGGTGAAGGGGACGCCGGTGAACTCGTGATCGAAGGAGCTCCAGCCCGTGACACAGTGGAAGTCCTGGCGCTGTGTCTCGACCGGCAACGCCGTAAACGCCGCCCAGTCGAAGCCGCGTTCCTCCGCGACCGCCCCCGTGACCGCGAGTTCCAGCCCCTCGCGGCTCACGTCGGGGGTCTCGCCCTTCGTGAAGACCGGGAATTCCGCCGTCCGGCGCTGACCCGGCGGGAGCCGGTCCGACCCGAACTCCTCGTAGAGGCCGGTCACGTCCCTGACAGCCATACGGAGTCATTCGGCGGCTCGGGTTTGTCCCTTGTGGTCCGGGCAGTCGGGAAGAGTGCCCGTCAGTCTTAAGTCGGGAAGGGGCGAAACCCGGCCGACAGATGCCGACGGTGGAAATCAACGTCCCCGACCACATCGAGATGCAGATCGCTCAGCTCGTCGACCAGGGCGAGTTCCTGAGTCAGGAAGAGGCCATCGAACAGTTGCTCTCCGCGGGGATCAAGGCCTACAAGACCTCCGGTCCGGTCGATGAGGAGGAGGGGAGCATCGAGGACGAGGGGATGATGGGCCACGAGGACGAGTACGTCTTCTGAGTGATCCGGGGGAGCACGGAACTTATAACCCGGAATCACGTCAGATTCACTCAAATGCACAAAGACGAACTGCTCGAACTCCACGAGGAGATGGTCCACATCAAGGACCGCTTCGCCGAGTTCGACGAGGTCGACGCCTCCCACTTCGAGAAGTACGAGTCACTCGACGTGGACCCCACCCACGTCCACAAGTCCAAGAGCGAACACAAACACGCGGTGTTCGTCCTCGGTAACGCCCTGGCCTCGGCCATGAGCGAGGACGAGTTCAGCTCCGCGGGACGGCTCTCCAAGCGGATGGAGGAACTCGCCGAGGACGCCGAGGACAAACTGTGAGAGTGACTGCTCGGGAAAGTCTTTTTACCGGCATGCGCCCTTCAGTGGCGTATGCACGCACGCACGGTCGAACAGGTTCGATCCTGGGATTCTCGACCGTTTGACGGCGGACTGGCGGCTCTCTCGGAGCTCTCCGATTCCGGCCACACCGGCGCGGTGGTGGCCGCGGACTCCTGGATTTTCATGCTCAACGGGCGGGTTATCGGCGTCTTCGAGGGCTCGATCGAGGATGCCGAAGCCGCGGGGACGACCTACGTCGCCCCCCACGATTCGGCGCCACTCCTGTTCGCCATGCAGGAACGGGACGGGGACACGCGGGCGAAGTACTTCACCGAGGATACGCCCCTGGAGAAGGCCGATCAAACACTCACGGACGCGAACTTCACCGGCTACGTCGAACTCTCCGAGAACGTCCTGAGCGGCGACTACTACCTGGTCTACTACGGTGGCACGCGCCGGAGCGTGGCGTTCATCGGGGAGAGCGAGCGCCTGGAGACCGGCGAGGCGGCCTTCGAGAAGGCCGCCGACGAGGTGGGGCTCTACGAGGTCGTTGACGTTTCGATGACCATCACCGAAATCCCCGAACCCGAGGGGGACCCCGCCGGGGCAGCGGCCGATACTGCGGAGGCCGCCGCGGACGCCGAGACGAGCGCGACGGCGGATACGGCCTCAGCGACGGACACGGCCGCCCCGACCGGGGAGACCGCCGCCCCGTCCCAGGAGCCGGAATCCGAGTCCGGGCCCGAAGAACAGAAGGCGGGGACGGCTCATGCGAGCGCCGAGTCCGGGGACACATCGGCCGAGGCGTCGACCGGATCCGGGCCCCGGGAGACCGAATCGGCGGCCGAAACCGAATCTGAAGACCCCGAAGCTGAGGGGCCCGCTTCCGGACGAGAGCCGACAACGGCGGCCACAGCGGACCCCTCGAGCCACGATCCGGAACGGGAGTCCGCCCAGACCCGGGCACGCGGCGACACCGGGGCGACAGCGCCACGGGCCCCGGGGACGACAGGCGACGGGACCGACGAGGAAAGCGAGAGCGCCGACCTCGATCAGTTGTTCAGGGCCGAGGCCGAGTGGCGGCGGACCCGGGCGATCCCGGCTCTCGATCCCGATCAGACGACGTCTTACGGGGAGGAATCCGGATCAGCGAGTCAGTCGGGGCGCGGTCGGGCCGAACAGTCGGGGGAGACAGAAACGGGAGCGACACGGCAGTCCGGACAGGCCGGCGGATCGCAGTCGGCCCGTCAAGCGGGGTCACAGCGAAGCGAAGGGGCCAAATCACGAACGGGCACTCGGTCGAGCAGTCGCGTGGCCCAACTCGAGGAGGCGGTCGCGGAGCGCGATCGGCGCATCGAGTCCCTGGAGGAGCAACTCTCCGAGGCCGAGAGCCGAAACGAAACCCTCGAGTCCGAACTCGACTCCCTGCGGGAGGAGCGATCACAGCTCTCTTCGGAACTCGAGACGCTTCGGAGCGAACGGGACGAACTCGAGGCTCGCGTCGCCGAACTCGAGGCCGGGGGATCCGGCGCGGCCAACAGCGACCTGGATCCGGAGACGGCCCTCTCCGGGACGAACCTCTTCGTCCGCTACCGGTCCAAGGGCGAACCGACCCTCGACGCGATCGACGAGGGGGCAGACCCGGCGGCGATCAACGCGAACCTCCAGCTCGAACACCACACGCAGTTCGAGACCGAGGACCTCCAGGTGGCCGGCCAGTCCTACCGGGCGTTCCTGGAGGACACCGGCGCCTTCCGCTTTGTCTCCTGGTTGTTGCGGGAGTTCCCCGCCGAACTCCTCGACACCGAGTCCGCCTCGAAGCTGTCTGAACTCTTCGAGGCGATTCCCGAGATCGATCGCGTCGAGTTCGACGGGTCGATCACGGTCGATCCCGAGGACGGCCGGGAGCGGGAGTTCGCCATCGTCATGCGCGACCGGATGGGGAACCCGCTCGCCGTCGCGGCCACCAACGAGGAACGGAATCCGGTACAGGGCGAGGAACTCGATCGACTCATCGACGGGGCTCGCGAGGTGGCGAGCTCGGCCGACTCGCTGGCGGGGGCCTTCTACGTCACGGCGAGTTTCTTCGAGCCGGCGGCTCTGGAGAGTGCCGAATCCGCGGCGTCCTCGGGCGGGCTGTTCAGCCGACAGGACAAAGCGAGTTACCTCAAGGCCGCAGACGGGAGCGGGTTCCACCTGAGTCTCGTCGAGGACCGGAGCGAGACCTTCCACGTGACGGTTCCCGAACTCTGATCACTGCTCGGTTTCGGGCATGGAATCGATCTTCATCGCTTCGAGCTTCTCCATGATCTCCTCGATCTCGTCGTCGAGATCTTCGACGAAGTCCGCGGTGTCCTCCGTCGTGATGGCCCCCTGGCTCGACGGCTCGATGAGGTTCTCCTCTTCGAGCACGCGGAGCGAGTAGCGTACCTTGTGGTGGGGATACCCCGTCTCGTTCGACATCTTCACGATCCCGATGGGCTCGCTCTCGATGACCATCTTCAGAACCTGGAGATGGCGCTCTAGCATATCGACTTCTTTGGCCAGGCGATCTATCATGCCATTTGTTAACTTGTAGGTGGTGAATTTAAACCTTGCCTTGCAGGAAGAACGTAACGGACTTTCCCTTGGGATTCTACGCGCTTCAAAGCTTCGGACGGTACCGTGTGACACATCGAATCTCCACCTGCCGTCGGTGAGCCCGCCGCGGGTCGCTCGACCGCCGGGCGTTTCGAAATGGGTTTACCCCGGGAATCGAAATCATTGTGCATGACTGTTACGATCGTCGGGGCCCAACTCGGCGACGAGGGAAAGGGCCGCGTCGTCGATCTGCTGGGCGAGCGGGCCGACGTCGTCGTCCGGTACCAGGGCGGGGACAACGCCGGGCACACCGTCGTCGACGGCGAGGAGGAGTACAAGCTGTCCCTGGTTCCAAGCGGCGCCATCCGGGACAAGATCGGGGTGCTGGGGAACGGCGTGGTCTTCAACCCCCGGGCCTTCTTCGAGGAGATCGATCAGCTCCGCGAGCAGGGCCTGGACCCGACGGTGCGCATCGCCAGGCGTGCGCACGTGATCATGCCCTATCACCGCGAGATCGACGGGATCGAGGAATCCGCGAAGTCGGATTCGGACCTCGATGCCGGAACCACGGGTCGGGGCATCGGGCCGACCTACGAGGACAAGGCGGGTCGGCGCGGCATCCGCGTGGGGGACCTCCTCGACGAATCGGTCCTCCGGGACCGACTGGAATACGTGGTCCCCCAGAAACGCGCCCTCTACGAGGAGGTCTACGGCGGCGAGGCCGGCGAGGCGTTCGACGTCGAGGCCCTCTTCGAGGAGTACGCGAGCTACGGGGAGCGAATCCGTTCTGAGGGGCTGGCCGTGAACGCGGGGGCGTTCCTCGAGGAGCGCCTCGAGGCGGGAGATCGGGTCATGCTCGAGGGGGCCCAGGGCACCTCGCTCGACATCGATCACGGGATCTACCCCTACGTCACGTCCTCGAATCCGACCGCCGGCTACGCGTCGACCGGATCGGGGCTCGGGGTCACCACGATCGGCCGCGGCGAGGTCATCGGCGTCGTCAAGGCCTATCTCTCCCGGGTCGGAACGGGGCCGTTGCCGACCGAACTGGAGGGTGAACTCGCCGAGTACATCCGCGACGAGGGCGGCGAATACGGCACCGTCACGGGTCGACCGCGCCGGGTGGGCTTTCTCGACATGCCGATGCTTCGCACGGCGGCGCGGGCCAACGGCTTCACCGGGCTGGCGATCAACCACCTCGACGTGCTGGCCGGCCTCGATGAGGTCACGGTTGGCCACGCCTACGAACTGGACGGCGAGACCCGGTACACCATGCCGTCGACGACCGAACGCTGGGGGGAGTGTGACCCCGTCTACCGAACCTTCGAGGGGTGGCCGGACGTGGACTGGACGGCGGTCACGGAGGGCGGCTTCGAGGCCCTTCCGGAGGCGGCCCGCGAGTACGTCTCCTACATCGAGTCCGAACTCGGCGTTCCGACGGTGACCCTGGGGCTCGGGCCGGCCCGGGAGACGGCCATCGTCCGCGAGGACCCCTTCGCCTGATCGGCTGTCCGTACCCGGCAGCCTTTTTTCGCCCCCTCACGATTGGTCGAGTAGGTGAACGGGTCGTGAACGAGGAACTCATGGACATCGTCTGCTGTCCGGTCGACAAGGCGGACCTCGAACTCGAGGTCGAAACGCGCGATGACGGCGAGATCATCGAAGGAACTCTTACGTGCACCGAGTGTGGGGCCGTCTACCCGATCGATGACGGCATCCCGAACCTCCTCCCGCCGGACATGCGCGAGGAGGCTTCCGCCTGAAGATTTTTGACGAGGGTGGCCGTAGAGGGAGCCGTGCGGGAGCTAACCGTCTACCTCAACCGCGACGGACTGAACTCCATCGAGACTGCAGAGCAGACGGTCCGAACCGCCGACGCGCTATCTCTCGTTCTGAAGAATCACGGGAAGCCCACACACGTCCACTTCCACCCCGACGACGCGCTGGCCGGATTGGGGACCATCGAGGACCCCCACGTCTTCGTTCCCGAGGGCGAGTGGCGACAGATCGAGATGCAGTTCGGGGAGGCTACGTCGGGCTCGGGGCAACTGGAAATAACGGCCGGGTACGGGAAAGAACGGGCCGCCGTGACCGTCGAGGTCGATCGCTCCACGGACCGAACCGCCGGGACCGACGGCACGTCAGTCGAGGCCACACCCGGCACCGACGCGGCGCCTGACCCGCCCCGAACCGTCCCGGCGCTGATCGAAGCGGCACTCGACGTCGATCGACTCCGGAATCCGGTCGTCCTCGGTTCGGCCGGAGCGGGGCTTTTGCTTTTCGTCCTCCTGGTGTTCCTCGATCCGGTCGCGGCCCTGTTCTCGGCCGTGATCGGAACGCTTCTCGCCATCGCCATCGCCGGATACCTCACGGATTGGAATCCCCTCCCCCGGAACGGGCGCTGAACCGGGAGGGTTATGATCTGTTCCCGCGGTCCTTCCCGCATGGGATCGATCGCCGCCGAAACGCGTCGGGCCGTCGACAGACGGCCGTTCCTCCGCCGTGCACTCCGTGCAGGGGTTCTCAATTACTCGGCCGCCGCCCGCGAACTCGATGTCTCCGACGAGACCGATGCGGTGGCCTCGGCGCTGCGCCGGTACGCCGAGGAGCTCCCGCCGCCCGAATCTCATTCGGGGTCGGTCCGTGTTCGGATGGAGCGGGGGACCGACGACCGGGTGATCGTCGCCGGGCGAACCGCCGCGTTCGACTCGCCGACGGCGATCATCCTCGAGGGCGAGCCCCGTCCCCGACTGTTCGCGAACGCGCTGGGCGCGGTCGCGGCCGCCGACGTGTCCGGTCTGGCCGCCGGCACGGTGGCCGATCGCGGCGTTCTGCTCGTCCCGCGGGGCGAGGGCGCGACGGCGCTCCGGCACGTCGAGGCCGCGGTGGCCGGCGCCGACTAAGCCTGCAAGAGTTTTACGTTCGAACCGGCAAGGATGGCCCAATGCCGCTTTCCGTGACGAACACGCTCACCGGCGAGCGCGAACCGTTCGAGCCACAGGACCCCGACTCTGTCCTGCTTTACTACTGTGGCCTGACGGTTTCGGACGACGCGCATCTCGGTCACGCCCGCTCCTGGGTTCACGTCGACGTGATGCACCGGTGGCTCGAACACCTGGGCTACTCGGTCCGACACGTTGAGAACTTCACCGACGTCAACGAGAAGATCGTCGCCCGGATCGGCGAGGACGAACTCGGCGGGGACGAACGGGCCGTCGCGATGCACTACATCTCCTCGGTCATCGAGGACATGCGGGGGCTGAACCTGAAACGCGCCTCGGTCTACCCGCGGGTGTCAGAGCACATCCCGGAGATCGTCGATCTGATCGAGGGGCTCCTCGATCGCGATCACGCCTACGTCTCAAACGGCTCGGTCTACTTCGACGTCTCCTCGTTCCCCGAGTACGGGAAGCTCTCGGGCCAGGACCTCGAGGAGATGGAGCCCCAGGGGCCGGCGGACGAACGAGCCGAGAAGGACGCCCCCCAGGACTTCGCGCTCTGGAAGGCCGGGCCGGTCGACCCGGAGGCCGTGGCCCGACACCGGGAGGACGATTCCGACGCCGTCGAGGCCGGCGGTCAGACCTGGGAGGCCCCCTGGAGCGAGGGGCGGCCGGGCTGGCACATCGAGTGCTCGGCCATGAGCATGGCCCACCTCGAGGAATCGATCGACGTCCACGTCGGCGGCCAGGATCTGGTCTTCCCCCACCACGAGAACGAGATCGCCCAGAGCGAGGCCGCCACGGGCGAGCAGTTCGCGAGATACTGGCTCCACGTCGACCTCCTCGAGACCGAGGGGGAGAAGATGTCCACGAGCCTGGAGAACTTCTTCACCGTGAAGAACGCCCTCGAGGAACTCGGCCCGAACGTGGTCCGGATGTTCCTGCTCTCCGCCCAGTATCGCCAGTCCCAGACCTACTCCGAGCGCACCATCGAGGAGGCCGTCGAGCGGTTCGAGCGCCTGGAGCGGGCCTACGACCGGGCGGTCGAGGCCAGGGACAGTCCGGACGCCTATGCCACTGTCACCGACGAGGAACTCAGAGCCACCATCGAGACACAGCGGGCGGCCTTCGAGGACGCCATGAACGACGACTTCAACACCCGGGAGGCCCTGGCCGCGCTCTTCGAGATCGCGAGCGCGCTCAACGGGCACGTGGACGATCACGATCGCTACGACTACGAGGGGCTCAACGAGGCCGTCGAGACCCTCGAGACCCTGGGCGGGGAAGTTCTCGGCTTCGTCTTCGATGGGACCGCCCCGGACGGCGACGTCGAACTGGCCGAGGACCTCATCGAGGAACTCCTCGCCGTTCGCGAGGACCGCCGCACGGCGGGCGACTACGAGACGGCCGATGACATCCGGGACCGACTCGAGGCCCTCGGGGTCGAGGTGGAGGACACCGATTCCGGTCCCCAGTTCCGCCTCTAGGGCAGCGCGAGCGGCACGAAGAGCACCCCCATCAGGTGGACGCGGCGGCTCTGGAAGTGAATCGGCAGGAGCCCCACGAGCGAGGCGACCGCCAGCACCAGCACGCCGACCGGGCCGGTGAACACCCCCGAAAGCAGGACGAGGAGCACTCCCACGCCAAGGGAGAGTCGCATGCTGTTCAGGTTGCCCACCAGATCGAGGTATCGGTCCCCGACGGTCGGTACCAACACGAGCGCCACGGCGGCCGCGAGGAGAATCGCGACGAGCAGGAGCGGCAGGTTCGGGGGGAGTTTCGCCCGTTCGAAGGCGACCAGCACGCCCGTTCGTGGGGCCCCGAGGGCGATCAGCGCGTAGAGCGCGAAGACGGTATTCGCCGTGTTGACGCCGCTGATCGTCACGATGAATCCGCGATCGTCGGCCTCGCCCGGCAGGCCGACGAACGCGACGACCGCCGCCACGGCCGCCGAGACCCCGGGCACGTAGGCGACGACCGCGCCCGAGACGGCCCCGAGGAGACTCCACTTGCCCATCGATCGAGGATTCAGGGCGAGGGTGGTCCCGGACTGGGGCGGAATGCCCGCACCCTGGGCGGCCAGCACCAGAACCGGAACGCCGAACAGTCCGGAGAGAAGGGGGAGGAGCATGTCGCCGCCGGGGAGCAGCCCTCCGGTCTCGATATCGAGAGTCAGCACGCCGAGCGCTCCGCTCGTGAGGGTCGCGAGGACGCCGCCGAACCGGGCCCGCGTGGAGTGTTCGGTGAGCACGAGAAGGAGGGCCACCCCGGTGAGGACCACCCCGATGTGGTCGATCAGGACCGGCGCCACCCGGATCATGAGCCAGGTGATCGGGAGCCCGAGGACGACGGCGGTGAGAATCGCGCCACCGCTCCCGAGCGCGGAGAGACGGAGGGCCTCGCGTCCGCGTCCCCCGAGGACGAGTCGGTGGCCCGGCAGCGCGGAGATCGCCATGGCGGCGTCAGGGACGCCGATGGCGAGGGTGGGAACGATGTCGAGAAAGGAGTGAACCACCCCGGCCGCCAGCAGCGCCGCGCCGACCAGGTGGGGTGCGGCCGGGATCTGTGGGGCGATCGAGGCCAGGAGGATCGCGAGCGTGTTGACGTGGAGGCCCGGCGTGAGTCCGCTCACCGTGCCAAGCACGACCCCGGCACCGATGAAGCAAAGCGCGAGGACCGCCCCGGACGGATTCGAGACGATCCGGATGCCGAGCACCTCCATGGGACCGCTTGGTCCGGTCCTCGGGGATAAACCTCGGTGTCGACGACGGAAGCCCTAAGGCGGGGCTCCTCCTTCGGGGTGACGTGTGATAGTCGGCATCGATACGGGAGGGACAAACGTGGACGGCGTCGTCCTCGACGACGAGGGCATCTGTGGTACTGCGAAGGTCCCGAACACCGAGACCAGGGCGAGCATCGTGGAGGTCATCGAGGACCTCCGGGAGTCCTGTGAGCACTTCGCGGTGACCCGGGTCGTCGTCGCGACGACCCTCGTGGTCAACGCGGCGGTGCAGGATCGGCTGCCGCCCTGTACGAACGTCCTCATCCCGGGGCCCGGCCTGGCCCCCGACCGGAGTTTCTTCGGCGCGGAGAATCACGTCGCGGCGGGTGCAGTGGACCACCGGGGCCGGGTCACCGAACCCCTCTCCTACGATGGGGACCCGTCCCACGACGTTCGGGCGGTCACGGCGAAGTTCTCCGACCGAAATCCCTCCCTCGAGCGGGAACTCGCGGATTCGTTCGCCACGGACCCGGACTCGCTGGCGCTCGGTAACGAGTCCGGGGCCGGGCTCACCTTCCCGGAGCGGGCGGCGACGACGGTCGCAAACGCCCGGGCCAAGCAGGTCTTCGCGTCCTACGAGGGGGCCGTCGAGCAGGCGATCGCCGATGCGGGTCTCGACGCGCCCGTGTACTACCTCAAGGGCGACGGCGCGATGCTCGGCAGCGACGCGATGGGGACCACGCCGGCCCACACCATTCGGAGCGGGTCGGCGGCGAGCGCGCTCGGCCTCGTGGCGTTGACCGGGATGGAGTCGGGGATCGCGGTCGACATCGGGGGGACGACGACCGACGTGAGCCGGATCGCCGAGGGCTTTCCCGACACCGAGGACGACGTCTCGGAGGGCGGACTAGAGACCGCCTACGCCGGAGTCACGGCGACGAGTCTGCCGGTCGGCGGCGACACGCTCGTCCGATCGACGTCGGCGGGATACGAACTCGCCGACGAGCGAATCGGCGACGCGGCCGCGCTCGGCGGTGACAACCCGACGTTGACCGACGCGTTGCACGCGCTCGGCATCGTCGGAACGGGGGACCCGGACCGCGCTCGCGAGACCCTTTGGGACCTCGGCGGCGATCCGGAGGCCATCGCAGCCGCGGTACTGACGGAGTACAAGCGGCG
Organism: Halodesulfurarchaeum sp.; assembly: GCA_042216995.1. Lineage (GTDB taxonomy): Archaea > Halobacteriota > Halobacteria > Halobacteriales > Halobacteriaceae > Halodesulfurarchaeum. The sequence goes on from JBDGTI010000091.1 coordinate 22,770, forward strand.
CGTCGGATCGGCCATCGAGGCGCTCAGTCCGGCCGAGCAGACCGCTATCGCGGTCGGTGGCACCCTCGCGCCGGTCCTCGGTCCGGAACTCGGCGACGCCCTCGACGTCGTGTCTGCCGCCGAGATCCCCGGCCACGCCGACGTCGCGGGCGCGGTCGGGTGTGGCGTCGCCCGGGTGAGCGTCGACACCGCGGTGCACATCGACAGCCATCGGGGCATCAAGACGGTCACGTCGGTCGGATCGGAGCAGGTCGACGCAGTCGAGGAGGGGCGGCAGTTCTCCGATCGGGAGGTCCGGGAAATCGTGGCGGCGGCCGCTCAGGAGGCCGCCCGGGCGGCCGGTGGCGAACCGAACAAACCGATCGAGATCCAGGCGACCGACGGCTTCAGCGTCGTCGAACGGGGCTCCGTCGTCGGACAGATCATCAACGCCCGGGCGCGGGTCGCGCCCGGGATCGAGCGGTGGTTCGTGGGTGAACAGCCATGATGGGACTCATCTACCACGACGCGTACCTCAAGCACGAACACACCCCCACCCACCCGGAGCGGCGCGAGCGCCTGCAGTACACGATGGACCAGCTCCGCGAGGAGGGGGTCCTCGACGACGAGGCCGTGACGCGTCTGGACCCCGTCGACGTCACCGACGAGCAGCTCTATCGGGTCCACACGGAGGAGTACGTCGACCGACTTCGATCCATGTCCGCGACCGGAAACGGCCGGTTGAGCGTCGACACCCACGTCTCCGAGCACACCTGGGAGACGGCGAAACTCTCCGCTGGCGGCGTCATTCGGGCCCTCCAGGCCGTCGCCACGGGGGAGGTGGCCTCGGCGTTCGTCATGGCCCGTCCCGGTGGGCACCACGCCTTCGCGGACGACGGGCATGGCTTTTGCTACCTCAACAATACCGCCGTCGGGATCCGGGACCTCCAGGCGAGGACGGACGTCGACCGCGTGTTGATCTGGGACTGGGACGCCCATCACGGCGACGGCACGGAGTCGATCTTCTACGACGATCCCTCGGTGCTCGTGATGTCCACCCACCAGGACGGGCGCACGCTGTTCCCCGGGACCGGCGACGTCACGGACGTCGGATCCGGGGCCGGCGAGGGGTACAACGTCAACGTCCCGCTGCCGCCAAAGACCACCGACGAGGCCTACATGCAGGTCGTCTCGGAGGTGTTCCGCCCGATCGCCGAGCAGTACGATCCGGACCTGGTCTTCGTCGAGGCGGGCCAGGACAATCACTTCACGGATCCGATCACCGACCTGGGGGTCACCGCGCAGGGCTACGCGGACCTCATGGCCGCGGCCGTGGACGTGGCCGAGACCTTCACGGACGGCGACATCGTGGCCTCCCTCGCGGGTGGATACGGCATCGAAGGGGGGCTTCCGTACACGAATCTGGCGGTCATCGCGACCCTCCTCGACTACGAGACGGCACACATCCGGGAGCCGGCCATCTACGAACCCCCGACGGAGAATCCCAGCGTCTCGGGGGTCATCGATCGGGTCAAGGACGTCCAGGGGACGTACTGGGACCTGCCCTCGAACTCGGAGTGAGGGCGATTTGCCGGCCCGCTTCTGCACGCAGCTTTCACCGGTCGCCGGGTCCCCGATCTCCTCACTCCCGAAGGTGGCTCTCTAGATGGGCGACGTGTCGGTTCGTCAACTCCAATAGCCGCTCGCTCCACCCCCGCAGATCGAGGTCCGATTCCTCGCGTGCAGCCGCGGTCTTCGAGAGCGCCTGGTAGATGTCGACCCCGAACGCGTCGGCCCGAAACCCCCGGTCGACGTGTTCGTCGATTTTCCCGGCGGCCACCGCTTCGTCGTCGAGACCGAGTTTCGCCCCGACGTACCCCTCCCAGAAGTGGAGCAGTCGGTCGGCGGCCATCGGCTCTGAGTCCGACTCGAGGGCGGCCTCGACCGCCGCCGTGAACTCGAGGACGTCCTCGACGGTCGCCGACTCGAGATTCTCGTGGGAGCGGCTCGCGATCGTCCGGCCCAGTTCCCGCGTTCGTTCGGGATCGATGGCTGTGTCGTCCATGGGCCGGTTTTGGGAGCCGCTCTCAAAACTGGTGGGAAATCGGGATCGACGGTCCGGTGAATTCGGGGAAAGGCACAGAGCCGCCGGAAAACCGGGGGTATTCGGATCGAGGAGACGAAATCGTCGAGTGAGTGCCTCTCGGGCTCTGTGACGGTGTCCGGGACCGGTCGCGGGACCCGGTGTGTGGATCACGAGGGCTTTGGCAAGCCCTAAGAGACTGCACAGACTGGTCCGGTATATGCGACGCACCGATCTCTTCGTTCCCACCTCGAAGGAGACCGAATCGAGCGCCCAGGTCCGCAGCGCCGAACTCGCCCAGCGAAGCGGACTCGTTGACCACCCCGGCGCGGGCATCTTCAGCTTCTCCCCGACCGGCGAGCGCGTGCGGGAGAACATCGCCGACGTCATCCGGAAACACATGACGGACATCGGGGCCCAGGAGGTCTCGCTCCCGGGCCTGCAATATGCCGACATCTGGCGAAAGAGCGGCCGCTGGGAGGAGTTCGAGGGCGAGATGTTCGTCTTCCAGAACCGGGAGGGCAAGGACATGTGTCTCGCGACCACCCACGAGGAGCCCATGGCCGACCTGGTCCGCGAGCGCGTGCGCTCGCCCGCGAACATGCCCCTGGTCCTCTACCAGATCGGGAAGAAGTTCCGCGATGACCACCCGCGGAACGGGTTGCTCCGGGCCAAGGAGTTCACGATGCAGGACGCCTACTCCTTCACCACCGACGAGGCGGCCCTCGAGGAGATCTATCAGGAGATGCGGGCGGCCTACATCGAGATCTTCGACGAACTGGGTGTGGAATACGCCATCGTCGACGCCGATCCGTCCTCGATGGGCGGGACGGCCTCCGAGGAGTTCCAGGCCCCCGCCGAGGTCGGGTCCGACGAGATGGCATACTGCCCCGCCGAGGGCTGTCACTACGGCAGCCTGGATCTCGATGAGGAGACCTGCCCCGAGTGTGGGAGGGCCCTCGAGGAGCGGAACTCGATCGAGCTGGGACACATCTTCAAGCTCGGCACCCGCTACAGCGATCCCCTGGATTTGACCTACGACACCGAGTCCGGCCAGGAGAAGGTCATCATGGGCTCGTATGGGATCGGGGTCAGTCGAGTGATCCCCGCACTCATCGAGCAGCGCAACGACGAGGACGGCATCATCTGGCCGGCGTCGGTCGCGCCGTTCAAACTGAGCGTGATCCCGCTCAACGAGGACCCCGAAATCGTCGAGATGGCCGAGGAGATCCACGACCGGGTCAGCGAGGAGGTGCTCCTGTTCGACGGCGACACCGCGATCGGCGAGAAGTTCGCCGAGTCCGATCTGATCGGCGTGCCGGCGAAGGTCATCCTCGGAAACACGTACCTCGAGGACGGCGAACTGGAAGTCGAGTACCGGGACGGCGGACGGGAGTTCTACGACCCGGCGGAATTCTTCGAGACCTACGCGTAACGCGGCCGCGGTCGTGCGCACGTGCTTCGTTGGTTACTGGATGTGGTTCACCGGATGGTGACGTACTGGATGTGGTTCACCGGATGGTGACGTTGATCGGGGCCTCGGTCACGTGTAAGTAGGTCAGGTAGTAGCCACCGGTGGTGTCGAAGTCGATGTATCCCGAGGAGATCTCCTCCTCGACGGTATTCTGCTGGGAATCGGCGACCCGCAGTTCGACGGACGGCCCCAGGAGCGCGAGGTAGTGATTGGTCACGTGGGAGAGGGTCGCCGAACTCCCCGACGTGTATGTCCTGTTCCCGTCTGCGGGGTGCTCCTCGAACGTGACTGACTCCTGGAAGTCGCTGGCGTCGAAGCCACAGTTCGAGATCGAGTTGACGTTGTCCTCCTCGTAGTACTCGACAGTGGCGTTCGCGGTGAGGTCGAGCACGAGCCGTTTGTCCTCGTAATCGCCGTCCCCGTTCCAGTCCGCCTCGCTCGCCGCCTCCGTTTGAAACCTGAACGCCGTCGTTTTCCAGGTCTGATAGGTGGTCCCGTCCGGCGAGTAGTAGACGAGCAGCTTCGCCGGCTCGCCGTCTTTGGTATTTGTCTCGGGAGTGACCCGCAACTCGAACTCCTGGCTCCCGGACTGGGCACATATCGACCAGTCGAGGTTGCTGAACTTCGCGTTGTCGGACTGGTCGTGGAACAGCGTGAGCGAGAAGTTCTCGAGTCGGTGGCCGCGGAGTCCCGAGACCGTGATGCTGTTGCCGTCAAGGGGCATGGCGAAGTCGCCCACGGTTTCGGGGGCGATCAGCTCGATCGAGACGGTCTCGGTGGCCGGATCGACGGTGACGCTCCCGGCCATCCCGGCCGTCTGCGTCCGGAAGTACTCCGCCCAGGCCCGGTAGTAGTCGCTCTGAACGGTGATGGTGACGGTGCCGCCCTCGATCGGATTGACCCAGTGGATCGACGTGTTGGTGAACGTGGCCGACGTGTTCGGGAAGACGAGCCGTGGCTGGCCGGCCTGCTGAATCGTCGCGACGGGATTCGCGGCGACCCGCTCCTCGCCCCTGATCTGTAACACGGAGAGGGTCAGCGTCGAGCCCCGGTAGTGAACTGCCGGCGGGGACAGCATCATGCTGCTCCCGTCCTGGCGCCAGATGCCGCCGCCCTGATAGGCGATTTCGGTCCCGTCGTTTCGGTATCTGATGGCGCCGAGAGCCCCCTCGTAGATGACGGTCGTGACGTTGGTGCCGGTCTGTTCGTGGACGATCCGGAGCGATCCCGCGTCCGGATCGACCGTGTAGGTCCCCTCGAGGGTCGCTCCGAGTTCGACCTGCTGGGTGTCACTTCGGCCCAGCGCGACCATCGTCGCCCGGGCATCGAACTGGCCCATCGCGTGCTCGGCGTTCTGCACGCCCAGCTGTTGCTGTGTCGTCTCGAGGGTCGCTCCGCCGAGCGCGGCGAGTGCGCCCACGCTGATCAGGGTGAGTCCCAGGATGAGCGCGAACCCAAGCGTCTCACTTTGACCCCGAGCCACCGCCATGAGTCACCCAACGCGCCCCTCGTGGATGAATGTACCTCTCTGTCCCGCAGCCGAGCTACAGGAGCGCGAGGAGAACGTGGGTGAGCCAGCCGGTGACCTGCTCCCAGATCGAGATGCCGACGACCACCGAGAGGAGGGTGTCGACGCCGAAGAAGGCAAAGAGTCCGGCGCCCACGTAGTGGGCCACGTGGAGGTCGAAGTACCGGGAGAACCGATGGAAGAAGAAGGCGTTCAACATGCTCACCGGGATGATCGCGGCCATCTCGCCCACCCAGATCGCCGCGGTCGCTCCGAACTGGCTGGCCAGCCCGATGGTCACGAGCTGGGTCTTATCGCCGAACTCGCCGGCGAACATCATCGCGAAGATCGGGAGAAACCCGCCGAATCGGCGGGGGACCTCGTATCCCAGAATCGTGACGTCCATTCCGCCGGAATCGGCCCCCAGGTCGGCTTCGTCCGGGGTCGCCCCGTCCGGCTTCGACCGCCAGAGCAGGACTGCGAAGAGGAGGAACAGTGACGCGGTGAACAGGTCGAGGTAAACCTGAGGGAGGACTCCTTTCAGTGCGCCCCCGACCAGGATTTCGATGGCCGTCCACAGGGCGAAGGCACTCCCCGCCGCGGCGACGACGAGCCAGGGGCTGTACCGCGTCGAGAGGCCGGCGATGATGAACTGGACTTTCTCACCGGGCAGGACGGCCAGCTGGGCCGTAAACGCGATGACGGCGATCTCGATCCAGGTCGTCATGCCTCGCCGGGCTCGTAAGCGGCCCCCGACTCTCCGTCCTCGACCGGCCGCACACCCAACACGTCGGCGATCGACTCGGGGAGATGGCGTCGACCGCCGCCGACCTCGATCCGATAGACGGAGAGCGGTGTCACCGACCGAAGCACCACCTCGACGCCGGGTTCGATGCCGATGGCCGCGAGGTGCGAGAGGACGTCCGGATCCTCGTCGCGCACGCGACAGACCCGGAGGCGATCGCCCGACTCGAACGCCGACAGCGGCCGGGTATCGTCTCGGACGGGAGTCAGGTCCGAACCCGGAATGGGGTCCCCATGCGGGTCGGTCCGTGGGTGATCGAGGGCCTCCGCGACACGACGCTCGAAGGACTCGCTGATGTGGTGTTCGAGCACCTCGGCCTCCGCGTGGACCTCGGACCACTCGTAGTCGAGGCGCTCGGCGAGGTAGGCCTCGAGCAGCCGATGATGTCGCAGGATTTCGAGTGCGACACGCTCCCCCTCCTCGGTGAGTTGCACCCCGGCGTACTTCTCGCGCTCGACCAGGCCCCGCTCCTCGAGGGTCGCCATCATGCTGGTCACCGTCGGCGTGGTCACCTCCACTCGGTCGGCGATACGGGAGGGCGGGATCGGCGGCTCCTCGGTCTCTTGGAGGACGAAAATCGCCTTGAGGTAGTCCTCCATGGCGTCGCTCAGCATCATTCGCCTGGGTTAGATCCATCTAACGAATAAATATGCCGATTCGAACGCCGGTTTCGAACCCGCCGACGCTCGAAAACCTTCAACACGTCGCGGGTCCACCAGGTGGGTATGGAGTACACCGCAACTGCGGAGGCCATCGTGGTCCGGCTCGACCCCGGCGAGGAGGTACTCGACTCGCTCGCGACGATCCGCGAGACGGAGGACGTGACCGGCGGTTTCCTCACCGGGATCGGCGCGGTCGATCGGGCGACCCTGGGCCATTATGACCCGGAGACCGAGGAGTACACAGAAGAGACCGTCGAGGGGCAGTTCGAGGTGACCGCGTTCGGCGGAAACGTGGGCCCGGACAAGATACACACCCACATTCAACTCGCCCGGCAGGACTTCACGACGATCGGCGGGCACTGCTCCGGCGCCCGGGTCTCCGGGACCTTCGAGATCGCGATCGTCCCGAGCGGGACGACACTCGAACACGTGCTGGACGAGCGAACCGGGCTTGACGTCTTCGACATCTGAGAGAACCCGCCGACGAGGTTGAATCGCGTGACACGACCGGACGATAACGGGGGTTCGTTATCCCGTGTCCTTCATCCCCGCCGCGATCCCCTTCACCGTCAGCCGGAGTGTGCGTTCCTCCTGTTGGGTCCGATGGGAGCGGGAGAGCAACTGGACCTGGAGGAAGTTGAGCGGGTCGACGTAGGGGTTGCGCCGATCCAGGCTCTCCCGGAGCCAGCTCCGATCGACCAGATCATCGCGGGGGACGATGTCGAGGACCCGCTCCCTGGAGCGCTCGTACTCGTTCTCGATGGTCGGGAAGAATCGGGCCCGAAGCTCGTCGTCGGCCAGATCGGCGTATTCTTCGGCGATCTCCATCTCCGTGCGAGCGAGTGAGAGTGCCGCCTTGTCCAGCATCGTCCGGAAGAACGGCCAGGACTCGTACATCGCCTTGAGCCGTTCCAGGCCGTCGTCGGTTTCCGCGAGGTAGGCGTCGATGCCCGAGCCGACGCCGAACCAGCCCGGAATGATCGCCCGGGACTGGGTCCAGGCGAAGACCCACGGGATCGCCCGCAGGTCCTCGACGTTGCGTTCGTCGCTCCGCGAGGCGGGTCGGGAGCCGAGATTGAGCCCCTCGATGGTCTTGATGGGCGTCGACTGCTCGAAGTAGCGCACGAATCCCTCCGTCTCCAGAAGCGACCGGTAGGCGTCCCGGGCGGTGCTCCCCATCTCGTCCATCGCCTGGACCCAGGGCTCGGGAAGCGTGGGGTCGGGCTCGGAGATCCTCTCGTAGCGGGCCCTGATCTGGGCGTTGAGCATCTGTCCCAGTTCCCGTCGCGCGATGCGGGCGTTCCCGTACTTCTCGGAGATGGCCTCGCCCTGCTGGGTGAACTTCACCTCGCCGGTGACCGTCTGTTTGGGAAGGGCCAGGAGCGCTTCGTTCATCGGGCCCCCGCCGCGGGAGATCGTTCCGCCGCGCCCGTGGAACAGTCGGAGCTCGACGCCGTAGTCATCGGTGATGGCCGCGAGGCGACGCTGCGCCCGGTTCAGTTCCCAGTTCGCGGCGAGGAAGCCGTTCTCCTTGTTCGAGTCCGAGTACCCCAGCATGATCTCCTGGGTCCCGCCGCGGGCCTCCATCGCCGCGCCGTAGGCGTCGTTCTCGAAGAGGGTGCCCATGATCTCGCGGGCGTTCGAGAGCGCCGACTCGGTCTCCAGGAGCGGGACGATGTCGAGCCCGGAGTAGTCCGGGTGGTCGACGATCCCCCCCGCCTGGTCGGCGAGGAAGAGCACTTCGAGGACGTGGCTTGGCTCCTCGGTCATGCTGATGCAATAGGTGTCGATGCTCTCCGGCCCGAACTCCGCCTGCCAGTCGGCGAGGCGATCGAAGCGCTCCAGGACGACTGCGGTCTCCTCGGAGAGCGACTCCCGGTCCGAGAGTTCGAGCACCGGCTCGGACTGCATGACGGACTCGGTCAGGAACTCCTGCCGTTCGGCCTCGGACATCCCCGCATAATCGATGTCCTCCTCGGCGAGGGCCTCCGAGAGGGCCTGGGTGTGCTGCTGGCGGTGATCCCGGAGATCCAGGGCGGCGAGGTAGAACCCGAAGGTCCGAACCTGGCGTTCCAGCGGGGTGACGAACTCCGAGACGATGGATTCCAGCCCCTCGCTCGCCAGCGCGTCGGCGAGTGTCGAGAGGTCCTCAAGGAGCGCGTCGCTGTCCTCGTATCCCCCCGGGCGAACGCTCTCCACCCGGTTGAGCCGTTCGAGGATGACCGTCGTCGCCTGTCTGAAGGGCTCTCGCGGGTAGCGCTCCGCGGCGCTCTCGGCGATCGACTCGATCGGTTGCTCCCCGCTCACGATCGGCTTCAGGGTCTCTTCGGTGTCGACCCGGGTGCCGTCCTGGCTCAGGATCCCGAGGAGGTCCTCCAGGGATTCGCGGTACTGGTCCAGGGCCAGCGAGCGCTGGCGGCGGAGTGTCTTATCGGTGACCTCGGGGGTCACGTTGGGGTTGCCGTCCGCGTCGCTCCCCGCCCATGACCGGAATTCGAGCAGGTGTGCGGGCTCGGGCGGCTCCTCGAAGTTCGCCTCCAGGGCCTCCTCCAGTTCCTCGTAGACCTCCGGGATCACGTCGAAGATCACGTTGTCCAGGTACCACTGGACGTTCCGTGCCTCGTCGAAGGGCTCCGGGCGGCGATCGCGGATGTGCTTGGTCGTGTAGAGGCTCTCGACCACCGCGGTCAGCCGGTCCTCGAGGGCGCCCTCCTCCTCGTCGGTCAGCCGGCGCTCGTCCAGGTCCTCCAGGAGCTGACCGACCCGCTGGAGGATGCCCTTGACCGTCTTCCGGCGGGCTTCGGTCGGGTGAGCGGTGAACGTCGGGACGACCCGAACGTCCTGGAGCACCGACTCGATGGTCTCCGCGTCGGCCCCGGATTCGGCCAGGTCCTCGATGGCCTCGGTGATGGAGTGAGAGAGGGTGCCTTGCTGTCTGAGCGACCGGAGCGCACGCACGCGCTCGCGCTCTTCGGCGTGATTGATCAGCTGAAAGTAGATCGTGAACGACTGCGCGAGCACGGCGTTGATCTCCTCCGAGTTTGACTTGACGACCGAGGCCAGTGGCTCCCGGCTGTCAGAGCTACCGTGGCGGTAGGCGATCGCCTCGTTCCGGGCCGACTCGACGAGCTCGAACCCTTCGGGTGGGCTATGGTTCGATACCACGTCCCCGAGGAGGGCCCCGAGTTCACGGACGTCCTGCCGGACGCTCCGATTGTGCAGATCCATACCTTGCCCCCATTACGGACGGGGGGCCCTATGAACCTCAGGGAATTGGCGAGGTTTTGACCCGGATCCCGGCGAACTGGACGAGTGTCCAGATCCCCATCCAGATCGGATCCAAACGGTTAGGGCAGTGGCCCTCGTGAGTCCGGTCATGCGAACGGGACTGGCGGTTCTCGCTTTGATTCTCCTCGTCCCGCTGGCCGGGTGTGGAACCGGTCCCACCGGAGCGATTCGCGAGGCCACCACTCCCCAGTCGGTCGACGCCACGGTCGTCGAGGTGATCGACGGGGACACGATCGACGTTCGGTACCCCGACGGGGAGACCGACCGCGTCCGACTGCTCGGCGTGGACACACCCGAGGTCCACGCCGCGACCGACCCGGCCGAGTTCGAGGGGGTCCCCGACACCGCCGCCGGCGAGGCCTGTCTCGAGAGAGCGGGACGAACCGCCTCCCAGTACCTGACTGAGCGCATCAACGGCTCGGAGATCACCCTGCGGTTCGACGCGCTCGCGGACCGGCGGGGGAGCTACGGTCGGCTGCTCGCCTACGTCGTTCACGGGGGAACGAACCTGAATGCGGCACTCGTCGCGACTGGGCACGCCCGGGTGTACGATTCGGCGTTCCAGGCGGCCCCGCGGTTCTACGCCGCCGAGTCGCGGGCCCGGCGGAACAGATCGGGACTCTGGCGCTGTGTCTCCGTCGGATCCTGAGTCACTCGAAGACCCCGGTCGAGAGGTAGCGTTCGCCGGTGTCAGGCAGGATCGTGACGACCGTCTCGGACTCGTGGGCGGGCCGTCTGGCGACCCGCGTGGCAGCCCGGACCGCGGCGCCGGAGGAGAGACCCGCAAGGACGCCCGTCTCGCGGGCGAGTTCGCGGGTCGTCTCGTAGGTGGCCTCCGTCCCGACCCTCTCGATTTCGTCGATGAGGTCCACGTCCAGGATTGGCGGCACGAATCCGGCCCCCAGGCCGGGAATGTCGTGGCTGCCCGGTTCGTCGCCCGAAAGCACGGCCGAGTCGACGGGTTCGACGGCCACGACCGTGACGTCCTCCCGGCCCAAATCCCGCTTGAAGTACCGGGCGATGCCGGTGAGGGTGCCACCCGTGCCGACACTCACCACGAGCACGTCGACCCCCTCGAGGGCCGCCTCGATCTCCGGGCCGGTCCCCGTGCGGTGGGCGTGTGGGTTCGCGGGATTCTCGAACTGATTCGGACGGAAGACGTCCCCGGATTCGGCCAGCGAATCGGCGCGATCGATCGATCCACGCATGCCCTCCTCGGCCGGCGTGAGTTCCAACTCGGCCCCCAGCGCTCGGAGAATCTGGCGGCGCTCCTGGCTCATCGAATCCGGCATCACCAGCCGGAGATCGTAGCTCATCGCCGCGGCGGCGTGGGCCAGCCCGATGCCCGTGTTCCCGCTCGTCGCCTCGACGATGGTCGTGTTTGGCCCGAGTTCGCCGTTCGCCTCGGCCGTTTCGAGCATGGCGACCGCGACGCGGTCCTTGACCGAAGAGAGGGGGTTGATCGACTCGACCTTCCCGTAGAGGTTCGAAGCGAACTCATCGAGGTGAACGAGCGGCGTGTCGCCGACCAGTTCGGTCGCCGTCTCCGCCACGTGTCCGGAGTTCGACGGCTGGGGCATTGGTCCCCTTCCGGGGCCGGAACTGAAAAACCCCGTCACAGGGATCGCTCAGCATGGGCACTCCGTGCGCATCTTTTTGTCCCTCGCCGACACCTGTTCGGGCATGGTGCTCGGAGCCATCGTCTCGTTCGTCGTCGCATTGCTCATCGGGGGGCTGGGGATCTACATCGGCGCGTTCGTGGTGGCCGACGTCGAGGACTACACCCACGCCGTGGTGACCGCGTTCATCGGCGCCGTCGCCTGGGGGCTGGTGAGCTGGATTCCGCTGATTGGGGGGCTCATCGCCCTCGTCGTCTGGATAGGGGTCATCAACTGGCGCTATTCCGGCGGCTGGATGGACGCGGTCAGCATCGGGCTGGTCGCCTGGGTCGCCACGATCATCGTCACCTGGCTCCTCGGGGCCTTCCTCAACCTCGGTATCGGAGCTTTCGGCGTCCCTGGCGCGTGATCACTCGGATTTGGCCGGCCGTCCCAGCTCGGCCTCGACGGATTCGACTTTCGCGGCGGCGTCGTGGTCGGCGGTGCGCTTGTCGTCGATCTTGAGAACCGTACTCACCCGATCGGCGTCGACTGCCCTGTGGGCGGCCCCCACTGCGTCCAGCAGCGTCCCGATGTCTTCGGCCTCGATGGTCGTCGCCATCGGATTGGTCTCGTAGGTTACGTCGAAGTCCTCGAGGGCGTCGATCGCAGCGGCCACGTCCGCGGCCATGTCTCCCTCCCGAACCGGCGCGACCGAGAGCAGCGCGAAGACTGTCATACGATCCAGTTGGCGGCGGTCCGGATTGAACCTACCGGCCTCGCGGGTCCTACCTATTAGTTGCCCCCGGTTCTTCACCGGGTATGGACTCCCTCGTCTCTGATCTCATGGAGACCGACGTCGTGTCGGTCGGCGAGACACGAACTCTCGAGGCGGTCGGTCGCCGACTCCACGAGGCCGGCGTCGGCAGCGTGATCGTCGAGTCGTCCGACGGTGTCCCGGTCGGCATCCTGACCAAACGAGATCTGCTCCGGGCCATCGCGGAGTCCGACCGCCCCCTCGAGGACCTCGAAGCCAGCGAGTACATGTCCCGGCCCCTCCTGACCGTGGCCCCCGATCGCCCCGTCCGTCGGGCCGTGCGGAAGATGAACGAGGAGGGCATCGAACAGTTGGCCATCGTCGAGGACTACGAGGTGATCGGGATCATCGCCCAGCGGGACGTCATCGAGTCCTACGAGACGCTCATCAAGGCCGCCCACCGGGCCGAGCGACGCCCCGAACGCTGATCAGCCCAGCTCCGAGAATCGGGGCGTCGAGAGGTCGATCATCGTGGCCAGTCCGGGCGCGCCGTCCTGCACCCGCGGGACGGCATTGACGACGACAGCGGGGGTGGTCACGTCCCCGTGGAAGCCCCCCTCGACGGTCACCGTCAGATCGGGAGTGCCCGCGATCGAAATCTCATCCCGGGGGTTCTCGGCCCCGAGGAACATGCTGAGATCGAGTTCGATCCGTGGCTCGCCGTCGACGTAGCCGGTCCCGATCTGGTGGATCCCGGTGACCTCGCCGGCCTCGGCGGTGAAGAACTCGCTCTCGGTCCGGGTTTCGGCGATGACCGGTTCGATCGTCTCCTCGATCGATTCGAGCTCCCAGTCCAGCGCGGCGGCCAGCATCGCGATCGACTCCGGCAGGCCGACGTGGCCCGCCTCCGGGGCGATCTCGGCGTTCCAGGTTGCCTCCTCGAGCCCCGCGCCGACCTTCTCCTGGAGCGGTTTCCGGCGCTGGCTCGCGTTCTGGACCCGGGTCACCGATACCGCGTCGACCGCCTGGCACGGGGTGGTGAGGACCGCCGGGAGCGTGTCCATCGCGAAGCCCGGGTTGATGCCGGTCCCGAGGACGGTCTGTCCGTGTTCGCGGGCGATCCCGTCGAGTTCGGACGCCGCGTCGGGGTGGTGATACCAGGGATAGGCGAGCTCCTCGGTCGTCGAGATCACGTCCGCGCCCGCGCTCACGGCCGCCTCGATCTGGGGGGTGATCGCGGTGACGTCGGAGATGGTGGCGTGAAAGACCACATCCGGTTCGGCCGCCAGGGCCGCCTCGGGGTCGTCTGTCACCTCGACGCCTATCTCGGTGCCCAGGTCGGCGATTGTTCCCAGGTCCGTGCCGACTTTCTCCGGGTCGATGTCGATCGCGCCGACGAATTCGATGCCGCGTTCGTGGGCGACCTGGACCATGCGTCTGCCGATCGGACCGATGCCGTATTGGACTGCGGTTCGGGTCATCTTTCCTCCGAGGTGGAACCCCCGCCGTTCATGGCAGGGAGGAAGCCGACACGATGCTGTGCTATCGCCGGAATCGGCAGGGCTGGTTTCCCCACCGATGCGTAACTGTTAGGTGACATGAATGTGTATGGCACGATGCAGTCCACGGCGGCCAAACCGGACGCCGTGGACGGGCCGCCGTAACCCGGCCCCGAACGCGGGAGTCGCTGACGGACGCCGCTCCCATCGGTGACAGGAGGGACGTTCCGAACCTGCCCACCGAG